>CAJXZG010000037.1 GCA_913063265.1 uncultured Prolixibacteraceae bacterium | reverse complement strand
GGGAAGAATGAGAAAAATGGGGATAAACCTAATACGCTTTCATCATATCGATAATCCCTGGAGCAAAGGAAGTTTATTTGAAGGAGTTACAGGAACACGAACTTTTAATTCAACCATGCTGGATCGTTTGGATTACCTGATTTTCCAACTCAAAGAAAATGGTATTTATGTCAATATGAATCTGAATGTTTCCCGAACATTTGAAAAAACTGACGGTGTTTATGCTGCTGATTCCCTGCAGGATTACGGAAAGGGAATTACCCTTTTTAATCGCTATGTAATTGAGCTGGAAAAAGAATATGCACGCGATTTATTGGCTCATACAAATCCTTATACCGGAATTCCTTTGGCGGAGGATCCGGTTTTGGCAATGGTTGAGGTAGTTAACGAAAATACACTATACCGCCGCTGGTATGGAGATAAGTTAAAACCCTTATCGGAAGGCGGAAGTTTACCAACCTTATATTCCCTTGAACTTGATAGTCTCTGGCATGATTTTCTGGGCGAAAAATATAAAACTACAGAAAACCTGCGCGAGGTATGGAACAGTTCGAAAAAGTCAGGTGATATAATTTACCAGGATAATTTTGAAAACGGGCTGAATAAAAACAACTGGCAGTTGGAAGAGCATCAGGATGCTCAGGCTTCTTTCGAATTACATAACGATCCTGTTTCAGGTAATAATTCTGTATTGGTGAAAGCCATTAAACACGGAACTGCATCATGGCACATTACTTTTAAAAATGTTGGGCAATCGGCTCAAAAAGACAGTATTTATGAAATGCATTTTAAGGCCAAAGCAAATGCACGTTTAAAAATGTCAGCCGGATTTCAAAGAAATAATTCGCCGTATACGGGTTACATGAGTGCAAATTTCACTGTTGATACAATGTACCAGTCTTACCAGGTAACATTCAAAGCACCCGAGAATAATACAAACAACCTTAGAATATGGTTTAGGTTCGATAATAATGTAGGCGATTTTTATATCGATGATTTGGTTTATAAAAAAGCAAGTACCGATGGTTTGCTGGAACATGAAACTCTGGAAGCCAGAAACATAAAACGCCTTGACTTACATGAATTGAATGGTTTTGCCGAACAACGTACCATGGATTTAACAGATTTTTATGCGGAAGTACAAATAGATTTTCTTAAAGAAATGCAGGAATTTCTAAAAGATTCCTTAGGCGTAAAAGCACCTCTTGCAGGAACAAACTGGTATGTTGGCCCCGAGGATGTTTATGTACAGAACACCCTGGATTACCTGGATAATCATGCTTACTGGGATCATCCCCATTTCCCCAATCAACCCTGGTCGGGAACCGACTGGACCATTAACAATGAGCCCATGATGCTCAGCTCTACAACCACAATCGAAAGATTATTCAATGGATTAAATGTAAAAAACAAACCATATACAATTAGCGAATACAACCACGGATATCCCAATCAGTTTCAGGCAGAAATGCTTCCTATGATTACATCGTACCTGGCCTTTAATGGTGCAGACGGAATTATGTTTTTTACCTACAGTGGCTCCTGGGACTGGAGTGCTGATAAACTGGATGGTTATTTTGATTTACACAGAAATCACGCAGTTATGGCAGGTTTCCCGGTTTTTTCTTATGCTTACCGAAATGACTTAATTTCAGAAGCAGAAAATTCTTTTACTGTAAACTTTAAAAAAGAAGATGTTTTAAAGATGCCTCTCGAAGCCGAAAACGGATGGAGTACTCATTCGCCTTTCCCCAAAGAATTAAGTTATAACAATAAAGTGGAAATTACATTTAATGAAGATGAACCTTCCGATTTAGGAAATATACCGGCTGTAACTTCGAGTCCGTTTTCGTTAAACAACGGTGAAATAACATGGGATAAAAATGGAATATTTAAAATAAATACAGCAAAATTTAGTTGTATTTCCGGTCAACTGAACAATAATTCAGGTACAGAAACCGATCAAATGAAGCTGGAATCCGGCTCCGATTTTGGAACAGTAGCCTGGCTAAGTCTGGTAGATTCATCACTTAATGAATCTTCAAAGTCCTTGCTTTTTTTAGGTTCAAAACAAATAAATACAAACATGATTTGGGATGGAACCACAACAGTTCATAACAACTGGGGGAGAAATCCAACATTAATCGCCCCACAGTCAATTTCTATAAAATTAAAAAATAAAGCTGCCGGATTAAAGGTAACACCTCTTGATACGAAGGGTAATCGGATTGAATCTAAAGCCAAATATTTTGTAAGCGATGATTCAGGTTTTTCAAATGTAAAACTAAATTCAGGTGTGGATAAAACGCTTTGGTACGCTGTAGAAATGGTAAAAGACTGGAGCATTACTTTCAGTCGGTTTTTACAAGATGAAAATCACATAATTTGTTACCCTAATCCATCGGCAAATAATGTTACTATAAAATTGGTTTCATCAGGTAAATCTTTTGATATAACAGTGCACGATTCGACAGGTAAGCAGGTAAAATCAGAACAAGGTAGTAATGAATATATTTATAAAAAAGGTGAATTGGGCTCCGGTGTATTTTTTTACAGGGCAATTCTGGACAATAAAGTTTATACCGGAAATTTTATACTACAACCTTAGAAGTTGTCTGTAGCCAATTAAAAACCATTCTATATTTCTCTAAAAAAAGGGAATTGTTTGATTGTGAAAAAATTATAATTAGTTTTACGAACCTGAATTTTAAAGAAATGTATAAAGAACCCATATACGGAAAAGAATGGAACTGGCGCAATGTAAAAATGGAAGCGCGAGAAAGTCATATTATTTTATGGACATAGTCCGGGAAAAGGGATTTGGTGCGTTTTTGCACTAAATCCCTTTTTTCGTTTTAAATAGAAATATAAAAAACAAATTCCTCACTACGTTCGGAATGACAGGTTAGTTATTTTCAGGGAGTATCGCTGGGCAGCAAATCTGCTCAGCGATACTCTTCCTCACAATTTAAATTGTCATTCCGAGCAAAGCGAGGAAACTTAAACAGAATAAAACAAGAATAAACTATAATCAAAAACTTCAAATCATGGCAAGAATAAAAAAGATTTTTTTAGATGAGTCGGAAATGCCAAAACAATGGTATAACCTTACTCCCGACCTTCCAACACCTCTGAATCCACCGTTGGGACCTGATGGAAATCCTGTAGGCCCGGAAATGCTTGCACCCGTATTTCCGATGAACCTGATTGAGCAGGAAGTTAGTCCTGAAAGATGGATTGACATACCTGTGCCCATTCAGGATATATTAAAACAATGGAGGCCAAGTCCGCTGATTCGTGCTTATGAACTGGAAGCTGCTTTGGGAACACCTGCTAAAATATATTATAAAAACGAAGGTGTTTCTCCGGCCGGAAGTCATAAACCAAATACCGCTGTTGCCCAGGCATGGTATAACAAAGAATTCGGAATCAAAAAATTAACTACTGAAACAGGAGCCGGTCAATGGGGTAGTGCATTGTCTTATGCTTGTGCTCAAATTGGCGGAATCGAATGTAAAGTTTTTATGGTTCGTGTCAGTTTCGACCAAAAGCCATTCCGAAAAATGATGATGGAAACCTGGGGTGGAAATTGTATTGCAAGTCCAAGTACCGAAACTCAGGCCGGACGAAATATTTTAGCTGAATTTCCGGATACTCCGGGAAGTTTAGGAATTGCCATTTCCGAAGCAGTTGAAGCTGCGGTTACAGATGAAAGCGGAGAAACCCGCTACTCTTTAGGCTCAGTATTAAACCATGTGATGTTGCACCAAACAATAATAGGCCTTGAAGCTAAAAAACAATTGGCAAAAGTTGGAATTAAAAATCCAGATGTTGTGATCGGATGTTGTGGCGGCGGCAGTAACTTTGCAGGTATTTCTTTCCCTTTTATGTACGAAAAAATAAACGGTGCCAATATTCAGATTATTGGAGCAGAACCATTTAGCTGCCCCACTTTAACAAAAGCACCATTTATTTATGATAACGGTGATGTGGCTCAAATGACTCCGCTTTTGCCGATGCATAGTTTAGGACATAATTTTATTCCTGCTCCAATTCATGCCGGTGGATTACGTTATCATGGTATGTCTCCACTTGTAAGTGCAGCCCTTCGTGATGGACTAATGGAAGCTCAGGCGATACACCAAAGCGAATGTTTTGAAGCCGGTTTATTGTTCTCGAAAACAGAGGGAATTATACCTGCACCGGAAACCACTCATGCCATTGCAGCAACAATTCGGGAAGCTAAAAAAGCAAAAGAAGAAGGCAAAGAAAAAACCATACTTTTCAACTTTAGCGGTCACGGATTAATGGATTTGGTCGGCTACAATAAATATTTAGGTGGCGAACTTACAGATTACGAATATCCTGAATCAGAAATTGCTACAAACCTGGAAAAATTAAAAGGATATCCTCTTCCTAAATAATAACTATCAAACACAATATTTTAAACGCCGGGCGATTTTGCTTCGGCGTTTTTGATCATATTTATAAACTTCTTTTTAACATTTCAACTCCCGGCCCAATTTATTTTTGTATTCAATTTCTTCTATTATTTTTAAGCGCTCAAATATTTTGAATTTGCAAGTAATGAATAAAAAATCAACAATCATACCGGCCTTAATCCTGCTTTTTTTTTCAGTCTTTCCGGCAAAAGCCCAACTAATTGAACAGACAATTGAATTGCAAACAGAAGATACTCATCAAACGATTACTGGTTTTGGTGCTGCCCTGGCATATTATGAGAATTGGCTGATTGCTCATCCTAATAAAGCACAGATATACGATGTAATTTTTAAGGAATTGAGTCTGGATATTCTCAGATTTCGGAATGCATACGGGTATGATTCCGGAATGATTGGAAGGGCAAAAACATTTGTTACTGCAGCCGAAAAGTCTTTGGGACATCCTATTGATGTGCTGGTTTCTTCCTGGGGGCCACCAGCCTCATTCAAAAGTAACAACGACAGAAAAAACGGTGGTACTTTAAGATATACTGTCAACAATGGCAAAGTGGAATTTGATTATGTTTCTTTTGCCGAGTGGTGGAACGAATCCCTGGATGATTACAACAAAAACGGTATTTTTCCTAAATACATCAGCATTCAAAACGAACCTGATTTTAAAGCATCCTGGGAAAGTTGCCTATTCAGACCTTCGGAAAGAATTACAAGTTCGGATACAATTGCGGGTTATAATAAAGCACTTAACGCTGTTTACGATTCAGTAATCCAACGTGAAAATCCACCCTTGTTTGTTGGGCCCGAATGTGTTGGTATTGGTTATAATGCCGTAGAAAATTATGTAAATGTTCTCGACCGTAAAAAAATACATGCTATCAGTCATCATTTATATCATGGTGCTGAAAGCGGGACGGTAAAAGATGATCCTTTTACGTCTTCCAACTATGCAAAAGTAGGAAAATACCATCCTGATATTCCTCATTTTCAAACCGAGTATTCGCGTGCCGAATGGTTTGTTTTGGCAGGAATGATTTTTCAATCGCTGGAACAGGAAAATGTAAGTGCTTATTTATACTGGGATTTGATTTGGAGTGAAGGAGGATTGGTGAATCTGCATTTTCCCTGGGATCGTTCAAAATGGGAAAATTCTGTGGGTTATAACCGCACAAAAGATTTTTATGTGTTTAAACATTATTCGGCATTTATTCATCCCGGATGGCAAAGAATCAGTACTTCATTAAATAGCGGAAATATTCGTTCAACTGCTTTTATAAGTTCAACTTCAGATTCGGCATCTATGGTGCTAATCAATAGATCTGCAACAGATACTTTAAAAATTAAAGTTCAGGTACCGGGTTTTGAGATTCTTAATGCAACAGCATATTCAACAACTGAAGATACAGATTTTATTACCACGGATTACCTCACAGATACAATGTTTGTTGTGCCTCCAAAATCAATAAATACGCTTGATTTAAGACTAACAAGTATAAATACTTCAAACAATGAAATAAGTGCGAATGATTTCGGGAATGATATTGAATTAAATAATTTTCCAAATCCTTTCACCCAACATACTCAAATCGCTTTTACCGTAAAAAATCCGGGGCATTTTTCTTTTGAAGTTTACGACATTAACGGGAAAAAACTATCTGAAAAGGACCTGGGTTATTTTTCAAATGGAAAACACATGTTCACTTTTAAAAGAAATGAATTAAAATCGGGATTTTATATTTACCGATTAAGCAGTTCTGCGGGAAAAAGTGCAACAGGGAAAATGTTAATCAAAGAATAAACTTAGGTTAATCAAAAAAAGGAATAGAGTAACTCCCTTGAATCAGTTTGAAGAATATTTTGTAAATCTTCAAAAGTATGCTTTTTGCCTGACAAATTTTGACTAATTAAAATCCTCTCTTCCTCAGTAAAGTATGTACCAGAAAGGATACATTTTTCAATTATTCCTTTTTTTACATTTAATTTAATTTGCAGTATTTTTCCTTCAATTTCAACCTTGTTTTTAAAAGTGTATTTAGGCGAATATCCCCAGCGCCAATCCCATGTTTCGAATTTTTCGAACGCTAATTTCTGAATGATTTCTGAATCCAAATCATTCAAACTGAATTTTGTATTTCCATCTTTTCTTAGCTGAACATCCAAAAGGAAATGAATAAATTCCTGGATTTTCATTTTATTTTTCAAAAAACCGGAAATATTGGCCACCTTGCTTCGGTTGGATTGAACAGCCTTACTTTCATATTTTCCCGGAACTACTTTTATTGCCTTTCCAAGGTTATTTAAATCCGAATCGAAAAGTAAAGTACCATGATGCAAAACCCGGTTTTTATAAACATGCTCTGCGTTACCTGATATTTTTAAATCCTCGATTAGCAAATCATTTCTTCCTGAAGTGGTGGCTTTGATTCCCAGTTTTGCCAGTGCTTCAACAACCGGCTCGGTAAACAGTTTAAACGAAATTTCTGCCGGACTTTTAACATTTTTAATGAATGTAAAGTTTACATTTCCATTGTCGTGAACTACTGTTCCACCTCCCGAAATTCTGCGAGCAACTGTAATGTTTTTTTCGCGAACATAGGGATAATTTATTTCGGCCAGGGCATTTTGGTGTTTGCCCACAACCACCGTGTTTTCGCTCCTCCAAAGCATAAATATATCTTCGGAAAAATTTTTTAACAGATATTCTTCAGCTGCCAGACAAAAGAAAGGATTGGTATTTTTTAGGTTTATACAAAGCATGGTTAATATTGATTTTGAATCCAACGTTGGAAAAGGACATCGTAAACGCTGTAATATGCATTGCCCTTTTCATCGAACTGTTTATAAATAAAGCTTTTCTTTTGCAACGATTTTAAGGACCGTAATACGGTTGCCGGACTTCCTAAGGTATATTTTTGAACAAAGTTTTTGGAGGTTAACAAATAAGTTTGACCTTCTTTAGCAATGGCTTTTAGCAGTTTCCATTGTTCTCCTGTTAAGATGTTTCTATATCCTAAAAACAAAGCTTGCTGTTCCTCAAGCATTTTTTGAGCCACGTTTTGCCAGATTTCAGTCGTTACTTTTTCTTCGGAATTAACAAAAACACGATTACATAAAAGTTGAACAAAATAGGTATGAACATTGGTCCAGGTTAATATTTCCAAAGCAACTTTTTCAGATATTTCTTTTTTGGCATCGGTAAACTTTTGAAGTATAAACTTTTGGTAAACACTTGCTTCAATTTTTTCTAATTGAAGAAATACTGTACTTCGAAAAAAGGGTTTTGAAGGATTAGCAAACATTTCGTGCATTAAATGAGGCTGACTACCGGAAAAAATAAAAACAATATTTTTTAGTTGTTGAACAATTGTACGCAACCATGCTTCCATATTTTTTTCAGGATATTCAAGTATTTGCTGAAATTCATCGATGGCAAATACCACCGGTTTTTCTTGTTGTTCCAGAAAAGCCAAAAGATTTTCAATATGACGTTCACTTTCTTTAGGCTGAACATTAAATGAAACATTGGGCGATCCGGATAAAGAATCATAGCTGATTACCGGGCGAAGTGTTTGAATAAACTTCCAGATTTTTGCTCCAATGTTGGTTTTTTCGGGAACGGAATTAAGAATAGCGGTGGCTAAGGCATTTAAAAAATCAATACTATTTTCAGTGGGTAGAATATCTACATATATACAAATGAAATCCTTTCTTATTCGATGTTGTAAATGTTTTATTAAGCCTGTTTTACCAATTCTTCGTATTGAAACAAGTGTGGTAGATTGGCCACCTTTAATATTACCAACCAGAGTTTCGGTTTCTTTTTCTCTATCGCAAAAATACTCGGGGCCAAAATATCCAACTGAAGGAAATGGTGTAAATGGTTTCTCAATTTTCATATTACAAAATACTATAATTTACAAAATGCAATTTACAAAATGTAAATTACAAAATGTAACATATTCGGATTTTTTTCAACTATCATCTACATAAACCATAATTCACTATTTTTAACTCACAAAAAACCAATCCAATGAAAATAATCTTCGTACTCGCAGTAGCCCTTTTTATGATCGCCTGCTCAACAAACAACAACCAGCAAACAACCAATCTATCAGGAACTAAACCCAACATTGTCTTCATTTTTATCGACGACCTGGGATGGAAAGATGTAGGTTTTATGGGCTCGGAATATTATGAAACCCCAAATATTGATAAGCTGGCACGGGGCGGTATGATTTTTTCACAGGCCTATGCCAACGCAGCCAATTGTGCACCAACCCGGGCATGTTTACTTAGCGGACAATATTCACCCCGACACGGTGTATTTACCGTGGGAGGTTCCGATCGTGGCAAATCTGAAACCCGCAGAATTATTCCCGTTAAAAACAACGAAACTTTACCCCTGGAAAATATAAGTATTGCCGAAGCTTTAAAACCGTCAGGTTATGTAAGTGCAGCCATAGGGAAATGGCATGTTCGGAACACACCTGAAGAACAGGGTTTTGACTTTGGAATTGAACGTCATCATTTGGATTACCCCTATGGGCACTGGAATCCGGATAGTATGTATTTAACCGACCATCTTACCGATGTGGCTGTTAATTTTATCAAAGAAAATAACCCTATAGAATCCGGCAATCCTTTTTTCTTGTATTTATCCCATTATGCTGTACATACTCCAATTCAGGCAAAAAATGAAATAAAAGCCAAATACAAAACCAAAGAAGGAATGGATTGTCACAATAATACTGAATATGCTGCTATGATTGAAAGCGTAGATGAAAGTGTAGCCAGAGTAAATCAAACTCTGGAAGAGCTGGGACTGAGTGAAAACACCATTATCATCTTCTTTTCCGATAATGGAGGCCATGGAACTTTCACTTGCCAAAAACCTTTGCGTGGAGGAAAGGGGATGTACTACGAAGGCGGGATCCGGGAACCCATGTTTGCCTACTGGCCGGGAAAAATTACTGCCAATTCAAATTGTGAGGAAGTTATTATCAGCACTGATTTTTATACCACTTTCCTTGATTTGGCCGGAGCTGAAAAACCTGAAAATTATAATCTTGATGGGGAAAGTTTAGTTCCACTTTTGGAAGGAAAAAATGAAATTTTGAGGGAAGCAATCTTCTGGCATTTTCCGGGATATTTGGAAGCTTATGCAGGATTAAAAGAAGATTCTCGCGATCCGGTTTTCCGAACACGCCCGGTGAGTGTAATTCGCAAAGGAGATTATAAATTACTCCAATTTCATGAAGAATGGGTGCTTGATGGTGGTTTTGAAAATATAGAAACCAACAATTCTGTAGAACTGTACAACATCAAAAACGACATCAGCGAAACCAATAACCTTTGTAATATTGAAGTTGAAAAAAGAAACGAATTGTTACACGACTTGTTAATGTGGCAAAAAAAGACAAATGCTCTTGTACCTTCTGAGGCCAATCCCGAATATAAGAAACAGTAGTTTAGTTCCTTGGAATAGAAACAGCAAAATTGGCATAACCACTACAAATTTTACCGGTTTTACTAATTCCTTCAACATAAACTTTATAGCGGGCAAGGTTATCGGCAGTAAAAAACTGGATATTTGCCTTTCCATCTATTACTTCTACATCCGGATTCCAAAGTAATGTAGGCCGTTTATCGGGCCTGGCATCGTTAATATTTTCGATTGCATATTTTGGCGAATAAAATTCTCTTGGCTGCTGAAATCCAAATACAGTAGGAGTAATTCTTCCATGAACATTTCTTACCCAGTTGTTCTCCCATTCACCTTTCCCAACTTTTGTTAAAATTGAAAGAACTCCGTCTCCTCCTTTTGAACCAAAAATTGAAGTTGAGTAAGCTGATTTTAATACTTCAATTTTATCAATATCTCCCATTGGTATATTAATCATATCTTCCCAAAATGACTCTACTCCATCAACAAGTAATAATGGATTTCTGGCAGCTCCTCTGATTCTTACTTCCTCTCCAACTACCACTACTCCGGCTACCCTGCCATCCAGATAATCCAAAACATTAAAGTAACTTTCAATATCTTCATCAAGAACTTTCATTGAGACATCAGCATCGCCATAAATCCTAAAATGTCCATCACCAACCTTCCTGCTGCCAATAGCTTGAATTTCACCCAATAAAATTCCGGTTTTTACTTCATATTCTTTTTCGGCCTGAAGGCGATAATAGTTTTCGCGGTAAAACTTAAAAGGAATATCAATATCGAAACAACATTGATCTAATTTATCCGGAGCAAGCGGCATATCCAGACTATGTTGCGGAACCATATTTATGTCATTTCTTTTATTGCCCGATTTTGTTTCTGCATTGATCATTATTTTTGCATTGTCTTTCAAATAAAGTTTATCGAACATAAAATAACCCTGTTCATCGGTTCTGGCTTCTATAAAAAGAAAACTATTTGAGAAAGGTCCAATAACCACTTTTCCATCTTCAACCGGTTTTTTACCCCATTGTTTGACAACATTGCCTTCCAGTGTTAATCCAAAATCGGCCCAGTCGGGCAGTTCAATTCCCCTGAATTTTTCCAGATCATCCCAGTAATAAGAGCGCCATCCATTTACCATCATTACCAAATCCAGCTTTTCATCAGCACTAAGGTTTTGTTCATCAAAAAAGTAGGATGCCGGCGCTTCAATGGCTCCTTTTAATTCCGAATCCAAAAGTAAATAACTTTCTATGGTTTGACTGTTTCCGGTATTACTCAAATAATCCTCATGAACAACCGAAACGGATAAATTTGAAACAATAGTATCCGCCTGATCAAGTAAAGATGACACATGAATATTTACCCTCTCACGCGTTGTAAAATCTTCTTTGTTGACATCCAGTTGAATTGATTTTTCAGTGTTATTGCGAATAAATACCATCCGTTCTGCGACAATGTTATCGTAACTATCAGTGACTGTAATTTTCGATATTCCCAGCGGAAACAGGCCTTTATATAATCTTTGAGCATGTTGAAACTCATTCATTGTTATTCTTGAGTTAAAAAGCTCGATGCCTTTATGTGTTGCTTTAAGGACAAAGTTCTGAGGTCGGGTAATTTTTAAATTTCTTGATAATGTAAATTGCAAATAGCTTCCATCAGGTTTGTAATTCAGGCTGATTCCATCCGAACGTGCAGCTTCAAACTGATAGTTAAATTCAGGATAATCATCAATAAGAACAAAATAACTTTTCCCCTCCTGTGGCATCATAATAAACTTACCCATTCCTTTGTATGATGTCCGGAAAGACACCACTTCTGCACCTGTTTCGTCTACTACCTTTCCATTTATTTTTATTCCTTTCCCCTTTTCGTTTATGGCTTTAAAAGCAATGTGATTGATTGCATTCAAAACAAATGCACCTCCTTCAGGTAAAAAGGCCACATCTATTTTTGATGCTTTTTCATTTGGATCTTTGTCAATTTCGAATGAGTTTTTTGATCCCGAGATCATAATCTTTTTGTGAAAAAAACTCTCTTCGCCAAAATTTGCCAGATATTTGGTAAATGCCCGAATTGTATAATTTCCATCCGCAATATTATCCGGAAGGTGAATATCGCCATGTGCCGTACCATCTTTTGAAAGCAACAAACTTCTTTTTACAGGTTCTCCTGACTCTGAAATTAACTGTATATAAATGTTTTTGTACCCCGGAATCAGTTTGTTATTGATACCACTTACCAAATACGATTTAAACCAGATATCGTCGCCCGGCGCATATAATTCACGATCTACATGGAGGTATAGTTTTTCGTACAGAATCGAGTTTGAATTGTTTGTGGAATCCGTTTCTGATGCGAAAACAGAACCAATCAGGGCCAAGAAAAAAGCAAAAGAAAAGAAGGTAAAGTTTTTCATATCGTGAGTCTTTGCCCACTCAATGTACAAAAACTATTCCTTTTTTGCATAATAAATGAATGTTCCGGGAACTACATTTATTTGAAAATAAAAGGATTAATATGTCAGCAACATTAATCCTTTTAGCTGAGAGCTTTGGTTTACTATTGTAATGGAGTTGTGTTTACTTTTACAGGAACATCTAGTTTTACCGGCGCATTTATGTTGTAATTCGATTTTCCTTCAAGTTTGATTACAAACACCTTGTCTTTGTTTTCATACATCGCCTTTATCAAATTAGGAGACCAACTGTCGTCTTGATAATCTATCGTTCCGTTCTTTTCTCCTAACTGACCAAAAAAACCAAACGCAGTAACCATTGAAGGCTCTTCATTAGCATTGGTTTGAATTCCATATTTCAAAGTCATATTCAAAATTTTATTACCTTCTTTTGCTCCGTTAAACTGAATTAAGGAACCATTTAAAGGAACTAAATCCTGGATATTATCCATGTATTTTCTTATCTCCTGATCAGAAGATAAAGTAAAAACACCTCCTCCTACAAAGCTAAATTCATCAGCTCCGGTTTTTTGTGATACAACAGGCATATCTGCTTTGATTGCTGTTTCAAAACCAACAGTAACATCTTCAATTTTATCACATGACACTGACAATATTGACATCGCCACCATCATTATAAAAGCTATTTTTTTCATAACTAATGATTTAATGTTAAATAAAAAACATACCCTATTCCGGGCAAGGCAAATAAACTTATAAGTAATACAATTATTTAGCGTCCACTGTATTTCGTGGTGAAAGTATTAATTTTCAGGCAGAAATCATAATTGTCAACTGATTAATTTATGAATAACCAGGATTCAAAATCCGGAAGGACTTGTTAATAACCCTGATTTAGAATACAAAATTTTATCTGCCCAAGATAATAGACCTTATTACCATTATACATTTGAAAATTGGCTTTATTAGAATATTTTTACCCTTAAAATGCAACATTTAATAAATCAATACAAAATGAAAACCTATCTTACCTCTTTGCTTTTTCTTATAACATTTTGGGGCCTTGCAATAAATCCAACAGATAAAAATGCAACAAAAGAAACATTGAACTTATATAAAAATCTGGTTGAACTTCAGAAAGAAAAAATGATGTATGGGCATCAGGATGATTTGGCCTATGGTCTGGACTGGTGGAATATAAAAGGTAAATCGGACACAAAAGATGTGTGCGGTGATTATCCGGCTGTTTATGGTTGGGAAATCGGGCATCTGGAACTGGGCGATGAAAGGAGTCTCGATTCAGTAAAATTTGAAAATATTAAAAACTGGATTATTGAGGTTTATGAACGGGGAGGAATAAACACGATAAGCTGGCATTTAAGAAATCCATACACGGGAGGTTCATCATGGGATGTATCGTCCAAAAAAGTTGTGGCTTCTATACTCCCCGGAGGTGAAAAACATAAATTATATGTTTCATGGCTCGATATTCTTGCCAATTATTTTAATGAATTAAAAACAAAAGATGGTGTTTATGTTCCTGTAATTTTCAGACCTTTTCACGAACATACAGGAAGCTGGTTTTGGTGGGGCAAAAATCTTTGTGCACCAGAAGATTAAAAGGCACTTTGGCGATTTACTGTAAATTATCTGCAAAAAGAAAAGGGGATTCACCATGTTTTGTATTCTTATTCAACAGATGGGGTAAATTCGGAAAAAGAATATCTGGAACGCTACCCCGGAGATGATTTAATAGATGTTGTTGCTTTTGACAAGTATGACCGTGATCCGTTTTACAAGAAAACTTTAAAATTTTGCGCAGAACTGGTGTCAACCTATGCCAAAGAGAAAGGGAAAATTGCAGCAGTTAGCGAAACCGGTGGACTACTGGCAAAAAACCATAACTGGTGGATGGAAGTTTTCGACATTCTTGAACCATATGATTTATCTTATGTTCTTACCTGGCGAAATCCATATGCACCTACCGACCATGGTGCTTATGGCCCAACTCCGGATTGTCCGGCAAATAAAAGTTTTATTGAGTTTTATAATCAACCAAAAACGGTTTTTCAGGAAGAAATAGATTCAAAAAACATTTATCAAAAACACTGAATTTTAAATAGCTATTTTGTTATCAATTCTTTATTTTGGAGCTCAATCCTTTTAAGCTGTTTTTCATTTAATCCATGTTTATAAAAAAACTCAGGACGATAATACTCATAATGATTTTTCATATCCGGGTCATCTATATCCAAACTCAAATCACAATCAAAACGAAGCAAAACAGCATGGTTTTTTTCCCAGCCATTGGCAGCTATTACATGAGAAAGTCCCCAGGTTATTCCCCGGCCATTTCCTTTGCTGTTAAAAGCATCGGGAACAAATGATCCTGCAGCATTGGGCAATAAAGAAACGATCGATGCTATTTCAAAATTCACACCGTCTTTTGCATATTGTATGGTATGATGCTCGTTTCCATCACGGGTAACCATGGCTGCCATTCCCTCTTTAAACGGGAAAAACGAAGTTTCGTGCCCCGATGCAATCACCGGATTTAAGGGATGTTTTGTAAAGGGCCCCAGCGGATTATCAGCCATGGCCAGTCCCTGCATTCGCACCAAACGCGGGTCGCCATCAAAATCGGATTTATAGTAGAGATAAATTTTATCCTTGTAAACAAAGGGGTGAGGATCGTGAATCGAATACTGATCCCATTCTCCCTCAGCACCATTTTCGATTACTATTTTGTTGTATGGTGTCCAGGGTCCATCGGGAGAATCGGCATATGAAACTGCTACCGGACAATCATCACCCCGCAATCCACTGGCTTCCATAAATCCCTGATAGTAGAGATAGTATTTTCCCTTATATACCAAAATATCGGTAGTAGTTACCGAACGCCAGCCCACATTTGGCTTTGGTGGCCTTGGAACTGCAACTCCCTGCTCCTCCCAGGTAAATCCATCCTCGCTGGTTGCATACCAAATATCGCATAAATCCCAATCTGAAGAAGGAATTGTGTCGTTGCATTTATCAGCTCCCTGTGGATGCGTTGGAGTATTTCGATAGGTATACCAAACATAGTATTTGCCATTTGCAAAAATGATTTTTGAAGGGTCACGACGTGAAATCGTTCCATCGCCCCCGTTATAATCAAAACCCTGAAGTTTCGTGTATTTAAACTGAGAATATAATTCGTTGTGCTCAGGCCTTGGTGCCATGTAGGCATTATAATTACGTTCCATGGCTAAACTCATTTCGCGATCTGGTTTTTCATTAGGAAGAATAAATGGAAAACCTTCGGTATTTTGAGCAAATCCAAAACCAGTTGAAAAGAAAAGAATAAAATTAAGAATCGTGGTCTTCATAGTTTAATCAGATTTTTTTCAAAATTAGAAGATTTGAATAGATTTTAACTTTCTGTTTTAAAGAAGCACCGATTATTTTGTAAATTACCCCTTTAAAATCAAAACTTTCTTAAACCGAATAATATGGAAAACCAGCAAAATCACTCCCGTCGTGAATTTGTAGCAAAATCAACTCTGGCAACAGCAGGGATTTCCTTCGGAATTAATGCACTTGGTTCGGTTAAATCAAATCGTGTTTTTGGAGCCAACGATAAAATCAGAATGGGATTTATAGGAGTAGGAAATCGTGGCTCGCAATTGCTCCACTTGTTTATGAAAAACACGGATATTGAAGTTACAGCACTTTGCGACGTTTACGAACCCTACATGCTTCGTGACCGTAGCAAAGTCGACCCGCGTTATATCAAAGATTTGAGGGGACGAATTCCTAATCTTGGAGAAAAATTTGAAAAAACACCTAAACTTTACGAAGATTATAGAAAACTTCTCGAAGATAAAAATGTGGATGCCGTTTGTATCGCCACTCCCGACCACTGGCATGCGATACAAACGATTGATGCCATTAAAGCAGGCAAAGATGTTTATGTCGAAAAACCACTGACTCAAACTATTGTTGAAGGCAGAACCATGGTAAACGAATGGAAAGCCAGCGACAGAGTTGTGGCAGTTGGTTTAAACCGAAGAGGAAACAAAACTTATCAGAAACTGGCCAAAGAAATTCCGGTAGGAAAAATAGGAAAAGTCACCACTGCCTGGGCTGCAAGAATAAGTAACCTGGCTCCTAATGGTATTGGGAAACTTCAACCCGAACAACCCCCAAAAGATTTTAACTGGGATATGTGGTTGGGTCCTCGCGCTGCTCGGCCATATCAATACAATATTGCTCCATATTTTTTCCGTTGGTGGAGTCATTATTCATCGCAAATGGGAAACTGGGGAGTACATTACATGGATGTAATCCGCTGGATGATGGGCGAAACAGCACCTTCGGCATTATCGGCACATGGAGGACAACTCGTACTTGATCATGATGGGGATATCCCCGATACTATGCAGGTAACTTTTGAATTCCCGTCAAAAAAGATGATTTCGTTTAACATTTTTGAAGCCAGTAGTGGAAACCTTTTACCCTATGGAGAACTGGAATTAAGAGGAACAAAAGGAACCCTTTTTGCCGATGAAAACGGATATAAAATCGTTCCCGGAAAACCGGGGCAGTTTCAAAAATGGGATTCACAAATTGAGCCTGAAGAATACAGGGTTGAAGATGAACTTTTGTCCGATGGAAGTAGCTCAGGATCAACAGGGGCATTGATTAGAGATTTCCTTGATTGTATAAAATCAAGAAATACTCCGCTTTGCACACTCGAAGACGGACATCGGTCAACTAGTTTCGCACATCTGGCTAACATTGCACTGGCAACAAAAACAAGGCTCGAATGGGATGCAGAAAAGGAAAAATTCACCAACAACAACGTAGCCAACAAAATGTTACATTACGAATACCGTAAACCATGGAAATTGTGAGGAAGTCGGAAGTCCGAAGTCGGAAGTCCGAAGATGTTTCTTTACACTTTAAACCTTGAACTTTAAACTTTAAACATTTATGCAACGACGAAATTTTATCAAAACAACCGGAATTTCTGCAGCTGGTATTGGCATTGCCGGAGCCGGATTGGCAAAAAGCAGTATTTCTATAAAAATGCCCAAACGCCCGGTTTGCGCTTTTACTAAATGCCTGCAGTTTTTAAGTATCGAAGAGAGTGCTGAAGTGCTGGCAATAATGGGTTTTGATGGTGCGGATATGACTGTTCGTCCAAAAGGACAAATTGAACCAGGGAATGCTAAAGCTGAACTTTCCAAAGCAGTGAAAATTTATGAAAAAGCCGGTGTTGGTGTTCCAATGATGGTAACCAATATTAGCAACGCCGAGGATCCCGTTTCGGTGGAATTGTTAAAAGTAGCGGCTGATTCCGGCATAAAATATTATCGTCTTGGATATTTGAAATACGATCATAAAAACACCATTCAGCAAAACCTCGATATTTATAAAAGACAACTTGAACAGCTTGCCAAATTAAATGAAAAACTGGGCATCCATGGAGGATATCAAAATCATTCAGGAATTAATATCGGGGCGCCGGTATGGGATTTATATGAATTGGTAAAAGATGTAAACCCTGAACACTTTGGAATTCAATACGATATCAGGCACGCCATTGTGGAAGGCGCTTACTCATGGAAGCTCGGAATGAAAAGAGTTGAACCCTGGATTCGTACTCTATGTATCAAAGATTTTATATGGTTACAAAATGAAAAGAGAGTATGGCAACTCCAAAACGTTTTGCTGGGTGACGGTATGGTAAAATTCGATGAGTTTTTAAAAGAGTATAAAACTCTTGATGTTGAAGCCCCAATCAGCATTCATTATGAATACGATTTGGGAGGCGCACAACATGGAGACAGAGAAACTACCATGGAGCCTGAAAAAATCTACACTTTTATGAAAAAGGATTTAGACTGGTTGCGCAACAAAATGAAAAAACATCAAATCGAACTGTAATGAATCATTCCTTTTCAAGAAGAAGTTTTATAAAAACCACCGGAGCTGCAAGTGTTGCAACTTTGTCAGGGATTAATGGTCTGGCCAATCCTTTATTTACACCTGCAAATAAAAAAATAAAAATTACCAGAGTTGATTCAAATTTTGAACGCGAACCACTAATCAGACCATTTGGATTTAAAGGCGGTTACATGACCGAAATCTGGCAAACCGTAAATTATATGGAAAGTGATTCGGGTAACCACGAAATTGGTTTGTGCACCCAAAACGTTTTGTGGTCAGATGCCAAAGTTTTTGCCTCGTATTCTGAAAGTGGCGGAAATGCATTGATGTATGCACTCTCGGAACGTGCTTTGCAAATTGCAAACGGACAAAGTTTTACAGCCCCGGTTGAATTGCTTGAAAATATTCTTCCCGAAGTTTATGAATATGGACAAAAAATTACTGCTAATCCTCATCTCAGAAAAACTTTTGCTTTAAATGCTTTGGTTGGGCTGGACAATGCTGCCTGGCTGCTTTATGCCAAAGAAAACAGCATCAGTACTTTTGATGAAATGATTCCAGAGACTTACCGTCCTGCACTTTCTTCACAACATAAAGAGGCAGCTGCCATACCGTTGATGGCCTATACCATTCCAATCGATGAAATAAAATCTGCGGTGGATGAGGGTTACTTTTTTATGAAAATAAAAATCGGTCAACCCGGTACTCAGGAAGAAATGCTTGAGAAAGATAAAGCCAGACTTTCGGCCATTCACAAAGCAATTGGAGAAGTTCGAACACCGCACACCAGAGATGGGAAACTTCCCTATTATTTCGATGCCAATGGCAGATACGAAAAAAAGGAGACATTGATGAAACTACTCGACCATGCAAAAGAAATTGGGGCCTTTGAGCAGATAGCAATTATTGAAGAACCTTTTGCCGAAGAGTTGGAAATCGATGTAAGTGATATTCCGGTTCGTTTGGCTGCCGATGAAAGTGCCCACACCGATAAAGATGCAATAAAACGGATGCAAATGGGGTACGGTGCGATTGCTTTAAAAGCCATTGCAAAAACCCTGAGTATGACCCTAAAAATTGCAAAAGAAGCTCAGAAAAGAAATGTGCCTTGTTTTTGTGCCGACCTTACGGTAAATCCGATTTTGGTTGAATGGAATAAAAATGTAGCAGCACGTCTTGGTTCCTTCCCGGGAATGGGAAACCTCGGTTTGATTGAAAGTAATGGTCACCAAAACTATAAAAACTGGAATACCATGTTAAGCTACCACCCCATGAAAGATGGAAACTGGGTGCAGGCAAAAAACGGAGTTTATAAATTAGACAAAGAGTTTTACAAAACCGGTGGAGGAATATTTGAAAAAATGCCGCATTACGAAGCGATGTTTAAGCATTGATTTATCTGGCATTCTTTGGAAATACTTCTTAAAATAACATCCCTTCTGTCTGGATAGACAGATTCCTCTCCGCCAGACGGCGGATTCGGAATGACAAATTTAAGAGGGTGTTTGGAAAGGCAGAATGGGAAGAAAACGTTCAACCAAACTGTTTATATCTTCGCACTTCAAACTTCGAACCAATTAGTAATTGTAAAAAATACCGAATATAAAGCTATTGGTAACCATCTTTATTAACGCCTCTCCCACAAAGAATCAACAAAGTAGTTCCTGCTATCAGTAAAATGTTTTTCAACCCTGAACCCATGTTGGAATGCCAATTTATTTATGGTTTCTAATTCGAACTTTTGCGAAAGTTCCATAAAAATACTTTCCCATTTTTTAAAATGAAACGATTTTTCAAGTCCTCCGATAGTTACCTTCTGATCAACTTTGGAAATCAAATAGTTTTTTACAGCACCTGTTTGTGGATTGTATGAGGTGTGTTGGCTAAAATCTGACAAATTAAAATTTGCATCCAATTCACGATTTAACCTTGCCAAATGATTTAAAATAAAATCTTTCGTAAATCCGTGAGGATCGTCGTAAGCTTTTATAATTATTTCAGGAGATTTTATTAAATCAAATCCTATCAGAACTTTGTCTCCCTTTTGGGTAAATTCCGAAATCTGACCTAAAAATGTATCTGTTTCTTCCTCCGAGAAATTACCAATATTTGAACCCAGAAACAAAACTATTCTCCGAAGTGATGAATGCCCGTTAAGCATTTTCATCACTTTAAAAAAATCTCCTGTTTGGGCTTTTACATTTAAATCCGGAATTTCTTCTGCCAGACTTTTAACCAAACCGATATTTGCTTTTTTACTAATGTCGATTGGGATGTAATTAAACGGGATGGCACCCTGAGCCATCGTATTGAGCAATATTTTTGTTTTAAGTCCATCTCCCGGGCCAAGTTCTATCAAATCAAAACCTTTGGTTTCTTTTAGAAAGGCCTCTATTATTTGTTTTTTTTGTTGGGTAAAAATTTCATGTTCGCAATTGGTAAGATAATATTCGGGCATATTCATTATTTTCTGAAAAATTGCGCTGCCTGTATCATCATAAAAATATTTGGATAGTAAGTATTTAGGATTGGCAGACAATCCTATTAAAGTATCTTTTGCCAATTCGGCAAGAATTATTTTTTGTTCCATAAGATTCAGTTTTCTGCTTTTAATTTTTCAGGTATTCCGGTTTCGAATGGATTGTTTGGATCATTACTCCACTCAAACCAGCCACCATCGTAAACCGAAACTTTTGGCCAGCCCATTAACCAGGCATTAAACCATGCTTCACTGCCGCGCCATCCGGTTCCGCAATAAAATGCAAGGTGTTTATCAGGTGAGATTCCATTCTTAAGCCAGATTTCAGCAATTTCATTAAACTCGCGGGTGGTGTGGTCAACGTTACGATAATTCTCCATGTGATAGGCATCGCTGCCACAGTCGGCAAAAACTGCTCCCGGAATCCGGCCTTTGGCTTCAATATAATTGTAGCCACTTACGTCGCCGATATATTCGGGCCAGCTTCGCACACAAACCAGTTCAGCATTTGGGGAAACAATCATTTTTTTTGCTTCGGGTGTATCTACCGCCAATTCTGGTTTTTGGGGTATTTTTACACCAAATTCTGAAACCGGAACTTTGGGCTCATCAACCGTGCTAATTTCAAAACCTGCATCCTGCCACGATTGAAAACCTCCATTTAAAACCCGTATATCTTTTACACCGGCGTACATCATAATAAATGCATTTCGGATGGCACCGATATCCCCTGCAGCACTTCCCGGGAAAGGGTCATCGTTGTTGGGAAACATATATTTTCCATATAAAACAACTGTAGTATCTGAAGTAATTCCATGTTTTTCAAGTGCCGTTTCTATTTCCTTTGGTGAACGACGATTCCAGGTTTCCGGCGTTTCCAAAGCCAAAGTATCCATATCAATTGCCCCGGGAATATGACCGCTTAAATAAGCATCCCTGTTGCGATAATGAGAATGGACTACAACATATTTATCATTATCGTATTCTGCCGGTTTTCCTCCTGAAATCAATTCGTTTACCCACCGTGCTGAAACCAGGTTTTTATAACGCTCCATCTTTTGCATGGGAAAATCCGGATTGGCAGACCATTCTTCAACAAAATCTTTATAGACTGATACTTTGTTATAACCCGATTTTAAAAATCTTTCGCCAACCTTTTCCGCCTCTTCATTTGAATAAGCATAAATGACAATGTGATTTTCAGGAACAATATCTTTCCTTCTGACAATTTCTATCCAATCGATGTATTTTAACCATTTTGCCGGTATACTTTTGGCATTTTTTATATGACCGCCCCGTTTTTCAATTTTCAATTTCCAGCCATTATAGGCATCAACTGATCTGGCATCAACAATTTTAGTATTCGAAAACTCCAATGAATTTAATAAATCAGCCGTAGTAATTTGTTTAAGCATATTTAATATTTTCAGTAGCAATAATTTATACTGGTTTCCAATCTCATTTAATTTACAACATTAAATCCGGAATTGGTAATAATTTATTGTTACACACCAAATCTTAGCAACTGAAATATTGCAGCTAAAATCAGGATAATACCAATTATTAGATTTATTTGTTTTGATATTGTTTTAGATTTTGCCAACACCCTTTTTGCCAGTATTGCATAGGCTCTCAAAACCATAATCTTTGCCAACCACACCCCTGAAATAAATAGAATTACCTGTCCTTTTGAATCGGGCAAAATATTCCGGACTGAAAGAATAGTTATCGCAATCATCCAAAATAATAACACCTGAATACTAATCAGATTTAAAAAGGCTCCTTTTACAAAAGCATAGGATTGTAATCCATTCTTAATCTGAATGGGTTTGTTCTTTTTTAGTAAAAACCATAATCCTGCGAGCAAAAGTATTGCAAACACGAAACCCTTAACCACCAAACTTCCCGATAATGTGTTATCCAATGCTGCACCGGCAAACAAAGCCGCCAATGCAAATAATATTTCTATAAAAGCTGCTCCAAAAGCAATTGCCATCGACTTGCGAACTGTTGTATTTACTGCCTCATCGACTACCGAAAGATTTACCAGGCCAAGCGGAACGGCACCGATGGTACAGGTAACTGCCCCAAGCAAAAGATATAAAAGAAGATCTTGCATATCCCTTAAAAGAATTACAAATTCTCATTAAACAGATCGGTGATTTCTTTTCTTGAAACCATCCCGTTTTTTGAATAAACCAATTTGCCGTTTTTATAAAAGGCCAGGTATGGAACTCCTTTAAGCCCCAGCTCCTTCGCCAGTTTTTTGCTGGCATCGACATTTATTTTAACAACTTCGATTTGCTCGTGATACTCTACTTTTAAACTGTCAATCATGGGCATCATTCGCCGGCAGGGGCCACACCAAGGTGCATAAAAATCGATAAAAACAGGGTTCTGAGTTTGCAGAAGATTTTCATAATCGGCTACATTCATTTTATTGTCGGTATCGGGTTTTGCATCGGGAGAAATAACAACCGGTAAATCTTTTAGTTCCCAATCCATAATTCCATGTTCCAGATTATAAACATTTTGGTAGCCGTTTTCAACTAAATACCGTGCTGCCCTGTCGCTTCGGTATCCGGTGTTACAATACAAATAAATGGGTTCGTTTTGAGGAAGCAACAAAAGCTTCTTTTTAAAATCAAATGCGTAATAGTTAAGCTGGCCCGAATTTTCGATGTGACCGTTTTTAAATTCCATTTGTGTTCGAACATCCAACAAAACTCCACCCGACTTTTTAATCAACTCATTAAATTCCAATGGACTAACTTGTTTGACACCCGTTTTTTCAGCACATGATATTACTACTGACAATACAAAAAATACAACGATAAAACTTCTTCTCATACCGATGACATTTTAGAGAAGTTGTTTAAAATAAATTTGAAAAACTGCCCCGAGGACTCGGGGTTGATCTCATTGGCTTCAGCTAATTTTTCGTACGTAGCTAAGACTATGCTCAAAAAATTGAGTTTTGCCACTGAAATCATTATGTCACTCTCGAAATTCCCCATTTACTTTAAACAACTTCAGAATTTACACTGCAATGGAAGATTCGGAAGATAAAAATTGATTCCGGTTACCAGTACTTTTTGCTTCAGAAGAAACAGTGTTTTTTGCCAGCCTGACAAACTCAATTTTTTGTCCGTTTTGATGAATTACAACTTTTTGACAATGACTTAAATAATCAAAATTATAAGCTTGGGTGATATCAAATTTTTGCTGATTATTTATCGCAAAATCACTTATACATTCGGTTTTACCCTCTGGACTGAAACGGGTAATCTTATAACTTTTCCCTTGTAATTCAATATTAAACCAGGAACCAGCACCTTCACCGCTTAACCATTGGGCAGTTTCTGGAATTTGTTTTGGTTTTACCGGTGCCAACAATGTTTTTCGAAGTACCGATATGTCTTTTATGGCTTGAGGTTCAAACATTGGTAAAGGCAGTAGTTTTGCCATTACTATTTTGTTATTAAACGCATCCACATTATTTAACGTGGTAGGTGTTAAAGGAACCAGGAAATTTAATTTAAAAGCTGAAATCCAATTCGGTGAGCCTGCCCTGATTGCAGTATTTACAAACCGAGAACAATTGCTTCCGCCCACCATAAACGGGCCATATGGTATCGGGCTGTTTTGCTGCATTTGATTTGCCTTAAAAAACGCCTTTTCAAAATTTATTTTGCCATATGATGCATGGATAGCTCCTTCGCCATGACATTCCGGATTCATTTGCAATTCGGTGAGTATTTCCTCAAAATTCTCAATTCTTTTCCCATCCGAAGAAATCTTTGCAATCGTTTCTACTTTTAATCCATCATCGGTTTTTTCGCTTCGAACCCGTCCATGTTTAAACGGCGTATGATATCTTCCAAAATCAAAATAAAAACAATTTCCGCTTTTCGATTCCACCAGAACCAATGCAGCATGTCCTACTTTAAAATAGTGGTTTTTGCTGATGCCCAGATTATTCAGCAGATTATCCCACCAGGCACCCGATTGTTTACACCAGGTTTCGGGCCAGGCAATGGCAATAGCAAATCCGGTATGTTTTCTTCCCGAAATCATAAATTAATTTCGGTTTTTGAGCGCCCGTGCAAATCGAGATATTTCATTTTTGAAGTACCATTTGTGGCAATAATCTGGGTAATACTTACCGTTTTTAAACCACCTTTTCGCTCCATAATCACATTAATTGAATTATCGTCGATATGTTTTGCAGAGTGAAATTCAAGAATATTTTCAGGAGAAATACTGCCATTCACTCTTTCGGTAAATCGCTTAAACCATTCTCTTCTCATTTTCCGATGTTCGTCGGAATATAAAGTAACCGACGACCAGATATATGATTTTGATGTATCCAGAAATTTGAAATGTTTTTGTTTTCCATCCCATATAAACTCACTTAAATGGGTAATTTCATTTTTCTCTTTTTCCACCGTAACAATGGTGAACGGTTCTATTTCAGAAAGATCCTTTTCATTAAAATATTGTTCTGGTTCTTTTTCAGATGAAGCCAGTTCGATTAAAATATTTCCACGGCTTTGGCCATATTTTTCTTTACGTTTATGTTTAACAAAAGCCCCATTTAATAAACAAACCGTTCGGCCATTTTTATTTACTGAAATCCATGAACCTCCCGCAACTGAATCTTTTGGAAAGTACAATTCGCTGTTTTCCACCTGATACAGTTTTGGTGCAAAGGTTGGGCGGTAAGACACCTCATCGCGATTGGAGGTTAACACAAAACCACCTTGTTTTTTATCGGGTATATATGTTACTGTGCACATTTTTTCTCACGGTATCTGATGGTTGAATAAGCAACACCAAACTGTTCATATTCAGGGCCGCATAATCCCATTGAAATGAGGCCTGCTTTTATTATCGCCTGATGATGAATACTGTGTTCTATACAATAAGCTAATTCTCTTCCTACCGAACTTTGTGTTGCTGATGTCTCTTCTCCTTCAACGGTAAAATCACCTTCAAAAATCAGGGGCTGATTTTCATCGAGTGTATCAATTCCTTTTAATAATCTGCTGATTATTCCGAGCGCAAAACCGGGATCTGTTTCTATATGCAAATCACGTTCACGTTTATCGTAACTTAATTTACCGGAAAACGATCCGGTAATTAACAGCAGGTAAAACTCCAGAATGTGTCGTATATGCTGACCAATAGTTGCTCCGGAGAGAATTTCGGATTTTTTTGTGTAGTCTTCTGTTTTAATACTTTCTAAAAGACTTTTAATTTGCTCCAGGTTTTCCTTAGCGGGTTTCTTCATTTTAGTTTTTTTGATTTTTATAGATATCTACAATTAAAAGACCTTTTTGTTTATTATTCTCCCTCATATTCAGTATGTAATTCAATTCAGGATGCTGGCGAAAAGCTTTTCATGGGTATCTCTTTTACAATTGAATTTTCATATCGTCACGGAATAGTATTTTTAACACATAATTTGCTCCGGATAATTTCGTCAGCACAATAAAAAAAGTTAAAACAGGAAATGACCTGACTACTTTTCCCTTGTCATATTCATTTTTTTTTACATGAATAAAACAAATGAGTCGTAAACAACTTAAATCCTGACAAAAAATTCAAAATATTAAAAGGGAAATACAAGAAACAATTTTAAAACAGCAGACTGGCACCAACATAAAGACCTCCAGGTCCGAGTTGTTTATCGGTTGAAAAACCATAATGTATGGTGGCCACATTATTTTTATTAAACACCAGGTAAAAACCTGGTCCGAATGTATGATGCAGTTTTTGTTTTACCGGATTAAAATGTAACTCACGCTGATCTTCAGGAACTTTATCCAGGTTTATTTTGTATTCCTGGGTAACATAAGCATTATCGTAGAAAAGTGTTGCACTGGCATAAAATTCCTGCTTCAAAAAGGTAAAACTGTAGAACCTGCCCTTTATTTCAAAATTACCTACGAGAAATCCATCGGCTGCAATACGGTTTCTTTTTGCTCCCCGAAAATTATATGCCCCTCCAACTCCGTCGTATGACAAACGGGTATCGTAAAAAGTGGGAATAAAATAGTAGGGTAATTCGCCGGATAATTTTTGTTGCGCCGAAACACGAAACGAAAAAGTAATATAATCGTTTAAGGTGCTGAAATGCTGCCGGTAAGTCGCAATAAATTTAGTAAATCCGGCATCGCTCATAAAACCGGGAGAATATAATAAAACGGTTTCGAACCATTTTCCACGAGTACAGTAACAGGGATCGTTTCTTGAATCGTACACCAAACCCAATGAAAAATAGTTGATGTTTCCCCCGTTTTTTTCTTCCGGAGAAATGATTCCCCAATCGATATATCTTTCGTATAAAGCTGGTTGGTTACTTGTTCCGCTTTTGGGTTTGGCCGGTGAGTTATCAAAATAATTGAATGTAAAACCTGTCAACAACCTCAGTTTGCTCCCCGAAATATAGGGCTGCACATCGAAACGCATTCGCAGAAATTTTCTCTCGTGGGCATAAAATACCGGACTAATAAAATTGGCATTTCCTTCATTTTCGAATGCACTATTGTAATTTGCCTGTGTCCCGTTAAATCCAAAAAAATCGAGCCTTTTGTCGATTATATAACTTGCCTCCGCCAGAACTTTTGCATTTCTTATAAGCGATTCACTCTCAAGCAAAGCCTGCAAATTAACGGTACCTCGAGTGGTGTTTGTAAGCCTGAACATAAGGTACTGCTCAAAATTTGGAGGATATTTGGATTCCCCGTAATCGAAAAGATTAATCACTGCTCCGTATTTTAATCCTAAATCAGCATCGTATGATAATACCGGAATTCCCCCGATTTTAAATCGAGATCTTTTTTTTATCGAATCGCTGTTAGCAGGTTCAAAAGCAAACAAAAAAGCCGGCCAGATTACGAGCAAAATAAAGCCAATACAGATAATAACAGTCGGCAGATGTTTTTCTGTAAGCTTTTTAATCATGTTATTTTATGGTTGAATAATTTCAACTACGAGATCATTCGACTTATGGTTTTTAGCTCTTAGTTCAACCTTTGCAATTTTGGGCATTAAAAATGTACCTCCATCAAACTGAATAAAAACCTGTTCGAGTTCGACTTCTTTCCCCTCAACATTGGTATAAACACAATAATTTCCTGTATTGTTTTTTCTTAGTTGAAGTGTTTTTTGAGGAAAACTAACAAATTGGAATTCTGCACTGTCTGGTGTGATATTATTATACCTTAATCCATATGCCAATTTCTTTTGAATCTTTGTCAGGGGCTCTGATTTTCCTTTTTTATCACATTTAATCCAATAAATATGTATCGGCTCCGATAAATCCAGTTTTCCTTCCGATGTCGTTTTTACGTTATAAAAAATTTCATTGGCATCCTTACTCCTGCAAACTTTAAAAAGCATTGATTGTTTCGACTTATTCAAATCATTTGCTTGAACCAGGTTGCCGGTATTTAAAATTATTAATACTAAAGTTACCAGGTTAAAACTTACTTTTTTCATGATTTAATGTTCAAAAGTTGTCGGTCTAAAACATAAATTAAATTATTCCTGGCATGGCTTACTGTTTTTAAGAACAAGGCCCAAACTGCCGCCGGGCAGAATGCCACCCGGGCAGCAAGTTTGAGCTGTCCCCTCTAAAGTGCAAGCAATTGTCAGCAGCATGCCTACCACACTTACATCAACAAAAACCAAATTTCCATTCTCCATGCCGCTTTTTACCTTACACCCGGTAATCATGGTGTTTTATTACTCAGCTATTTGTTCTCCTAATTTTAATAATTGCTTGGGACTATGATAACCCTGTGTTTGTGCAATAAGCTCACCTTTCGAATTCACAAAAATCAGGCTTGGAAATTTTTCTACATCATATTTTTCAACCAGTTGTATGCCTTCTCCTTTTTCACCATCCAGTGCTACATTAATAAAATTGGCATTATAATATTTCGCAACTTCTTCATCGGGAAACGATTTTGTTTTTAATTTTTTACATACACCACACCAACTGGCGTAGATATCGAGAAAAACAGGTTTCCCCTCTTTTTCAGCTAGTTCAAGTGCTTCTTCCCAACTTCCCTGATGAAATAAAATCCCTGTATCTTCTTTACTTTTTGAATCGGTGGAATTGGTCTCAGCAAACGCTAAAACAGTAATAATAATTCCTGACAATAAAAAAATAATCTTCTTCATGGCTATTCCTTTTTAAATGATTTATAAATGTTTTCGTGAATATTGTCGGTTAAAGAATAAAAACCTGACATGTTTTTTATGAAAAAATTTAATTGGTGCCGGTAAAACTATTAATGTGGAAAAGATTCTTTCACTTCATTTCATTTCCTGCCCGACTTCGTCATTCAGGCGGGCGTTCAGAATGACAGGAGGTTACAGTTTATGGAGCTTCTCTTTGATTTGAGTTTTTAGGGATTCTGTATCTAAATCAACATTGTTTTGCTGTGATTGAATTTCCGACCTAATTCCTTCTTCAATAATTTCGCTTTGCTTTTCATATCTTTTACAGGCATCGCACATTAATTTATGCAACTCCAGTTGAATTTTTTCGGTAATGGAAAGTTTAAAATGAAATTTCTTCTCCATTAACTCTGTCGCTTTTGAGCACGACAGCAAAAGAATATGCATTATTTTGTTACCCATAAGATTTGCTCTTTACCCGCTGTACCAGTTATTTTCGATACAATCTCTCAACCGTAGTTTTGCACGGTGAATAATCTGCCAGAAATTTGACGGAGTAATTTCCATTTCCTTACAAATCTCTTCTCCTTTTTTTTCGGTGAGGTATTTCAGTTTCACACAAATATTCCATTGTTCAGGTAAGGCATCCAAACACTGTCTCAAAATTCTGTTAAATTCATCGTTGTCAAGTAAGTGCGCATCATCTTCGTATTGCCACTTGTGAGGCAACTGATTTTTATTCCATCCTCCAGCGTCTTCAAAAAACCTGGCAAAAGATTGATTTTCCATCTTAAGCGGTTGATTTACTTTTCTTCTGTAATGATCAATTATTTTATGATTCAAAATACTAAACAACCAGGTTTTTGGTGAACTTTTGCCTTTAAATGTTCCCATTTTTTCAACAGCAGCTAAAAAAGTATCCTGAACAAAATCTCTTGCCAACTCAGCATTGGACAACTTATGATAAGCCCATGTATATAAATCATCGGTATATTCTTCAACCCAATTGGATAGCTGATTTGTGCCTGAACTCATTTAACACTGGTATTTTAATTCTTTAAATATACGATTTTGAATGCAAAAGAAATTTCACGATTCAGAAAAAAATGCAAATAATATTTGCGAAAAAGGAAAAACTCCAGGAGAATGCAGGGCCAAAAAAAGTTAAGAATTCAATTCTCTAAAGCCCGAAATCTGGTAATTCATTGTCTGAGGAAGAATACCGTCCAAAAGTTTAACATTCAATAAAGGCAGGTTTTTGTTGTTTTTCATTTTAAACCTGATAATACTATCTGGCTGAATATTGCTGATTTGCTGAAGAATTTCAATCCTTAAAGTTTCAGAGGTATAATTCTCTTTATCAAGCATTAAATCAACCATTGGCCTTGATTTCAGTTTGATAAATTTATATGAAAATTCCTCTTTGTTTTTGAACTCAATTTCATAAAAACCTTTTTCCTCATCTTTTTCAGCAAAGGCAGTTCGTTCGATGGAACCCGGATAAATGACTGGTTTTTTATTATTTGTCCAAAGAATCTGACTTCGGTGTATATGCCCTGAAAGAATCATGTCGTAATAATCTGGCAGGTTTTCAATAGGAATCACATCATTACCCTTTCGAAAGGTATAATTGGATGGCCCAACCTGAGCGCCTTCTATGGATTGATGCATACAAAACAGCTTAATACTTTCTGGTCTTAGTTGAGACTCGATTTCACCTGCTATTTCAGAAAATTTGGTTTCTACATCCTTTCTTACACATGGAAATCCGGCAATATCAAAATCAATTCCTTTTAGATTAAATTGAAAAGTCTGTGGCTTGGTAAAGTAATAAATATTGGAGTGTTGCATAAACAACGATACCGGCAATTTTGAGCTTTCGTGGTTGCCCGGAACAATTACAATGGGGATTCCTGTCTGGGCAAAACTGAAAATCCGTTCATAAACCATATCAATAAAAGGAGCAGGAACTTTGGTTCTGAAAAACAGGTCACCGCCATGGATTAGCAAATCAGCTTTGCTGGTTTTGGCGTAATCTAAAATTGTATCGAAATTGGTAAAAAAATCAATTCCTCTTCTCCGCTTCTCTTTTTTTGGCCGTAGTGGAAAATCAAATCCCAAATGTGAGTCGGCGAGGAAGATAATTTTTGCCATAAATGTTTAAATTATTTCGGAAAATAATAATAAATCAATTATAAAGGTACTGCGCTTTTGGAAGTAGAATAACCAGTTATTAAACCATATTCTTTACAGTTCGTAAATTGTTATTCTGAAACTCAAATAATACTTCCATTTTTGTCGTTTTGATTCGACATATTTAACCATTTTTTGTCGTTTTGATTCGACACTTTTGAAAAAACTTTTATAATTAAATGATAATGAACGAGAACCGATATTTATAAATTGCCAGTCAACAAATAAAACTACCAAATCAAATTTCCTGAATACACTTTTTCGAACAACTTTTTGTAGCATACTACATTTTTTCGAAGGACTTTGCGTTCTACGCATATAAAAATGAAGATTAAATACTTGATTTGAATAATCGACAATTGAAGGATCAAAATCAAATCCTATTTAAATTGAGTACAATTTGTTCGGGAAAAGTTTAACGTCAACAGGTACGTATCTAAAAATTTTTGGAAATTATAAAATAAGGTTAAATAAGTAACCCAGGAGTATTATAAAAAAACTGATGGTTCCAAAGAAAATACCGATGAGCTTCCATTTCATTACTTTTTTCAGTAAAGTCGCCTCGGGTAAGGAGAGTCCTACCACAGCCATCATAAAGGCTATGGCGGTTCCAAGTGGTACACCCTTGGCTACAAAAACCTGGATAACGGGTACTATTCCGGCAGCATTGGCATACAAGGGAACAGCAAGTATTACGGCCAGCGGAACAGCATACCATTTATCTGCCGACAGGTAAGCTGTAAAGAAATTTTCAGGAACAAAACCATGCATAAGGGCTCCTATTGCAATGCCAATCAAAACATAAACCAGTACTTTTCTAACAATGTTCCAACCTTCCTGAATAATGCCCGGTAGCCTGTAGATGAATGATTTTTTTTCAGCTTCCCATTGTTGTGAAACCTGAACCGAGTTGGCCTGAATCTGTTGTACCCAGTCGCTCAGGTATCTGTCGAGTTTGAATTTTCCTAACAGAAAACCACCGAATGCACCGAGTAAAATTCCACTTCCGGCATAAATCAATGTTACTTTAATTCCAAATAATCCCAGAAACATTGCAACAGCTACTTCGTTTACAAGTGGCGAGGTAATTAAAAATGCAAAGGTCACTCCCAGCGGAATACCACCGTTCACAAAACCAATAAATAAAGGAATTGAAGAGCATGAACAAAATGGAGTGACTGCTCCAAAAAACGAGGCAGACAGATATTGCATACCATACATTTTTTTTGTGGTCAGGTATACCCGAAGACGTTCAACAGGGAAATAAGCATTCACCACACCCATCAACGAACTGATGAGAAAAAGCAGAATTAGAATTTTTGTTGTATCATAAATAAAAAAATGAAGTGATTCGGCCAGCTTTGTATCCGGTGCTAAACCAATCAGCTTGTAAACAAAAAAGTCAGCTATTGGTACTAAAAAATAATACAACAACAACAAAGCAGGCAAAAACACTGCAACAGATACAATCAACCTTGTGTGCTTTTTTTGTTTTGGTGAATCGGCACCCGGAATAGTTTGTGTTTTAGCGAATGACATAATCAAAATTTCTAAAAATATACGTTGATGATATAGTAAATGCCTGTCAGTATAAACAGCACAGAAACAACTCTGCGGAACCAAATTTCGAAAACCTTTATTTTATTGTAAACGGTTCCGACTCCTGAAATGGCATAAGCAATCAGCCATGCAAAAATGATAACCGGGATACCGGTAGCAATGGCAAAAACCAAGGGAAGATAAAGACCCGAAGCACTGCTGACAGTCATCGGAACCAGCATTCCGAAATAAAGCACCCCACTGTAAGGACAAAAAGCAAGGGCAAAAATAATTCCAAGTAACAGTACATCCCAATAAGTTTTTGTTCCTTTTTTTTCAAACCTTTTGGTTAAGCTGCTCATTCCCGGAAATTTTATTTTTAGAATGTCGAGCATAAATAATCCGATTAACAGAAGCAAAGGGCCAATTATTTTCTCACCATATTTTTGAAATATTCCGGAAACAGAAAACTGGTCAACACCCAGAAATATAATAAAAGCAAGCAAGGTATAACTGATTGCCCTTCCGAGCGTATAAACCAGTCCGTTATAAAAAACACGATTTCGGTTTTCTATATCTTTCCCGATAAAACCAATAGCTGTAATATTGGTAGCCAGCGGACAAGGACTAATTGCTGTCATCAATCCCAAAACCATTGCTGTAATAAATGGAAATGAACTGTTATCAAGTATTCCCGTTAAAAATTCCTGCATACTACAAGAGGGGCTTTATTTTGTCTTCCATTATTTTTTTAAATTTATCAGGATTGGTTTGTGCATACAAAAAGCCCTCGTTGGTAATGTTTATTTTTTTGTTTCCTTTTACTATCAATAATGTCTGGCTGTTCACACCCAGCTTTTTACCTGTAGCTTCCCCTGATTTTTCATCTAAATCTACTGACTGAAATCCTACATCGCCACCAAAAAGTGATTCTACATTTTGTTTGGCTTCTGATTCAACTGTTCGGCAGGTTTCACAACGTGTTTTAAAATGAAAATAATAAACCTGTACTTCTACGGAATTTTCATTAGAAACAGGTTTAACCTGATGCGATTGTGCCAAAAGATTTAAACTAAATAACAGTGAAAAAAATACGGTTAAAAATGTTGTGTTAGCTTTTGTTTTCATACTGATCTATTTTATTGGGTTAGCAGACTTTTTATTTCTTTATCATTGGGCAACCTGCCGCTTAAAACCACTTTCCCGTTAATTACCAGCGCCGGTGTATTCATAACTCCAAATTGCATAATCTGTATGATATCTTCCACCTTACTTACATCGGCCTGAATATTCAATTCAGAAAGAGATTTTATTACCGCTTTTTCAAGTGCTTTGCATTTAGGGCATCCGGTACCCAGAACTTTAATGTCCATTTTTGTGATTTTTAAATCTTTGTAGTCCATATTTTTTCGTTCGTTGTTTGCAGAATGGCGAACATTATTTGTAAAATTTTTTAAATTTTTAAAAACTCTCTGAACAGGTGTTGTGCCTCTTGCCAGTTTTCTTTGTTAATACAATATTTAACTCTTGGAGCTTCTATTTCTCCCTGAATTAAACCGGCATCTTTCAGTTCTTTAAGATGTTGCGAAAGTGTTGATTTTGCAATAGGAAGTTCATCGCTTAAATCACCGCTGTAACAGCAACTTTGATTTGACAGCAAATCCAGCACATACATCCGTACAGGATGCCCCATTGCTTTGGCGTAACGGGCTGTTCTAATTTGTTTGTCTGTTAATACCTTTTCCTCTGCCATGTATTTGTTCGTAAAATTACGAACAAATATAAATGATTGTTTTTGAATTAGAAAAATTTAGAATAAAATCTTTGTGATTTGGAATTTAAATAAGATGATAACAACATAGCTGAATATTAATTCATTGATGCATTTTCAATATACTCTTTTGGGCTTAAACTTGTTTTCTTCTTAAACAATCGGGAGAAATATTGAGGATATTCAAAGCCTAATTTGTATGTTGTTTCAGAACAAATATCCTTTATCTCAAGTTCTTAATATATTAGAATATAAATTTTAAAGTTAAATACCATTGCATAATGGCAGGAGAAAAACAAAATAACAATTGGCCCTTACCGAAATTCTATTTTATGGTTGATTGGGGTAGCACAACTAATATCCCTTTCCAGGAAGTTAGTGGATTGGATATTGAAGCACAACCAATTAATTACCGACATGGAAATAGCCCTGTATTTTCAAAAATTAACATGCCTGGGATTGTCAAAAACGGTAATGTAACTATGAAAAAGGGAGTTTTTGTCAACGATAATAGTTTCTGGGATTGGTATGGTAAAATTAAGATGAACACGATTGAACGGCAAAACGTTGTAATCAAATTATTGGATGAAGGTGGGAATCCAACAATGACATGGACTTTAAATAATGCATGGCCTACAAAAATCAGTGCTACTGATTTAAAATCTGATGGGAACGAAGTAGCAGTTGAAAGCATTGAAATAGCTTACGAAGGATTAACAATAGCAAACGGATAAAAACAATTTCACACAGCTTTCAAGAATCATAAAATTATTAGGTAGTGGGAATAATTTCGTACAAGATTTTCACCTTTTGTATTATGCAAGAAGTCTATTAAAAAGAACCTAATTGAATGACAACATAAGAGGCATTTTCGGCATCTTTTCCAATAGATAAGTAATTTCATGAAAAGAAAAAGAAAGTGTCTAATTTTTTCACTACTGAAGGCCTGAAAATTGAAAATAATTAAAAGCTACAACACAACCCAAACCAATAAGGCACAGATTATGATTACCTATAGCAATCAAATTATCTAGCGGAACCTATAGATCAGTTCTTGTTTTTTAGTCCTACTTTATTTAAGGGTTAAATTATTTCCAATTAGAATTTAGGATTAACTTATACTTTGGTAGAAAGCTAAAATTTCAGAATAACAATAAATAAAAAATAGATGAAATTTGATAAGATAAACAACTGACAATTGTTTCACTGGACTAATATATCAAACCTCAATTTGTTACCTTATTAAAACTCAAAATCCTGATAATCTAATAATTATCAGGATTTATAGTGCCCCTAACGAACCTTTTTTCCGAACCATTCCTTCATGATTTGGAGTTGATTTGGAAGTTAAAGGAGACTGTTAAACTATAGTTTGTAATTAATTCATTGATGCATTTTCTATATACTCTTTAGGACTCATACCTGTTTTCTTCTTAAACAATCGGGAGAAATATTGAGGATATTCAAAACCTAATTTGTATGCTGTTTCAGAAATGGAGTTGTTGGGTACGAGAAGCAAATTCTTTGCTTCTTCTACCAAATACAAATTAATCTGGTCAACGGTAGTTTTTCCTGTTTCGGCTTTAATAGTATCGCTCATGTAGCGGTGACTTACATTTAATTGATTTGCCAGCCATTCAACAGAAGGAATTCCTTTTTCTTCAAATTGATTTGATTCTAAATACCTATCCAATATTTCTGTGAATCGGGTAAAGAGAGCCTTATTAATTTCTTTACGGTTGAGGAACTGTCGTTTGTAAAAGCGGTCGGCGTATTTTAACAATGTTTCCAGCTGCGAAATAATGATTTCCTTGCTAAACTCGTCCTGGTTATTCTGGTATTCGCTTTCAATATTCCGGAAGATGGTTTTGATGGTTTGCTCCTCTTTGGGCGACAGGTGCAGGGCTTCGTTTACATTGTAATTGAAAAAGTTGTATTTTTTAATCCGCTTGCGAATCTCCTCTCCCCGAATATAATCTTCGTGAAAAGCCAAAAACCAGGCTTCAGAACTAATCACAAGGTCTATGGCAACAATGGTTTGGCCGGGGGCCGTAAACAACATGGTGCCGGTAGTACAGTCGTATTTGGTGCGGCCGTAAATGAGCTCGCCCGAAACAATATTTTTTAAATTGATAACATAAAACTGGCTGGTATAGCTAACTTCTTCGTCGGATAGTACACATTTTTCAATTTCTCCGGCATCCAGCTTATTGTGACCAATCGTAAACAACGGATTCTCGGGTTCAGGAAGGTTTTGAAACTGATTAAATTCGCTTATATTTTTAAAGTGTATTTGTTTCATTGTTTCAAATTTAACTATCAGAATTATAAATCATTAATTTCATTCTTGCTTTTCAACCAAAACCAGTTGTTTTTTATAGTCTGCAATGCGGGCATGGGCGGTACCGTCTATCAGTAAAATAACTATCAGCATGGCAATGGCTGTCATGCTGATTGCCCGCCAGATTGGGGTGTTAACAAAAAAGAGAATAAGTGCAAAGGCGATAATGATGAATGGAATAGCCGTAAAAACAACCGTTTTGTATTCCTGCAAGGTATCATCCACACGTTTAATTTCTGATTGTATAAATGCCGGAGCATCACTTTGGTATGCTTTTTCAAAACTTGAAATTCGGGAGATGTTGGTGAAAAATAATCCAAATCCTATGATCAGAAGCAGAGCCCCTGCTACCAGCATGGGGATGATGTATGCTTTTGCCAGGTCTGTTTGACCTAAGCGCCAAAATCCTATGCCTGCCGCTAAAAACAACACTCCCGCTATGATAAAAAATGTTGTTGAAAAAACTTCGGCTTTTGCCCAATCGGTTGATGCTTTTAAAATATCCATAGTTTTAGATTTAAAAGTTCCACTTCACACCTGTTTCCATCTCTGACAATTCCCACAGCTTCTCAACAACAGTTTTATCTAATGCATGTGGCTCCAGATGATGTGCCCCAACCGGGCCGGTCCAATTGCTTCGTCCTGTAGGTCCGTAAAAACCTTTCTGATCCAAATCCTCTTCTGTAGCACACATCAATTCCGGATAAGCACCTTTTTCGGCTGATTGTGTTAATGGTGACAATTTCATCAGTCCAAATATTATCCTCATCGTTAAACTTCCACTTGTCGCAATAAGAGATGTTCTGGAAGATCCCGGATGACAAGCATAAACTTTAACCTCAGTTTTACCGGCTTTTTCCAATCTATCCTGTAATTCATAAACAGACATAATTTGTGCAAGTTTACTTTGGCTGTAGGCATTGTTCGGAGTGTAGTCATTATCCCAGTTTAAATCGTCAAATTTGATGGTTTTAATTCCCATGTTATAGCCCATGCTGCCGACCGTTACGATTCGTCCATTTGATTCTTTAATAAGTGGATATAGTAAAGCTTGTAGCGTAAAATGTCCGTAGTGATTCACCCCCATCTGACTTTCCCAGCCATCAACTGTTAATTTTTGAGTAGGTACTTGTGCTATTGCACCGTTACATATCAAAGCATCGATGCGAGAAACGGTTTTTAGCACCTTTTCTGCTGCTTTTTTTACAGAAGCCTGGTTTCCTAAATCAACAGTGATATACGATACATCGATGTTATTTCCAAAAACCTTTTTATAAGCCGCAATAGTGTCTTCTGATTTTTTAGGATTACGGTTTAACATTACAACTTTAGCACCTTTAGATAAAAGTATTTTTGCAGCCTCATACCCGGTACCGCTGGTAGTACCTGTAATTAGGTATGTTTTTCCTTCCTGTGATTTCATCAATTCCGGTGTCCATCCTTTTTTTCCAAATCTGGTCGTGCTCATTTCTGTCTGTTTTCTATTTCATTATTACGATACAAAGTACGTGAATACAAACCAATTGTTCCTTAAACATTTTGGCAGATGGTGTATACTTTTTGGTAAATTCCCGGACTCTTTAAAGAATTATTTTAAGGAAAAAATGGTCGGCCAATAATAAATTAAAGCGTATTTAGGTATTGAAGATTTTTATTTTTACTAAAGAACTTAGAATTAATTAAGCAACAATTTAAGCTTGATATACCTTGAATTTTTAACAAGTTGCAACCAATAAAAAAGGAAGAAACAGTTAAAATCCTGAATCTTCCTTTTGTGTACCCTTGACGATTCTTTTTTCCCAACCATTTTTGGATGATTTGGAGTTGATATGGACATTGAGAAAACTATAACAGTAAATATCAAAATGTTCACAATCCAGCCTTCACAACAATTTAAACAATATGCCAAAGTCCGGAGTAAATGTGCGCCAAAGTCCGGAGTAAATGCGCGCCAAAATCCGGAATCGTTTGTGTTTTATGTTATAAATTGATAGATTTACAAGATAAATTTAATAGATGAAAACTCAAAATTATTATCCTAGAGTAAGTGACAAACAACTTTCAAGTTTACTTGAATCATCAGGTGCTGTATTAATTGAAGGTGCCAAATGGTGTGGTAAAACACAATCATCATTACAAGTAGCAAAAAGCGTAATATTTATGCAAGATCCTGACGAAGGACCTGGTTATCTGGCTGCAGCTGACACAAAGCCTTCATTACTTCTGGAAGGAGAGACTCCATTACTTATAGATGAGTGGCAAATGGCTCCTGTAATATGGGATGCCGTTCGATTTGCAGTTGATAAAAGAAATCTAATGGGGCAATTCATACTAACAGGATCAGTCACTCCAAATGATAATAAGATTGCGCACTCAGGAACAGGCAGAATTGCCCGTTTAAAAATGAGGCCAATGAGCCTATACGAATCAAAAGAATCAAATGGTCAAATATCATTAAAAAATTTATTTAGCGGCAATAGGGATATTGCAGCAAAAGGGAATTTATCAATAGAACAAATAGCCAAAGCGATTTGCAGAGGAGGATGGCCATCAGCAGTCGTTTCAAAAACAAATTCAACACAGATTGTAAAAAATTATATCAATTCCGTAATAAATATTGATGTTAACCAAGCAGATAACATTGATAAGGATCCGGAAAAAGTTAGATTATTACTTCAATCATTAGCCAGAAACATTTCAACAATGGCTACAGCAAAAACAATTATGGATGATATACGTGCAAATCATTCCATAATTTCAGACAAGACATTAAATGGATATCTGAATGTATTAAGAAGAATTTTTGTAATAGAAGACATTATTGCATGGCAACCATCTTTAAGATCAAAAACTGCAATTAGAACAACAAATAAAAGACAGTTTGTCGATCCTTCAATTGCAACAGCTGTTATGCAGACAAATGAAAAAGAGATATTAAAAGATTTTGAAACGTTTGGATTTTTATTTGAATCATTATGCACCAGGGATATAAGAATATACACACAAGCCTTGGATGGAGATGTGTTTCATTATAGGGATAAGTCTGAACTTGAAGCTGATCTTATTATAAAACTATTTGATGGCCGTTGGGCTGCTATAGAGGTTAAATTAGGAAACAAACAGATAGAAGACGCAGCAAAGAATTTAATAAAACTTAGTCAAAAAGTTAATGTGGAAAAAATGAATCCTCCTTCCTTCTTAATGGTAATAACTGGCGGGAATGTTGCATACAAAAGGCCAGATGGAGTATTAGTTGTACCTATAAGTTGTTTAAAAGATTAATTCAGTATCATTTAAAAGATATCTCCCTACTAAAAAACATCGAACCGATACTTACAATAAAGTTCTTGATGCTATATTCTAAGATACCAGTCAGTTATACGGTTAAAAAAAAGAAGAGCCTGATAAAAAATCAAGCTCTTCCTCGTTAGTACCCGGAGTGGGAATCGAACCCACACTCCATTGCTGGAACTGGATTTTGAATCCAGCGCGTCTACCAATTCCGCCATCCGGGCTTTAAAAATACCATTAGCGTCTACCTCCATCCCGATAATTATCGGGATATCGGGACCATCCGGGCTTTTCCTCTGTGGAAAATTGGTGTGCAAAACTAACTATTCTGTTTTAATCAACAAAATATTGATTGAAATATTATTAAATATCCAGTTTTGGATTATTTCGAAACCAGTTTTTTACTATCAATTCTTTTTACCACCTGGCCATAAATTATAAGCGAAACTGCTGAAACCATTGCAATACCCACAAAATAATACCAGATATAATGCGCGTTTACTGCAGCAGCTTCCCATTCAGCCTGGCTGCTGTATAAAGTTGGATCAGGACAATATTTGGTAAGCAAATAACCTGAAAGACCAAAACCTAATATTGAAGAAAGAAAACTATGTAAGTGGCTAAATCCAAGGTAAAGCCCTTCTTCTCCTTTTGGTGCCTGCAATGAAAAATACTCCAGATATCGCGGAGAAATAAAAGTTTCTGCCAGTCCCTGGAAAACAATTCCCACCACCATCATAAAAGCAACCGGGTGAAATCCAAAAATTGGCTCTCCGCTAAACAAGTTTCCTGAGGCCATGGCCAAAGCGGAAAACGGCATAATAAACATCCCAACAGTCATGGAAAACAATGATGTTTTTTTGCTCATTAATTTGGTAACCAAACCCACAGTTAGTACCACAACAAGCGGATTAACATTGGCAAACCATGAAATCGCACTACCTTCTCCTGCCAGTCGAAGTACATATTTTGGCATGGTGGCATACAATTGGTGTTGAACCATCCAAAAACCGGTAATAATTATGATTAATAATAGCAGACGAATATTTAGCAAAACGCGAACCAGGGCCTGCATAATTTCTTTAAAACTTTTTCCTTCACCCTGAGTATTGCTGGCTGTATAAAAGAAATAAACCAAAATAACGGCCAGAATCGTCATTCCGCCGGCAAAAAAATTCAGGGTTACCAATCCCTCGTTTCCCATGGCATCGCGTAAAGGTTTAACTATGGTTTTCCCTGAAAAAGCTCCGATATTTACCATCATATAAAAAATGGAATATCCCTGTGCCCTTGTTTTTTCTGTTGTTTCACGTGCAACAGTTCCGGTAATACACGATTTGATAAAAGAACCACCAACCATAATTACAAGCATAATCGGTACAATTATCCACTTATAATTGCTTTCCCGCAAACCGCTAAACTGGGTAGTTTTTGTATACTCCACTAAACCTGCAGATTCGAGCATGGTCGGTAAAATTCCCATCCCCAAATAACCGATGGAAAGCAATGTAAATGCAAGCATTAATGACTGTTTAAATCCGATTTTGTCGGCCACAGCTCCTGCAAAAGTTGGCAGAAAATATAGCCCTGCAGAAAAAGTTCCTGCCAGCATTGCAGCCTGCATATCATTAAATCCAAGAATTCTCGAGAGATATAAGGTAATGACAATAAATACTCCGTAATAAGCTGCCCGTTCAAGCAACTCCACTGCATTTGCAATCCAAAAAGCCCTTGAAAATTTTGCGGTTTGATTTTTTTCCATGATTAGTTTTATAAATTTCGGCGGCAAATCTAATAACATCTTCGAGTTAACAAAATGACTAAAGTTTTGATTTTAAACCAAAACGCACACTTTCCCGGAAAATTTGTTTTTTCTAACTTAGCCAAAGTTGACAATATGAACTTGTAATGAACCAACCTGAAGAATCTTTATTATTTATCCAAGTAAAACAAGGAAATATCAAAGCTTTTGAAGCTTTATTTCATCGGTACTACGGTTTTTTATGTCAATTCGCCGAAAAATACACCCGGGACAGTGATGCTTCAGAAGAAATAGTTCAGGATTTTTTTGTCAGTCTGTGGGAAAAAAAAGATGAAATAAAAATCGATACCTCTGTTAAAAACTACTTCTTTCGAGCTGTTAAAAACAGGTGTTTAAATTACCTGCAACATCAAAAAACCAAATCAAAATATACTCAAAAAGTTCTTTTGGAAGAGGAAAAAAAACATTCTGATGATGACGTTTTTGTGGAAATTGAACTCTCAAAAAAAATAGAGGAAAGTATCAATTCATTGCCCGAAAAACGAAGAGAGATTTTTAAGTTAAGTCGACAGGAAGGATTAAAATATACCGAAATTGCCAAAAAATTAAATATTTCAATAAAAACCGTGGAGACACATATGAGCCTGGCAATTAAATCATTACGAGAAAAACTGAAAAAGTATTATACTGTTTTTTTACTTTTTTTCTAAAAAACTGAATTTTTCATTCAGGGTAAAATCAAACTGCTTTGTCATTTAAATAACATGATGGATAAAAAGAACATAGAATTGAAAAACGAATTATTAATCAAATATCTCTGCGAAGAGGTAAGTTCTGAGGAGAGAGAATTGGTAAATTCCTGGCTCCGGGAATCAGAGGAAAACAGAAAAGAGCTGGAGCAAAACAGGAAATTACTCCATAATATTGATTCAACATATAAAATCCGGAAGTATAATTCAACAACCGCCTGGAATAATGTTCAATCAAGAATAAATATTGAAACCGAAATAAACATCGCTACAGGCAAGGGCAGGAAAATTTATATGCAGTTTTACAAATATGCTGCAATTATAATAGTAGCTATCTTACTGGGCACTGCAACTTACTATTTCGGTTTTCAAAATAACACCGCTCAATATGCCCGGGTTAACACAACGGAAAATCAAAATATTAACGAAATAACTTTGCCCGATGGTTCACTCGTAACGTTAAACAGCAATTCAAAACTGGTTTACCCAAAAGAATTTAATGATGATGTGCGAGAGGTAACAATTGTGGGAGAGGCCTTTTTTGATGTTAAACCAAATGCAGAAAAGCCCTTTATCATAAATGCAGGAAATGCTCAGGTGAAAGTGCTGGGAACATCGTTTAATGTGCTTGCTTATCCCGAAAACGAAACAGTAGAAGTGGTTGTAGCAACAGGGAAAGTGCAGGTTATCAATACAAATTCGTCAGAATCATCATTGGTAAATGAAGTCTTTTTAATTCCCGGTGAAAAAGGAACCCTGTTTAATTCAAGCAGTATTCTTGAAAAATCGCTAAATACCAATCCTAATTTTCTGGCCTGGAAAACCCATGATTTTATTTTCGAAGACGTTCCGCTAAAAGATGTTTTTGGCTGTCTTGAAAAAGTTTACCATGTAAACATTAATGTACAGGAACCTGAATTAAACGATTTAATTCTGAATGCACAATTTGATAAAAAATCTGTTGATTTTATTCTGAATGTGGTTGGACTAACCTTTGACCTTGAACTCATTACAGATAACGAAAAATATACATTTTCGAGCCATAAAAACAATTAAAACAAAGCACAATGAAAACAATTAAACAACTCAAAAATTCTATGCTGATTGCAGCTTTAATGCTGCTTTTAGCACCGAATTTAAGCCATGCGCAAGTGCAAAGTTCCGAAGCGCTGGATCAAAACATCAGTATTTCGGTTGAAGACGAAAAACTATCAGATGTTGTAAAGAAAATCTGTGAGTACCTGGATTTGGATTACAGGTATAATTCTGAAATTCTGGCTGATAAAAAAATAAGCCTGAACGTATCAAACAAACCCATAAAGTTTGTTCTGGATAAGTTAATGAAGGATTACTATTTACTGTTCGAAATCCAGGACAATATATTGGTAGTGCGCGATTATGTGCCCCTTGATAAAAGTATGGATTACGCAGAAAACAGTAGTCAGTACCAAACCAACAACCGGGGATTTTTATTTGATAATCCAAAAAGTAAATCGGTAAGTATCAAATTTAAATCATCGAGTAATCTGATTATTATTCCGGTTACCATTAACGATAGCGACACATTGAATTTTATCCTGGATACCGGTGTGAGATACCCGATTATTACTGAGCTTCCATTTGTTAATAAACTGAATTTAAATTATTTAATGCCAGTTCAAATCAGAGGATTGGGAGAAGGGACAGAATTAACTGCGTACCGCTCTGGCAACAACACAATGAGCATTGGGGATTTAACAGCCAGAAACCAGGAAGTTCAGATGATAATCGATGAAAACTTTCAAATTTCACATATACTGGGAATTCCGGTTCATGGTTTAATCGGCTTTAATTTATTTAAAGATTACATTGTAGAAATAGATTATATAAACGAGAAACTAAAGCTTCATAAGCCGGAATATTATAAATACCGCGACAGGAAAAAGGATATTATTTTGCCACTCGATTTTGAAGGAAACAAACCATTTGTAAATACAAATATTATTTCAGATGATTCAACAAAAATTCCGGTTAAATTATTGGTTGATACCGGGGCCAGTGATGCAATCTGGCTTTCTGAAAAATCGGATGAAAGAATTACTTATCCCGAAAATCATGTTGAAACATTTATTGGCCGTGGATTAAGCGGGGATTTGTACGGAGTTAAAGGCAGGATTGAAGGAATCTGGGTTGGGCCACTGGTTATTCCGCAGCCAATTGTTGCATTTCCTAATTCGGAGTTAATTGACCAGCTTATCACAAGAAACGACAGAAACGGAACACTGGGTGCCGAGATTCTCAGACGTTTTTATGTGACCATGGATTACAGAAACAGCAGGTTAACACTGCGTCCAAACCACAAATTTAAAGAGGAGTTTAACTACAATATGAGTGGTATGGAAATTATTAATCCAATGCCAGGTTTACCGGTATTTACAGTTACCAATATCAGGGAAAACTCGCCTGCATATTTTGCCGGATTAAAAGAAAACGACCAGATTTTGTCGTTAAATCGTAATAATTACAGTACATTAGAACTAAACGACATTAACTTGTTGTTACAAAGCAAGGAAAACAAAAAAATAAGAGTTAAATTTTTACGCGATGGTGTAGAACATGAAACTTCTTTTGAGCTGAAAAAGCTGTTTTAATGAACAAAACATATTACGCATTATTGGTATCCATTCTGTTACTGCCTGTATTTACATCAGGTCAGCAACAGAATGGTTCTGTTTTTGAAAAACGTATAACCATAAGCGAAAAAAATCAGACGATAAATATAATCCTTGATCAGATAAGCTGGCAGGCAGGTGTTTATTTTTCATATAATGCCTCCATCCTCGATTCAAATAAGAAATACAGTATAGAAGCTTCCGGTAAATCGCTGTTTACTGTATTAAGTAAGCTATTCCCCGCTGATGAATATAAACTGATAGAAATAGAAAACCAGGTAATAATTTCAAAAGTTAATGACAATAAACCTGTTGCTGAAATTAATAACGATACGATTCCGGTAAAGTATTTTTTTCTTAGCGGAAGAATTACAGAATCAAAAAAAAATACTCCGGTTAAATATGCTTCGGTTTCATTATTAAATAAACCTATTGGCACCATTACCAATTCAGAAGGAAATTTTCTGTTAAAAATTCATCCGGATTTTATTCGGGATACTGTTATTATTTCAAATATGGGATATGCACAAAAGTTAATTCCTGCATATACCCTTCTCGATGAAGATGAATTTGTACTTGAACCAATTTCTATAAGAATAAAAGAAGTTAAAATTGTTGCAACAACTCCTGAGATTTTACTTGAAAATATCAGAAAAAATATTTTGAAAAACTATAGCAACGAATCCAAACTAATGACTGCCTTCTATCGTGAAACCGTAAAACAGGACAAAAGCTATATTAATGTTTCGGAGGCGGTAATTGAAGTATTAAAAGCGCCATATTTAAACGATACACGGAGCGATGTGGTCAGAGTTTTAAAAGGTCGCAGAAGTCCTGATGTAAAACCATTTCAATGGCTGAATTTTAAATTGCAGGGAGGCCCGTTTACAATTACAAAACTTGATGTAGTAAAAACCCTTGAATCTTTTATAAATGAAGAAACTCAAAATTTATACAGTTACCAAATAAAAAGAGTTATCTGGTTTCAGCAACATCCGGTTTATATTCTGGAATTTGAGCCGATTGAGGGTTTTAACGAAAATGGATTTATAGGTGAAATTTATGTTCATCGTGAAACATTTGCCATTGTTCATACAAATTTCCGACATAGCAAAAGTGCATTAAAAAATGCCACTAATGTTCTGATTAAAAAGAAACCAAAAGGAGTAAAAGTAAAGCCGGTTTACACCAACTACGAAGTTAATTATATGAAATACCGGGATAAATGGCATTTGTCGAATGTAAAGGCATCGGTAAAATTTAAAGTAAGAAGCAGAAACGACAGATTAAACACTGAATATCATAGTGTTTCGGATATGCTAATAACCAATATAATAGATACTGATCTAAAAAAATTCGAAAGAAAAGAAGCATTTACCCAGCGTGATATTTTTGTTGAAACCATAAATAGTTACGATCCCGGATTCTGGGAAAATTATAACATCATCAAACCGGAAGAAGAGTTACAAAATGCGTTTAAAACAAAGTTGTTTCAGAATTAACTGATACAAGATTAAAATGCCGTAAACAATATCTCAAAGTACATACTAAGAAATACGACACTCTCATGCTTTTTCTGTAATTTTGAGCCGTTTAAAACATATTAACAAAACTTCGATGGAAGAGCAAAGTACAAGGCAAAATAAAGTATCACGGTTGATTCAACGCGAAATGGCTGATATTCTTTTAAAACTCAATAAAAGCAAATTTACCGGAAAACTGATAAGTGTAACTGTTGTTCGGGTTACCAAAGACCTGGGAATAGCACGTATTTATCTTAGCATTTTCCCATCGGAGTTTGCCAGTGAAATTTTAAAAGAAATTGAATTACTCAAAAATTACCTTAGAGGTGATTTGGGCCGAAAACTGGGAAAGTCACTAAGGGTAATTCCCGATTTAGAGTTTTATATCGACGACAGTTTGGATTATATTGATAATATCGACAGACTTATAAAATCATAAATTTCAATACTTTATAGACACAATATTCGTTTTATTCAAAACAGAGACACTTGAATTTACCTCTTTTTATAGCGCGCAGATACCTGATTTCTAAAAAGAAACAAAACATTATTAACATCATTTCTGCAATTTCTATGGTTGGTATTATTGTGGGAACCATCGCGCTTGTAATCGTTCTTTCTGTTTTTAACGGATTTCAAACTTTGATAGATACCTTTTTTAGCAGCTTCGATCCTGATTTGAAAATCAGTCCGGTGGAAGGAAAAATGTTTAATCCTGAGGATTTTGATTTTGAAAAAATTAAGGAACACTCCGATGTAATTCATTATGCCGAAATTATTGAGGAAGTGGCATTGTTAAAATATGGTTCACAAATCTATCCGGCTGTTGTTAAGGGAGTTACAAAAAACTATACAAGCTATACGGGTATAGATAGTTTGATTATAGATGGTGAATATATTCTTGAAAAAGACGGAATAAACTATGCTGTTGTTGGCCAGGGAGTTGCATACAATTTAGGAATCAGGCCTCAATTTACCGACCATATTATGGTTTATGTACCCAAAAAAGGAAAACAGGTATCTATAAATCCGCAACGTGCAATTAACCATAATTATATTTTCCCTTCCGGCGTTTTTGCAGTTCTGGAAGAAATAGATTCGAAGTATATTATTGTTTCAAATAAATTTGCAGCCGATTTATTTGAAAGTGATAACCTGGTTTCAACTATTGAATTAGGTGTCAGTTC
>CAJXZG010000036.1 GCA_913063265.1 uncultured Prolixibacteraceae bacterium | reverse complement strand
ACACTGGTTTCTGTGGTATTGCCACAGTCATCTTCGGCTGTCCAGCGGTAGGTGATGGCATAGCCTGCACATACATCCACGGTATATGGGTCAACTGTCGGGGTTACTGTTACCGCACCACAGTCATCCGTTGCTGTTAAAGTTTCCTGGACTGGAAGGGCGGCATTACATGCGATATCCGCGATAGCGGCAGGGGCTGCATCAAACACAGGGCCTGCTGCATCCGGAAGTACATTAAAGGTGACACTGGTTTCTGTGGTATTGCCACAGTCATCTTCGGCTGTCCAGCGGTAGGTGATGGCATAGCCTGCACATACATCTACTGTATATGGATCAACACTTGGGGTAACTGTTACTGCGCCACAGTCATCCGTTGCTGTTAAAGTTTCCTGGACTGGAAGGGCGGCATTACATGCGATATCCGCGATAGCTGCAGGAGCTGCATCAAATGTTGGCGCAGTAATATCATTAACTGTAATTGTATGTGTTACCTCTATTGAGTTTCCGCAATCATCAGTTACACTATAAGTTCTTGTAATAATTTCAGGACAAGTGTTACCGTCCGATACCTCACTTACCAAAGCTACCGTTGGGTTAGCTGTACAATTATCAGCTTCATCAGTAACCACAGTAATATCAACCGCAGGAACATCACCGATACAGGAAACAGTTGTTGGAGCCGGGTTACTGGCCGTTGGATCCGTTGTATCATTAATAGTAATTGTTTGTTCGCAAGTTGCAGTAAGTCCTGCTGCATCAACTACGGTCCATGTACGGGTAACTACGGTTGGACAAGCTCCTACTGCAACATCAATATAATTAACTTCAACAATCTGACAGTTATCTGAAGTTACTCCCTGATTAACTGCATTAGTAAATTCAGCATAAGATGAAAGAGCTACAACAGAAGAGAACACAGGTCCGGTAATATCACCGGTTCCACAACCTTCCAAATCTCTGTCGATAGCGCAAGTTGTAATCACCGGAGGTTCGTTGTCAACCACAGTAACTGTATGAGAACATTCATCAAATCCAGAGACATTTTCTGCCCGCCAGGTTATTGTTGAAACTCCAAGTTGGAATGTATAGTCAGGAATTGGTGGTGGTCCCGGATTTCCTATACTTCCCACAAACGGACTTGCACTATTGCTTGCCCCAACTGAACCATCGGGATTGGTGATGGTCCATGTCCATGTTATCGGCTGTAGACCAGCTGTTAATGTCGGTAAACCATAATCGGCTGTGTTGCGTGTTGCTGTACAAACTCCCAAATCAGTAAATGTGCTGTAATCAGGAGGACAATCAATTTCCGGTGGCCCGAGCACTGTTACTGTAAAACTACAAGATGCCGTGTTATTATGAATATCCGTAATGGTATAGGAAATAGTGGTTACTCCCATGTAGAATGTTGCAGGGGTCGGATACATTCCGGTTCCTGAAAGTTCGGCCGGAGAGTATTGAGATTCAAAGCCAACAGGAGGTGTTAAAGTCCATGTAACTACTGGATCAGGGCAGTTATCACCATAATTTGTTGGATCGGTTCCGGAAACACCATCCTTATATGACAATTCATAACCAGCCTGAATAACAATATCAGCCGGACAGTCGATATAAGGATCACGGTCCAGTACGATTACATTCTGGGTACAAGTATAAGTTGTTCCTCCTTCATCCGTAATCGTCCAGATAACCGGTGTGGTTCCAATTGGATAAGTATCGCTTGCATCTGAAGTTCCATTATAATCATTAATAATTGATACAATGGCATTACAAGGATCATTAATAACTGGTGCATCAACATTTACCCAAGTTTCGCATTCATTTACTCCAACCTGAACCGGAGCAGGATCTGTAGGACATGTAACGACTGCATCAGGTATGGACTGTCTTCTAATTCTTACATCGAAACTACAACTTAATGAGTTACCACCTTCATCGGTTACTGTATAAGTTACAGTAGTAGTTCCAATCGGGAAAGTTAATCCGTTTACTGAACCATTACCTGAATCTGTAGTTCCGTCAGGGAACAAACGTGAATAAGTTAAGTTCGGTGTTGTACAAACATCTGAATAAGTTGGATCAAGATTTGGATCATTAAACTGGGTATCGCACTGACCTGACGGAATCTCTAAATCAAATGGCCCCGTTGGACAGGTCAATAAAGGATCGTCAATATCGGTTACAACCACATTTTGTGTACAGGTATAAGTGGTTCCACCCTCATCTGTAATGGTCCAGATTACTTCTGTTGTTCCAACAGGATAAGTATCGCTTGCATCTGAAGTTCCATTATAATCATTAATAATTGAAACAATTGCATTACATGGGTCATTTGCCGTAGGAGCATCTACATTTACAAATCCGTTACAGGTGCCTGGATCTGCTTGAACCGGAACAGGATCTGTTGGGCATGTAACCACTGCATCAGGTATGCTTTGACGGGTAATTCTTACATCAAAACTACAACTTATTGAGTTACCGCCTTCATCGGTTACTGTATAAGTTACTGTCGTTGTTCCAATCGGGAAAGTTAATCCATTTACCGAACCACTTCCTGAATCCGTTGTTCCGTCAGGGAACAAACGTGAATAAGTTAAGGTTGGTGTTGTACAAACATCTGAATAAGTTGGGTCAAGATTGGGATCATTAAACTGGGTATCACACTGACCTGATGGAATCTCTAAATCAAATGGCCCGGTTGGACAGGTCAATAGAGGATCATCAATATCGGTTACTTCAACATTTTGCGTACAGGTATAAGTGGTTCCTCCTTCATCCGTAATGGTCCAGACTACCGTTGTTATTCCAACAGGATAAATATCACTTGCATCTGAAGTTCCATTATAATCATTAATAATTGAGACGATAGCATTACACGGGTCATTTGCCGTTGGAGCATCTACATTTACAAATCCGTTACAGGTGCCTGGATCTGCCTGAACCGGAGCAGGATCTGTTGGGCATATAACCACTGCATCAGGTATAGACTGTCTTCTAATTCTTACATCGAAACTACAGCTTAATGAGTTACCGCCTTCATCGGTTACCGTATAAGTTACTGTTGTTGTTCCAATCGGGAAAGTTAAACCGTTTACTGAACCATTACCTGAATCTGTAGTTCCGTCAGGGAATAAACGTGAATAAGTTAAGGTTGGTGTTGAACAAACATCTGAATAAGTTGGATCAAGATTTGGATCATTAAACTGAGTATCGCACTGACCTGATGGAATCTCTAAATCAAATGGCCCCGTTGGACAAGTCAATAGAGGATCATCAATATCATTTACGACAACATTTTGTTCACAGGTATTTGTATTTCCCGATTCATCTGTAAGAGTCCATATAATAACTGTTGTTCCAACCGGATATCTGCCGCTGGCATCTGTAGCACTTGCCCCATAAGGAGAATTATGGGTAATTGTAAAGAGTTCTCCGCAAGGGTCGTTAGCTGTTGGAGCAGGAACGTTTACAAAAACGTCGCATAAATTTGGATCGGCATCGTAAGGACCCAAATCTGGAAGCGGACAACCATCTGTAAATAATGGAGGATTTACATCGGTTATTGTTACTGTAAAGCTACAAGTGTTTGAGAGTCCAGCCAAATCAGTAACGGTATAAGTTACAGTAGTAATTCCCACATTAAATGCAACGCCCGCAACAGTACCTGAACCACTGCCTGTTGTAGCTCCACTTAGCACATAAGTAAGTTGCAAATCAGTAAGAGCTGTACAATTATCTGAAATTGTTGGATCGGTTGCAGATGCCAGTGTTTTAGAACAGTTATCAGGAGCAGTTGATTCAGAAATATCCAGAGGACAAACAATTTCCGGTGACTCATCATCAGAAATTGTGAAAGTTGCTGTGGTTTCCGCTGTATTACCACATTCATCAGTAACTGTAAAAGTTACTGTAACTTCATTGTTGGCCGTGTTTCCACTCCAGTTTAATGGATCATAATCATTGGTCCAGGTTAGTGAATCCGGGTCGCTACAGGCATCTGTTGCCCCTGCACCACCATGGTTGGCTAACCACGCTTGAAATTGAATATTATTATTTGGATCAACATCCGCACAATCAACAGTTTGACTTGTTGCCTCAGGCGAAATTACAGGCGCGGTATAATCCACCACGGTTATAAATGCAGAATCTACCGACTGGTTACCACAATCATCAACCGCGTAAAATTCGATTTTTTTAACCTGGTTACATTGTGCATTAAAAATGGAATAATCCGTAGTTACTTCATATTTAATTGCCGGATCATCGGCATCATACGCATCTGCAGTTTGTATCCAGGCACGAATTAGTGCATCCAAATCAGGGTCGTTACAATCTACCTCAAGCGGTAGAGGAGGCAACAATATAATTGGTCCTTCCAAATCGTAATAGATATTGAAGTTGGTAATATCTGTGTTACAACCAACACCCGAAGAAGTTTCTGTTACCCTAACTGAATATTCACCAATATCAGGAGGTTGGTAATAACGACCGGTATGAACTAAGTTCCCATTGCCATCAAGTGCATCATACCAACGGAATTCATAGGTAAGAGATGGATCTTCATCAGGCAGTTGTGCCTCAATAACCGGAATCTGTCCAAAACAAATGGCTTCTAAATCTACATCCAGATTAATATTTACAGGAGGCAGGGTAGTTACAGTTACTTCATCACAAGCGGTAATAGGTTGCCCGTCACACACATACGTACCAACTAATGTTCCGCAAACCTCATATACAATTACCGGAGGTAAATTCCTTTCGGGAGTGAAGACAGGCGTAGCACAGTCTGTACAAGAAAGATTATCCAACAATGAATCAACTCCTAAAGGCTGAACAACCCTCCAGGTTATTGTACCAGCTTCTAAGCCGGTAACTGTTATATTTTTGCTACAATTATCATCATCATCGGCCCGTGTTGTAATATTTTCGGTAGCGACTGCCCCTGATATTGACTCTATTATATAATCGGGCCTGTCCTCCCCTGGTTTACAGAAGGTAATCGTATAGGTTTGCCCTCCAGAAAGACAGATAATCTCGCCCAAAGGAATTTTTTCACCACAATCAACCCGGTAATATTCAACTCCTGCAGGAGCCGGTTTTTGAACATCCATAATTAAGCCAACCGCATCTTCATCAAGATAAACATTGAATGAAATACAACCCCAGGCAGAATTAGGATCTGTTGATACACAACATTGTCCCTCTCTTTTTACAACATCTTTACCTTCAAGAATCCATGTGCTGTCAGGACTTCCATCAAGATCTACAGCATAATAAGGAACAACATCAGTACAAACTTCGCAGGTTTCTCCATTGCTATAAGTAACAGTAATGGTTTGTGTACAAATTGCGGATACATTTCCACATGCGTCTCTAACTGTATATTCCCTGATTACACGTTCGGGGCAAAATCCCGCTTTTTGATTTGCATCAAATATAAATTGCTCATCCCATTCAATAGTAGGAGAAGGATCACAATTATCAGAATAGTTTACATTAAATAAATCTTCCGGAGGAGGAATATCATCGGGCGACGAAACAGAGTAATCGCTACAAGTTAAAGTAGGTTTGGTTCGATCCCTTACTTCTATAATTTGAGTACCTCTTGTAAAGTTACCACTGTTATCAGTTGCGGTCCACTTTCTATAAATATCATAATTTCCAACACAAGTTTGATTTGCGATACTATCGGCATAAGCTACCACAATTTCGTTTGTTGGTGTGCAATTATCGGTTGCACTTGGTGTTGCAGTAAATGCCGGTGTTAAATCGCCATCGCAGGATACAGGAACACTTGTGGTGAAAAATCCAGGACTATCCCAAACCGGAGAAACCTTATCGTCAATAACTATTTCTTGAGTAGTTGTGGATGTGTTTCCTGCCGCATCTTCAAAAGTCCAGGTTACAGTAGTTGTTCCCTCAGCCGTAATTGGAAATACTGTTGATGTTGTTCCGGTAACAGTTCCATCGCAATTATCGGTAGCAGTAGGTAAGGGTGAAGGTAAATCTACTGAACAATTTGAATTAATTCCTCCCAAGGCATCCGGTATTGGTGGAGTATCATCAATTACGGTTACAGTAAATGTACATGAGCTTTCATTTCCACTGGCATCGCTTACTGTAAGAGTAACAACTGTAGTACCTACAGGGAAAACAGAACCTGAAACATTCGTTTCAGTCCAGGTTAAACTTGCTGCTGAAGTACAATTGTCTGTTGCCGTTGGAGCAGCCCAACTTGCTATTTGCTCACAAGCTGTACTTCCTGCACCGGTATATACAGTCATATCGACAGGACAACTGGTTATTACCGGATCGGTAACATCCGGTGCAACACCTATTGTTACATCTGTGGTTCCAGCACAACCATTACCATCGTTTGCAGTAATCGTATAGGTTTGTGCAGTTAAACCGGTAAAGGTACCTGTTGGAGATTGTGATCCGATTGCTGGACTAATAGAATAAGTATAGGATCCTGCCCCACCTTGAGCGTTAATTGTAATTTGTCCATCGTTTCCTCCAACACAGGAAACATCAGTAACAGAAGGTACATCAAAAGTAACCGGAACCGGATCCTCTACTACTAAAACACCAGAGTAAGGAGCACAACTACTACCGTCAGAGAAACTCCAGTTATAAGTTCCTGCCGTTATTCTGGTAAATACTCCTGATAAATTTGTAACTCCATTAAAAGTATATGAATATACGGGTGTTCCTGCAGTAGCCGTAATGGTTACAGTAGCTTCTCCTCCCACACATGAAATCGGGGTAGTTACATCGGCCACAGCTTCGGGTAGCGGACTTACTGTAACTGTATATTCTTCCAATGAAATTGGAGTTAAACAGTTTGTAGAGCTGGCGTCGGAAACACTTGTTAGTTCATACGTAAATGTTCCTGCGCTGGTAGATGGAACCATAATTGTTTTCTCATCACTTCCAATATCGGTTGTTTCAGTTTGAAATGCCCCACCATTAATACTATAGGTAAAAGTATATGGTCTGGTTCCATTAGCCCCGGTAAAAGTAATTTCCAGCGGAGTCCCTCCAATACAAACCTCATTATCATTGGCAGAAATTGTAGCCGTTGGTTTTGGGTTTACTGTAACTGAAGTGGTTTGTCCAGTAATATTACTTACACATGCAGTACTACCGTCTTCAATGCTTAGTAATTCGTATACAAAAGTACCAGGTACATCTGTAGGCGCAAATACAATTTCATTGCTTCCTCCATTTGTTGTCAACGTTTGAACAGAACCTCCATCAATCCTGTAAGTAAAAGTATAAGGAGGATTTCCACCTGAACCTGCAAATAATATTGCAGGATGTGTATCATCCTGACAGATTGTTGTACCTCCGCTTATCGTTGCAGTTGGCAAAGTATTTACTTCAATAACTACTGAACCAGATGCCGATCCCTGGCAAGTTGTGGAAGAACCATCTACAACACCAGTTAAATTATAAGTATAAGTTCCGGCAACATCAGTTGGGGCAGGCAAAGTTATAAAGTTACCCGCCGATGCAGTGACGGATTGTTCTGCACCTCCGTTAATATTGTACGTAAATGTATAAGGAGCTGAACCTCCGCTGGCAGTAAAGGTAATTATTGGAGAAGCATCATCACGACAAACTGTTGCATCCCCTGTTATGCTTGCTGAAGGTAATTCATTTACTGTAACAACAGCAGAACCACTTGCCGGATTCAAACAGTTGGTAGAACTTGCATCGGAAATACTGACCAGATTGTAAGTAAATAAACCACTTGTTCCGGTAGGAACTGCAACAGTAGTGCTATTACCACTTGTTGTAGTTATGGTTTGGTTGCTACCTCCATCAATATTATAAGTAAAAGTATATGGAGCCGTACCGTTACTTCCAGTAAATGTGATTAATGGAGAAGCAGCACCAGTACAAACTTCTGTAGTTCCACTAATGGAAGCAGCAGGAAGTGGATTAACTGTTACCGTTGCTGTGCCTGTTACATTATTTAAACATGTTGTTGAACTTCCATCCTGCACTGAAACCAGGTTATAGTCAAACGTTCCCGGGTTAGAAGTTGGTACAGATACTGTTAACGAATTACTTCCTGAAGAAGTAGTGGTGGTAAAAGTACCTGTTCCATTAATATTATAGGTAAAGGTGTATGGAGCAGAGCCTCCGTTTGCAGTAAATGTAATTTCAGGTTGAGATGCGTTTTCACAAACATCAATGGTTCCGGAAATCGTTGCGGTTGGTAGCTCATTTACCACAATGGTTGTAATAGCCGAATTGGCGATGCATCCGTTTGGATCAGTGGTTTCCACCGAATAATCTCCTGCAGAATCTGCATTGAAAGTTTGATTTGTTGCCCCGGATATAGGATTACCATCAAGATACCATTGATATGCATTTGCGGGACTTGAGGTTAGTGTTACTGCATCCCCTTCACAAATTTCTGTAGTTGCAGAAGAAATTGTAGGGACTGATGGTGCCGGGTAAACGGTAACTAAAAGTTCTACATCTGTATTTTGACAATCACCAGCCTGTGCAGCAATAGCATATTTTACCACTGCGTTTGATCCTGAATTGTTAACTAATGTTTGACTTATAACATCTCCTGAACCATCAGCAAATCCACTTGCTGTTCCACTCTCTAATGTAGCAACCCAGGAAAAAGTGGTACTACCGTAGTTGCTTATGATTTCAATATCAGTGGTTTCACCGGAACAAACTGCCGGTGAGGCTGGTATGAATGAAATATTAATTAATTGGGCAGAGGTAACCGTAATACTATTGGAATTGGTACATCCTGTTGCCGCAATGGTTTCAGTTAAATAATAATCTGTAGTAACAGCAGGACTTACAGTAATCTGGGCATCAGTAGATATAACAGGAAAACCTGAAGGATCATTTGACCAGCTGTAGGTATGCCCTGTAATTGCAGGTTCTCCCAATACTATACTTTTACCTACACAAATATTTACTGGCGGAACGTGGCCTGTTTCAGCTTCAGGCAATTCATTAATAGTAACCGTTGTTATAGCGGTTACAGGATTACATGTTGCACTCGCCGGAATGGTATAAGTAATCGTATATGAGTCAGGCAAACTTGTTGCTGTGTTTATTTCACCTGTAGTTGAATTAATTGTTAATCCGGAAGGAGAAGCTGTATATGTTCCTCCGGATGTACCGGAGTGGTTAACACTTATAATGCCCTGATCTGCACAAAATGCAGCACTTCCATAGTCTATTGTGGCAGTTGGTAATACATCCACATTCACTGTAAATGTTGCTGTTGCTGTTGCTGTTCCACAAGTATTTGTTCCATTAACTGTCATTGTTAGAACTACGGAATTCCCTGCATCACCTGGGGCTGGAGTATAAGTAGGAGTAAAAGTATTATCGTCTGTTAACGTTCCTGAACCGTTGTGTGTCCACAAAATGGTACTGTAATCTGTTGCAGAAGCACCACTTACTGTAATTTCCCTGTTCGGACAGGTTGTTGTATTTCCTCCGGCTGTTGCAGTAGGAGCAGTTTCTACGATTATTAAAACCTCTTCGCTTGTAGCCGAACCACATGTGTAGGTTCCATTATCGGTTGCAATAATCCGGTAATACATAGATCCGGTTAAGGCAGGAGGCTGATAATTTATTGAATTTGCTCCAGAAATGTCAGACCAACTTACGTTATCTGAACTAGATTGCCACTGATAAGAATATGAACTACCGGAACCACCGGTTGCTGCTGTTGCAGTAAGTTGTGAAGGTGCTGTATTATAACATATAGTTTGTGGGCCTGTAATCACCGGAGCTGTAACACCCGGCAGAATAATCAATGAACGGTTGAAATCATCACTTAATACATCACAACTCGATGGAGAAGTAGCGCTAAATTTTACAGAAACACGATACTCTCCACTCTCATTGGGTGTTGCATTGGTAAAATTCAGCTGGGCAGAATTTGCTCCTGATATTACTCCGTTATTAGCGACATTTGTCCACGACCCCGGGGCAATCAATTTTTTCCATTGATAAGAAATAATATTTTCAGGATGATTTGTAGTAACCTGGTAACTAAAATTACTCCCATTACATAAGGTGACAGAACTTGCATCAGTTGGTGCAGTAGAATTGTCTACATCCGTAATTTGGTTAACGGTTAATGAAGCAGGATTTGATTCTGCACTACATGTTCCGTTAGTTACAATAACCTTATACTCTGAACCATCCGGGTTGTGAGTGTTGTCACCCGCATTACTGATTCTTATTGTACCAGCTGAAGGAAATGTAATGTTTGGTGAACTGGTTGATAAAGCAACAAAATCAGAATCACTTGGTTTTTTACGATACCAGTTATAAGTTAACGCCGAACCAGTTGCAGAAACGCTAAAATTCACAGTTCCATCATAACAATTCATTTGGTCGCTTGGGTCAACCAAAATTACCGGCTGCTCAACTACATTTACTGTTTTGCTTGCACTTACCGGGTCACAAGGTCCATCAGTGGTTAAAGTAAGGGTTGCTGAACCTTTAAAAGACGAAGTTGGGGTCCATGTGGCGTTGGGATCATTAGCATTAGGCGAAAAAGTTCCACCTACTGAAGAGGTCCAGGTTCCTCCGGTTGCACTTCCACCGATAGATCCTCCCAAGGCTGGTGTAGTTTGCCCCTGGCACATGTCGACTAATGCAGGACCAGCATCAACTGTTGCATCCTGAGTGACATTTAAAATCTGTTCTGCCCATTGTGTTCCATTACAACCTCCTGTAATTGTATATCTTATTGTGGTACTTCCGGCACTTAATGTCGTAACCTGTCCTGTTGCTGTATTGATGGTCGCTACAGATGTATTGCTGCTGCTCCAGGTTCCTGTTCCTCCTCCTAAAACAACACCGTTTGCAGTGTAAGTTGAATTTAAACCTATACAAAGTGGACTTGTTCCAGTAACTGAAGTAATCGAAGCATCGGGTGTTACAGTTAGAATTTGCTGAGCTGTTTTGGTTCCATCACATCCTCCTGTAATCGTATATGTTATTGTAGTTGTTCCGGCACTTAAAGCAGTTACGACACCTGAAGAATTAATTGTTGCTACTGAAGTATTACTACTGCTCCAACTTCCTGTTCCACCTCCCAACACAACACCATTGGCAGTAAATGTAGTATTTGTTCCAATACATACCGGACTTGATCCAGTTACAGAGGAGACTTCAGCGTTTGGTGTTACGGTTAGGGCTTGTTGATTGGATTTTGTTCCACCACAACCACCTGTAACCGTATATCTTATTATTGTATTTCCCGCTCCGACCGGAGTAACCAATCCCGTTATAGGATGCACGGTTGCTACGCTTGTATTACTGCTACTCCAGGTTCCTGTTCCGCCTCCAAGCTCCGCGCCAGGAGCTGTATAAGTATCTGTTTGTCCTATACACAAAGGAGAGTTTCCTGTAACCGATGGTACATCAGCATTTGGTGTGACAGTTAAAGTTTGTCTTGCTGATTGTTCGCCACCACATCCTCCGGTAATCGTATAAATAATATCAGTAGTACCTGCACTCAAGGCGGTTATCGCCCCCGATATTGAATTTACTGTTGCAACCGCTGGATTACTACTTGTCCAGGATCCTGTTCCACCTCCAAGAACTACCCCTGATGCAGAATAGGTGGCTACATTTGCTCCGATACAAACCGGACTGGGACCCGAAACAGATGTCACAGAAGCATTGTCCAGCACAGAAACTGCGTAAGGCGAAGATGTATTTGAGGTACACATGTTTGATGCCATGACTGAAATATTTCCATTCTGTCCGGCAGTACCTGTAGTAACCGTTATTGATTCTGTACCCTGTCCCGAGGTTATTGTCCAACCAGCTGGTACTATCCAATTATAATTGGTTGCACCGGGTACAGCGGTAACAGAATAAACTTCTCCGGTTATAGATGGACATTGTATTTTTGTTCCTGTAATAACCGGTCTTGCCAAAATGGATCGGTATACATCAATAGTAACTGTATTATTTGCTGTTATCGGAGATGAACAATCTCCGGATGTAAGCTCCGTAATTGTGATTATGGATGTTCCAGGGTTTGTAAAACCGGGTGCTGAAAAAGTAGCATTTCCACTATTGTCAACCGTAACTGTTGCTGTTAATCCGGTTGCAGCAGGATTACTCCTGTTGTATGTAACTACAAAATCGCCTGCCGGATATATCGGTACTCCAATGTTTGTAATTGCCGGAAGGCTGATAGTCACATCTGAAATTGCAGCAAAAGCACAAGCTGGTGTTGCGGTAACACCGGAAAGAGAATAATCCGGACAGTCGTAGCAAATACGAACCTGACCGTCGGCACCAGTTCCTCCCTGGCCTCCTCTTTCAGCAGCACCACTACCACCACCACCAGGGCCATAACCCGGCTTTCCTTGTGGGTTTCCTGATATCGTTGCTGATGTACCACCTTCTGCACCTTCACCTCCTTCAAATGGCGCAGCACCACCAGCGGGTAAACTCCCATCATTACCATTTGATGAAGAACCGGCACTACTACCACCACCACCACCATAACCGGGTGCCCCTTTTTGTCCGTCAGCCCCATCACCACCATCATAAGTTCCTCCATTACCACCGTTACCCCCGGCACCTGCTTTATTTCCTGAAGGTACTCCACCGCCTTCACCTCCATCAGCGCTTACGGATGTAGAACCGAAAGTAACTGTTGTTGTTCCTCCATCTCCTCCGGCTGCATCCCATGCCCCGGCTGCACCTCCCGAACCAACAGAAATGGCATTTGTATAAGTCGTTCCAGACGTTACAAAAACATTTGGATTAATTGTGTAGCCGCCACCGCCGCCACCGCCGCCACCTTTATCGTTGTCAGCGGAACCGCCGCCACCACCACCGGCACCCCAAACTTCAACACTTACAAACATAACCCCTGGAGGTACTGTAAAAGAATCATCCGAAGTATAAGTAATACAAGAAACGGCAGTTATGCCTGATCCTGATTTTAAGGCCAGCGGTCGATTAGTTTCAGGTTCTGGTTGTAATTCATTTGTATTTTCTACAATAATATAATGATTGGTTATTCCTGAATTGCCATTTATATCTTTTATCTGATAAGTACGGGTAATAATAAATGGACAAGTTGCATTACTTTTTGATTCAGCAATAAGCTGGAAGGATGAATAATTTAATTGACAGTTGTCCATTGCCCGACCTCCTGCATATTCAAATTCAGACCATGTTAAAAATGCTGCTGGAATAAATTGATTACACTCCAGTTTAACATCATCAGGAGATTCAATTACCGGTATTTCATCATCTACTATAGGAATATTTATATCAAGTTCTAAAAGATATTTACCATTTTCATATACCTTTACATTGTAATCTCCATCGGTTAATGAAGTCTGATTCTTTTCACCCTGAACAATTCCTCCCCCGTTTGTTGTAGTCCAGTTATAGGTAACATTACCTGTAGTTCCATTTGAAATTAAATTAATGGTACCACTTTTTTCATTATCACAAGAAACCTTGGACTTGAGGTATGAAATGGTAGCAGTATTACCTGAAATACTTGTTCCAGCGGCAAATACCTGATCTTCCTGATCGGTAACAAAAATAAATTGTTTTGCCAATCCAACATTCCCATGTTCATCCGAAATTTGATAGGCTCTGGTAATGGTATATGGACATGCTTTGTTTTCTTTTACTTCACTGGCCAATGTAAAACTATTAGTTAATAAATTACAATTATCTGAAGCTTCACCTCCTGCATTTAAAAAAGCCTGTAAGGTAGTGTAGGCAGAAAGAATTCTGTCGCCACACTTTATGGTAATGTCATTAGGAGTTTTAACAACCGGTGCTTCATCGTCAATTACAGTTACCTCAAATGAGCATGACAAAGTATTTCCTAATTGATCCGCAGCAAAATATTGAACTGAAGTGACTCCTTCATTAAATACATGATTCTTAAGCTGGTTAATTCCGGATTGTAAAGAAACATCCTCGGTGGCACCTGACATTTTCCAGGTTAATTGGTTAAGCGAACCTGACAAAACTTTCAGTTCCAACCCTCCAATAATTTCTGCGCCACAAGAATTTTCATCAGTAAAAACGGAAATATTTTCGCTACATTCTATTTCCAAAGTATTTTGTGTAGCAAGCGTGAAAGTATTCGATGAATAAACAACATAATCATTTAAAACCGGATTTGATTTAACTCCGGAATTAAGAATTAAAATCGCAATAGCAATGATTGCTATTTTTACAAATTCTATATGTTTTAGTTTAGTCAAGTTGAATTCCTAAATAAATATAATTTTTCTATAATTTAAAAGTATTTTGCTCTCACATAACTTCTCCCAAAAAAATCCATATCCCAACCCATAGTAAACTCATAGGTTCCACCCTGGTAAGGAAATATATCGGTATAAACCACGTCCATTGCAAAACCAACCCTTAAGTTTTTGCTAATTAACCATTGCGATGTGACGCACAATGCGTTACCTGTCCTCCATACTACTCCCATCCACAATTTTTCATAGATTAACATGTTTGCCGAAAGATCAAATTGAAGTGGTTCTCCCCATGTTGCACGCATCAAAGCAGTAGGTTTAAAAATCAACCTTGACATAGGATCGAGGTAAAATACATATCCACCATTTAAATAAAGAGTGGTCAGTTCGCCCTGTGTTGAATAATTCTGATAATTATATGTAAAAGAATTTTTAACCAGTTTAGGAATAGCCAAACCAATGTAGTAATCATCTTCATACAAGAAAGCACCTATTCCAAAGTTTGGCAAAAATTTCAAATCTACATCCTGAGCGAAAACAGGATCATATTCTCCATCAGGATATAATTGATATTTAGTTAGTGGATTATTATAATTTGTAAATCCAAATTTTACACCAAACCGTAATCTTCTGTAGGGAGTAAGATTAACCTCGTATGCATAATCGCCCAAAATCGTAAGTCGAACTTCACGTCCATAGGTTTCATTAGACACATTTAATCCTATTCCAACTCTTTCATTATTTAAAGGACTATGAAGTGAAATGGATTCAGTTAATGGAGCCCGGTTTATTCCGGCCCACTGCTCACGTACTAATGCGGTAAAACCCGCCTTTTCCCAAATTCCGGCGTACGCAGGATTCAAAACCTGTCCATTGTACATGTACTGGGTAAAGATCGGATCTGGTTGCGCTACACTCTGTAACGAAACAAGAAATAATAAAAGTACAATTGCTAGTCGTCCATGATAAATACCTCCGTATTTCACGTTATTAACAATTAGTTTTATAAATAGGGCGAATCAAATATAAGCATTTCTTTAAAGAATCCAATATTTAAGGCAATCTTTACTAATATTTCAATTGAAAACTTTTAAACTTAATGTATATTATAGGCTTATATAATTGTTGATAACTCTGTTAGTTGACTGGCTAAGTAGCTAACTTTTGTAATTTTATATACCTCGTGTTAAACAATAAACAAAAAGTGATTTCTCACAAAAAGTGAATTTAATTCCGGGAATCAAGTAAAATTTGAAGATGAATAAAAATATTTTTGCGGTTCAAATTAATATTGAATAAGAATTTCTTTTTAAAAATTCTTTTTTAAAAATTTAATTAAAAAACTTATATCCTTTTCTGATAAATTTTCTAATTTCTTTCCATTTAGAAAAGCAGTTGGTGTTCCATCAATATTTAAAAGAATTCCTTCCTCAATATCTTTTTTTATTTTATTTCTGCATTTTTCGGAATGATAGTCATCATTAAATTTTACCATATCAAGATCCAATAATTTTGCAATCTGAAAAAGTTCATTTTCATTTTTTACAGGTCCAAGTGAAAACAATGAATCATGGTATTCCCAAAATCTTCCCTGCATTCTTGCTGATTCACATGCCCAGGCGGACTCACAAGACAAATGATGTAAATCATTTTTAACCAGCGAATTACATCCTGAACTTAAAGGAAAGTATTTGAAACGTATATTTAATTTGTTTTTGTTACTTTTTATCAGGTTTTTAAAATTACTCGCAAACATATTACAAACCGAACACTGAAAATCGCTAAAAACAACCAATGAAATTTTTGCCTCAACTGACCCTAGTATTGGATCATCTGGCGTTAATTGAATCTCAAAAGTCTCGCTGTTTTCAAACTTTTCAATTTCTTTTAATGGATCATATTTTATGATTCTTTCAATAACAGCATTCTGATTCTTTATTAAAATCCATTGATAAATTGAAAGACCTAAAAAAACGGGAATTATAAAGGCCAACCATTTCCATTTATTAAATTGTAATGGCATCGAATTTCCCAATAACAAAATACCTGAAGCTTTTTTCAATCCTCCAGCCAGTTGTATAAATGATTTTGCAGTTATTTTTTTAATTATGAATAACAACAAAAAATTTAATAGATGAAAAATACTACAATAAGGACAAAAAAGTTTTGGAAATGTGAGCATTAAAACCAAATAATACAGACTTATCAAGGAGCCAAAAAATGCAATCCAAAAAGCAACCTGAATAATTTCATCTGATTCATCGGAATTAAATTTTTGATTAATTAAAATTAAGGAAAACAAAAATGAAAGGTATATGATTCCCCATCCTCCTAAAGGAACATCCAAAAAGGTTGAAAATTTACTTAATAATGATACCATACATCCTTTGCCAAAAAACGCCGAACAAAGGTCATAATGAGGATACTTACCTGATGTAACAGCAAAATGTAAATTCAAAAGGTATCCACATACCACAATTGCAACTACAATTATGGCATAACTATAATAGTAACCATATTTTTTCCCAAACATGATTTTCTCCAAGCAACTAATTATCGCTTTTAAAGCAAAAAATTACTTTTCAGATGTCCAATGCGTAAAATTCTATTTTTTAGGCTTTTTTACCTTACATCGCATGGTTGCATTTCCTTCAGCTGAAATGTTTAAATAAGAATCATTAGTTAGTCCCATGAAAGTACCACAAAGAAAATCTCTCCATTCTCTTTTATTACCTGTACCAACTGCATCTTTTGACTTGCACATTAAAATAGAACTTCCATTTTGATGTGCTACGGAATGAACTTTACCATAATAAACCATTCCGGTATCAAAATCTGGGATACCACAAACTAAGTTTTCATTGATTACTGCGGCTGCATTTTGCTTTTTGCTTGAAAAGCCTGAAAGGAAAATAACAAGACCAAGAATTAACGCCACGGATAATGACCTTTTAATCATCTTCATAAAATTACGGGTTTGTATTTAGCACTGTAATTTTACATAATTTCCCCTATAATTCCTGTCTGCGATATGTTAATTTTTGTTAAATATGTTAATTTTTGTATAAAATTAATATCATGTAAAATAGTATAACATTTGAAAAACAGGCTTTTAACGGCTCAAGGATGAAATTTAATTTAGTTTATTTATAATTATTCAAATTTTGAAAAAGTAATAATTCAAAAGTGAATATAATACACCCAAACCAATTCTAATTTTTATTAATGATAAGCTTATTAAAAAATACATTTATCAATGAATAAAATATTCATAAATTTGGCCTATACTGAAATGCTTATAATAATATATCCATGCCTCTATTAAATTCTGTTGTTCAGTGGTTAAATTTTAAAAGAACCTACGAAATACAATTATACAACGAACACCCTTTTGAAATACAGAATGAGGTATTATTCGACCTTATAAACAGTGCCAAAGAAACAAAATGGGGAAAACTGCATAATTACGATAAAATTGTAACTGCAAAAGATTTTCAAAGTGCTGTTCCTATGCAACGATACAATGATATAAAACCCTATGTTCAGCAATTATTGGAGGGAGAAAAGAATTTGCTCTGGCCTGGTGAGGTAAAGTGGTTTGCAAAATCATCGGGAACAACAAGTGATAAAAGTAAATTTATTCCGGTAACAAAAGAATCGCTTGAAGACTGTCATATGCGTGGCCCCAAAGACGTATTTGCACAGTTTATAAAGAACTACCCGGAAACCAAGATTTTAAAGGGTAAAACCCTAACTCTGGGTGGAAGTCACCGGCTTAATAAATCGAGTAATAATTCTTATCATGGCGATTTATCAGCCATATTAATTGAGAATGTTCCGTTTTGGGCTGAATTTATTCGAACTCCATCGGTTGAAATTGCATTAATTGAAGAGTTTGATGAGAAAATAAACAAAATTATTGAGACGGCTCTCGATCAAAATGTTACGTCTTTTTCGGGGGTTCCGTCGTGGTATTTGGTTTTGTTTAAAAAAGTACTTGAAAAAACGGGCAAACAAAACATTCTTGAAGTTTGGCCAAACATGGAAGTCTTTGTGCATGGTGGCGTAAACTTTGAACCCTATCGCAAACAGTATTATAATCTTTTTCCATCTGAGCAAATGCATTATATGGAAACCTACAATGCCTCTGAAGGATTTTTTGGAATTCAGGATAGTCCGCACAGTCAGGATATGCTATTAATGCTGGACTATGGCGTATATTACGAATTTATCCCGATGGATGAATGGGATTCGGATAATCCAGGTGTGATCGGATTAAAGGATGTTGAACTAAATAAAAACTATGCCATCGTAATTTCTACCAACGCAGGATTATGGCGCTATATAATTGGCGATACCGTTAAGTTTACCTGTAAATTTCCGTTTAAAATAAAAGTAACCGGACGAACCAAACATTTTATTAATGCGTTTGGCGAAGAAGTTATTATCGATAATGCTGAAAAAGCAATTCAAATTGCCTGCGACCACACCGATTCGATTGTTAATGAATACACTGCAGGACCAATTTTTATGGATGAAAATCACAAAGGCGCCCATGAGTGGATAATCGAATTTGAAAAGGCCCCAAACGACATTGATTTTTTTGCCAATGTTTTGGACAACTCTTTAAAAACAATTAATTCTGATTATGAAGCAAAACGTTTTAAAAACTTAACATTAGAAAAACCTCATATTATAAATGCTCCCAAAGGAACTTTTTACAATTGGATGAAAAAACGTCAAAAGGTAGGCGGTCAAAACAAAATTCCACGTTTATCAAACGATAGAAAATATCTTGATGAACTTTTAAACATGTTAGCCGAATAACCTCAAATTTTTTATAATTTAGTCCACAAATTTTATTTGATATGCATATTGCAATTGCCGGAAATATTGGCGCTGGGAAAACAACATTGGCCGAACTTCTTGCCAAACACTATAACTGGACACCTCATTACGAGGATGTTGACGAGAACCCATATTTGAACGATTTTTATAATGACATGCAACGATGGTCGTTTAATCTTCAAATTTATTTTTTGAATTCGCGGTTTAAACAAATAACTGATATTCGTAAATCCGGAAAAACAATTATTCAGGACAGAACAATCTATGAAGATGCTGAAATCTTTGCACCTAACCTTCATAGTATGGGATTAATGAGTACCCGCGATTTTAACAATTATAAAACACTTTTCGATTCGATGGTAAGTGTTATTGAACCACCAAATCTGCTTATATACTTGCGTGCTACTGTACCAACTTTGGTAAATCAAATTCAGAAACGGGGGCGTGATTACGAAAGTTCAATCCGTATTGATTACCTGAAACAACTGAACGAAAGGTATGAGAAATGGATCAATGGCTATAAAATGGGAAAACTCTTAATTATCAATGTAGATGATATCGACTTCACCTCAAATCCGGAAGATTTAAGTTCGATTATTGATAAAATAGATGCTCAAATTCACGGTTTGTTTTAATTCCTTTTTTTACCGAATACAATTTTGCAACAATTATTGACTGTTTTGAATAATTTTTTGGATTTCTGAATGTATTTCAGTCCATTGTTTTTCAGGCAAATTAGCTCCCATTACTTCTACTACTTTCCCGGAAACCAAAGCTGCAATTTTGCCACAAGTTGCTAAATCGTAGTTTTTGGTTAATCCATAGAAAAAACCTGCAGCATAATTATCACCTGCTCCGGTTGTATCAATCGCATTGGCTTTTATTGTTCCTACTTTAAAAACTTTGTCTCCCTTTTTAATCAGGGAACCTTCTTTTCCAATCTTTACTATGGCCAATTCACACAATTCCGCAATTTCATCCAAAGCTTCTTCAGGCTCTTTCCCGGTAAAACTTTTTGCTTCTTCTTCATTTGCAAATACAATATCCACACTTTTTTTGATTAAATCTCTAAGAAAATCAAGATTGGCTTCAACAACATTAAAACTTGCCAAATCAATAGCCACTTTTAGTCCTGCTGATTTTGCCATTTCGACACCGGTTTTAATCAGTTCATGATTAAAAACCAAATATCCCTCAATATAAACGTAATCGTATTCATTGAAAAGATCAGGATTAAAGTCGCCAGGAGTAAGTTCGGCTGCAGCACCCAGATAAGTAGCCATTGTTCTTTCCGAATCCGGACTAACCAATCCCATTACCCTGCCTGTTTCACTTTCACTGTATTCTAAATGAGTATTAATTCCTCTTTTTTTAAAAGCTTCTTTAAAAACATTTCCCAATTCATCTTTCCCTATTTTTCCCAGGTAACCACTGTTACCTCCTAAGCTGGCCAAACTACGCATTGTATTGGCTACAGAGCCTCCGGTTGACAACTCACTTTCTTCGGAAAAAACCGTATCATATATTTTTTTTGAAAGTTCAGCATCTACCAAAGTCATGCTTCCTTTTGGCAGTCCGAATTGTTCCAGAACTTTATCGTTTTTTAATAACGATATTACGTCTACTAAGGCATTTCCAACTCCTAAAACAGCCGGGATATTATTGTTTTTAACGTTCATCTTTACTCATTTAAATTATTGACAAAGAAAACAATTCTTAATAAATATTTTGCACATACTATCCATCATATTTAATCAATGAAAGCCCTTTTATTTATTACGCTTTAAGCAAAATATTACTTGTGCTTTTATCTTCAAAATTATCGATTTCAGAATATTTCGTTTTGTTTCAGGGGGTTACCTTTTTTGCATTTTTGGAATATATATCTAAAGGACGCAAATTTCTATTACTTATTATGGTTTTTAATACACATCGTTGTGTATTGTTTGCCATTTACAAAAAACCTAATGTAGAAACTTAAAATTGATGATTATGCAAACTACGGCTAAACTAATTTACCGGGCAAATGCATCTTATCTGCCCATTGCATTTCCAGCATTGTATTATGGAATGCCAAACGGAAATATTTTCGTTTTGTATTCAAGGTTTTACGACGTAAAATTTGGTGGTTCGGGCCTTGAATTTGTTTTTGCCATACATGAAGATTTTAAGTATGATTTTGAACGAGATGTTATTTTACCCAAAAATGAAAATAGTTTGCAAACTCCGGTTTTTCAGGAATTACTGGACAGGCCCAATACAAAAATTAATATTGTTAAAATATACCGTGAATTAAACTCTTATGGAGAAGCGGTAGAATTGTTAAACAACGAAGCCCTTAGGATGTATAGTTTTAAAATTAATGAAGTAGTTTCAAACGTAAGTTGAAAAGATAAAACCAGAATTTATATTCACCCCTTTTTGGAATTACTTTTAGTCATTGGTCATCACGCGCTTGTCATACTAGAACCGTTAAATGACTTTCCCAGATAGCGCAATGGCCAATGACTTCTTTTATTCAGGCAAAACCTTACCGTTTTTATCTTCTTTCAATAGAATTTTCCAAACTAAATTCACCTAATGAATTGAGGTTAATATTTGGAATACTTTTTATAGCATTATAATCATTTATATCAATTGATTTTTTAGCTATAAAATCGGCAGGTAAAACCGCAATCCTGAAAACCTGGTTATCTGTTTCTCCTGGTAGAAGATTATTAAAATCTGTGGTTCCTTCTAAAAAGAATCTAACATCGAGTACAGTGTAATCAAAATTGTATTGCAACACACCATCATCTAAAACAACAGTTTGAGGAAGCAGTCTCCATAAATCAGTTGCAACTCCGTTTACATCAATTACATCCCACAGAATATAAACCAGCACAACATCGGTATCGTAAATTTCAAAATCACCTGGAAAATCAAAAAACAATTCGTAATTATTTTCCTTTCTAAAATCTCCCTGGTATTCAAAAATGGTTCCAATTAACGAATCACCGTCGTTACCGGGAACTCCGGGAGGGCCCATTGGACCTTCACAAGAAATAAGTGTAATGATAAAAAGTAAGAATCCTAAGTTTATAAGTTTTTTCATGACTATAGATTTTAATTGTTATTAAAGATAATGTTTGTGATAAAACAACATTAGTGCCAAAAAAACATAAAAGTCAAAACTTTTGGGATTAATTCATTTTTTCATCTTTTTTCTATATCAATTAAAAACCTGATTTGCTCTATTAAAATTTCTTACACACTGAATTATTTTGGACTAATTTTATACAATTGAAAAAGTCTGTAATATTCTGTTTGAATTAAAATTTTTATACGTCTTGAAAATAATTCGCAGGTTTTTAAATCTTTTTGTGTCAAACTCCAGAATAGAATAAAAAAAATGATACGAGCTTATAAAGTAATTTTTCACACAACTTGTCCCGACAACTCGGGAAAATATTGATTTTGTGTTAGTTAAATAAGTTACTTTAAGATTAAATAATTATTTACGAATGAAAATTTCAGAAGAAGTAAAAATTAGTGATAACGGTTTTGTTTTTAATTCAAAAACAGGTGATTCCTTTAGTTTAAATCCGTTTGGCCTTGAAATGATCAAAAGTATAAAAGAAGGAAAGGACTTTGAAATACTTAAAAATGAGATCCTTCAAAAATACGATGTAGATGACCTTACATTTGAAAAGGACTATTATGAATTTTGTGCATTGTTAAAACATCACCAGATAGTTGTACAGGACAATCCAACAGATTTTAAATAGCAGGGAAATGTCGAAGCAGAAAATCACAATTGCAGTTACAGGGCTAAACAACACAGATAATCCCGGCCCAGGCGTTCCGGTTATACGAGGAATAAAAGAATCCAGCACTTTTGATGTCCGGGTTATCGGCCTGGTTTATGAAAATCTCGAGCCCGGTATTTATATGGATGGATTATGCGACAGAATTTTCCAGATTCCTTATCCATCAACAGGTTCCGATGATTTGACAGAACGTATAGAGCGGATTCATCAACAAGAAAAGATAGATGTCATTATCCCAAATTTTGATGCCGAACTTTTTTCTTTTATGAAAAATGAAAAGCGCTTAAAAGAAATCGGAATCAATACTTTTTTGCCGACACTGAAACAATTTCAGGAACGTGAAAAAGACAAACTACCTGAATATGGAAAGAAATATGGAATAAAAGTACCAAAGAGTATAAACCTCGGTAGTTTAAATCAGGTGGAAGACATTGAAGAAAAAATGGAATACCCTGTAATGATTAAAGGGCAGTTTTACGATGCATATGTTGCAAACAACGAAGAGCAGGCTAAACAGGCTTTTCAAAAACTGGCTGCAAAATGGGGATTTCCTGTAATTGCTCAGGAATTTATCAAAGGGACAGAGGTGAATGTAATTGCACTGGGAGATGGAAAAGGCAATACGATTGCGGCAGTACCCATGCGAAAACAATATATCACAGACAAAGGAAAAGCCTGGGGTGGAATTACACTGGCAGATGATAAGATGATAAATATTACCCACTCGATTATTGAAAAAACAAAATGGAAAGGTGGAATGGAACTTGAACTTATTAAAACCAGTGCAGGTGAATATTACCTTATAGAAATCAATCCAAGAATTCCTGCATGGGTTTATCTGGCTGTTGGAGCAGGACAAAATATCCCTGAGGCTTTGATAAAACTGGCACTTGGATTTGATGTTCAACCTATGACCGATTATAAAATCGGAAAAATGTTTGTCAGATATTCCTACGACATGATTGTGGATTTGGAAAAATTTGCAGCCATTTCAATTAATAAAGAAATATAAGTTCAAAAACAATGGAAACTTTAAAATACGAAAAACCTTTAATCAGTAAGATTACAGCAGGAATTCCAAATAAATTCGGACTACCTGTAAAACAAAAAATAATTTCCGAAATAGATGGGCTGCCAGTATCAGAATTAATAGAAAAATACGACTCACCCACTTTTATAATTTCAGAAAAAACGATTCGAACAACTTATCAGGAAGCACGCCGGGCTTTTGAAACCCGCTATCCTAAGGTTCAATTTGCATGGTCGTACAAAACCAATTATCTCGATGCTGTATGCAGTATTTTTCATAATGAAGGAGCATGGGCTGAAGTCGTTTCAGGTTTTGAATTTCAAAAAGCATTATCACTGGGAGTACATGGTTCTCAAATCCTTTTTAATGGACCTGAAAAATCTGCAGAGGATTTAACATTGGCAATAAACCACAATGCCTGTATCCATATTGACCATTTTGATGAACTATATCTGCTTATTCAAATTACACGCAAAATCAATAAAAAAGCACGGGTTGCAATTCGAGTCAACATGGATACTGGAATTTATCCGATGTGGGACAGGTTCGGATTCAATTACGAAAATGGAGAGGCATGGAATGCTATCAACAGAATTATGTTGGATGAAAATCTTGATTTGATTGGATTGCATACACATATCGGTACCTATATTATGTCTACTTCGGCATACGCAATAGCAGCAACAAAACTTTCGAATTTGTTTATGGCTACATCCAGAAAATTCGACCACTGGCTTAAATATATCGATTTGGGAGGTGGGTTCGCTTCAAAAAATACTTTAAAAGGGGCGTACATGCCGGGAACCGAGACCTGTCCTTCTTTTGATGATTATGCAGAAGCTATTTCAAATGCAATAATTTCATCTGAAATTCCACACGAACATTTGCCTGTGCTCTTTTTGGAAACAGGTCGGGCTCTTATTGATGATGCAGGCTATTTGCTTACAACTGTGCTTGCAAATAAACGTTCCACAACAGGTCGCCGGACAATGGTAATCGATGCAGGTGTAAATCTGTTATTCACGTCATTTTGGTATAACCTGGGAGTTTATCCCAGCATGGATATTTCTGAATATGTGGAGGATACAACAATTTATGGCCCGCTTTGTATGAATATCGATGTGGTGCGTGAGGCTATTAATTTTCCCCAGGCAAAAGTAGGCGACCAATTGGTTATTGAGCGGGTTGGTGCTTATAACATGACGCAATGGATGCAGTTTATTACTTATCGCCCAAATGTAGTTTTAATTGATTTGGAAGGAAAAACTCACATAATAAGAAAAAAAGAAGAACTGGAATCCTTGCAAAGTTTTGAAATAAATCCGAAAAAATAGCCAAATGAAGGATAGCCCGCTTACCGGAAAAGAAATTATAAAATCAATCCTGAACAGCTATTCGCAGGTGTTTTTTTCCACCTCAAAACTACTTGCTGTTTTTTTACTTCTGATTAGCTTTTTTGATTACGGTGCGGGTATTGGAGGACTGATAGCGGTTTTAATAGCCAATACACTTGCCCTTGTTTTAGGTTACAACAAATACCTTTTGGTTACAGGATTGTATGGATTTAATGCACTGCTTGTAGGTTTAGGAATCGGACTGGCTTATCAACCATCTCCGGAACTTTTTGTACTGATTGCAGTAGCTGCTGTAACCTGTTTTTTCATGACCATTGCTTTTCAGGGAATACTGGGAAAATACAGGCTTCCTTATCTCAGCGTACCCTTCCTGATAACAATATGGATAGTTGCTCTTTCAGGAAATGATTTGAGTACACTTCATATTAGCGAGAGGGGAATTTATACCTACAATGAATTGTACTCGATTGGTGGGCAAACATTTGTAAATCTTTACAATTTTCTTGAAAATTCAATTCAATCTTCTTTTCTGAAAATTTATTTTCATTCTCTGGGCGCAATATTTTTTCAGTCTCATTTGCTGGCGGGTTTAATTATTTCTTTAGGATTGCTGATATATTCGCGAATAACCTTTGTGTTATCAATTCTGGGCTACTCCATTGCTTTTTTATTTTATCAGTTTGTTGGTATTGAATTTAGTAATTTGGGTTATACTTTTATTGGATTCAACTATATATTAACAGCTATTGCAATTGGAGGATATTATCTTGTTCCGGGAAGGATAAGTTATTTGTGGATAATTTTATTGCTGCCGGCAGTGGTATTAATCACAACAAGCACTCAGCAAATTTTTGGTTTATTAAGGATTTCTCCTTATTCACTGCCTTTTAATATTATTGTATTGATTTTTTTATATTCCCTTAAACTTCGTGAACACCGTTCGAAACACCTTGTGGAAACCCCTGTACAGCTGGGTAATCCCGAAAAAAACCTTTATTTATATTCCGGAAACCTTAAACGTTTTCCTTCGGCATTTCCTGTTTCTGCTTCTTTGCCATTTTTTGGAGAATGGACAGTTAACCAGGCTCACAATGGAGAATACACCCATAAAGGTGAATGGCGTCATGCATTTGACTTTGTGATTACCGACCATCATTCAAAACAGTTCAAAGATAGTGGTGATTTTGTTGAAGATTATTATTGTTTTGGAAAATCTATTGTTGCCCCTTTTGATGGAACTGTAGTTGAAGCAGTAAACAATATTCCTGATAATGCAATTGGAGATGTAGACACAAAAAATAACTGGGGAAACACCATAATTGTAAAATACAACGACTATTTGTATGCCAAACTTAGTCATCTAAAATATCATTCGGTTGAAGTTAAAACCGGTGATGCTGTAAAAAAAGGACAGCCACTCGCACGCTGCGGAAATTCGGGAAGGTCACCCTACCCACACCTTCATTTTCAGTTTCAACGTACTCCATATATAGGATCTGCTACATTGGATTACCCTTTTGGTCATTACCTTTTGAAAGAGGAAAAAAATATTACGCTGCAGAGTTTTGACATTCCTAAAAATAAGCAGGTTGTTGTTAATCCGGTAAAAAATGAACTGCTGGCTAAATCTTTTCACTTTATTCCCGGACAACAAATCAATGTAAAAGTTGAAGTAGACTCCTTAAAAACAAAATGGAAAAAACAGGAAGGAGAATTTTCGTGGAAAGTTGAAACGGACGCCTACAACAATACATTTATTAGTTGCGAAAAAGAAGGAGGACTGGCCTATTTTTATAACAACGACGATTTACACTATTTTACCAATTTTACAGGGAAACAAAATTCTGCTTTATACTGGTTTTATATATCACTGTTTAAGGTGCCATTGGGATTTTTACCAAACAGTAAAATCGCGGATTCAATTCCGTTAAATATGATGTTTTCCGGCTTGCCAAAAATCTTGCAGGACTTTATAGCTCCGGTTTTTCTTTTTTTAAAAGTTAATTACAATCTTATAATAAAGGAATCAGGAGATATTTTGTCTTCAGGAAATATTGAAATGGATGCAACTGTTACAAAAAAAATTGCCGGGAAAGAAATCAGTGAATTTAAAAGTGAAATCAAAATTTTACAAGAAAATGAATTTCACCTTTTAATCAGTTTCAGGGACGCTAAAATTAAAATAATATGCCAAAACGAATTGGATTAACAATATTATTATTCCTCTTCCTGTATAGTGTTTCGGCACAGGAAAAATGGAATTACCCCAATGTAGATCGAAAATCGTATGAACTTTACGAGCAACAGAAATGGTTAGAATTAATTGATTATTCTGCTGCTGCCCGTAAAAATGGAATTGACTTTTTTTACCTGCAGGTTCGCACCGGGATAGCATTTTATAACCTGGAAAAATATAACAAATCAATTCCTTATTTCAGAAAAGCCTGGGAAGCCGATAATTCGCAGGAGTGGTTACAGGAGTATCTTTATTACAGTTTGGTTTTTGCCGGACGAAGTTTGGAAGCTTCCAAAATTGCCCGCCATTTTTCTGAATCCTTAAAAAGAAAGATTGATTTTCAAAATAGTCAGGCGATTTATGCCGCAGTTGAAATTGGGTATAGTTTTAATCCCGATCTCGATAAGCTTAAAGAAAATACTTTTGATAAAGATCTCAACATTGAAAACGATTATGGTGAGGCATTTATATTCAAAAATTATTTGTTCGAATCGGTGGATTTTAACCATAGAGTAATCCCTGGATTTGTTATCAATCACAATTTTACCCACTTAAATGTAAATCGCCTGCAGCAGGTTGACTGGGGCCAGCGCTACACTTTCGATACCAAAACCAACCAGAACCAGTATTTTTTTAATCCTTATTTTGTTCTTGGCAAAAAGATACATCTTTCCCCGTCGATAAATTTAACCTGGGGCAATTTCAATTATTTTTCGGGAGCAATCTCCAATACAGGCCAAATTTTCAGGGAGGTTGACTACAAATTTTCCGATTATATTTTCTCTGTTTCGGCCTGGACCTATTTCGGAAATATTGCTCCCGGAGCAGAAATAAATTTTGCTAATATTTACGATACAGGTTTTTCACAGTTATCGGGTTGGATAACTTTTTACCCGCTCTCCAATACAAAATTATACATCACACCACGAGTCTATTTCAAAAACACTTCTGAAAGTGGATTTGATTACAATACTTTTGGTATTTCGGGAGGATTTCAATTAAGTCAGCTACATTTTTACGGCCAGTACTTAAACGGCGATATGAAAAATTTCGTAGAACCCGGAGGATATGTAATTGCTAATTTCCCAGGCAGATCGGAACAAAAAATACTGGCCAGCCTGTATTTTCCTACAGGAAAGAAATACCGGTTTGTAGTTCGGTATATCAACCAGGATATTTTTGAAAAATACAATGTTTACAGCAATGGCATTTTAAACAATTCATTGGAATATAAATACATAAAACATACACTAACAGCAGGATTATCATGGAATTTTTAAAAAAAATATTTTTTGTGCCTCTGATGATTGTGGCACACACTTCTTTTGGTCAGGTTAACCAGGAAGCACTTGAAACAGCCTTTTCTAAAAGCTATCAGCATGAAAAATCAGGAGATTTTGCTGCATCGGCAGATGATCTGAAAAATGTTTACGATGAGTCTTCTTATGAAATAAATCTTCGACTCGGCTGGCTCAATTACAATGCCGGATTATTTGATGAATCCATTATTTTTTACACCAATGCACAAAAACTTAAACCGTATTCTGAAGAGGCCCGTTTTGGATTAATTCTTCCTCTGTCCGCACTTGGACGATGGAATGAAGTTATTGACCTGTATAATAAAATTCTGGAAATAAGCCCAAACAACACTGTTGCCCAATATCGTCTTGGACTTGTGTATTACGGACGCAAAGATTACAACAAAGCACAACCACTGTTCAAAAAAGTAGTAGATCTTTATCCTTTTGGCTATGATGGATTGCTGATGCTGGGCTGGACTTCATACTTTCTCGGAAATTATAACCAGGCCAAAGTGCTTTTTAATAAAGTGAAATTGTACAATCCAAATGATGCTTCAGCAAACGAAGGATTACAATTGATTAAATAAGTATAAAACCAAAAATTCATAAACATGAAAACACTACCTTTTATTTTTCTTATTGTAATTATCTCATTCATAAATAATGCTAATGCACAGATAACTTTAGCCAAAAAATATGATTACTCTGCAACAATTGTAAAGCTGGAAGAATCGGGGTACAAATACTATTTAATGGACGTACCTGCCGGACAATGCAGAATTTACAATACCGACCACTCTCTTTTTAAAACCGTAAACTGTAATGTCCCTTCCGGATTTTTTCTGTCAGACATCAAATTTGTTTCTGAAAAAATTTTCGATACCGATGCAGGAGTAGAATTACTTTGCACTTTTTACAAATACTATTCTTCTCAGCAATATTACGAGTACGACAGTAAAATTATTAATGAAGACGGTTCTCAAATCGCTTTTATGGATGGAGCTCTTTATAATTACATCAATCAAACCGGTGAAAATTCCTGGCAGTTATTTTCGTATTGTTATAATTTTTCAGTTTTCCCGGAGAAGGTATGGACCAACATTTATAATTTGCCGGCCACAATTGTTTCAGTTCAGTATTTAAATAAATCGGAAGAAATTTCAATCAACGCTTTTCCAAATCCGGCTTCCGAAACCATAAATGTAACCTACTCTTTACCCAATAATGTAAATCAAGGGGTATTACATCTTTTTGATAGTTCTGGGAAAAAAGTAGAGCAATTTATTGTTGATAATCATACCGATCATTTAACCTTTGATGTGGGCAGGTTTGAAAGTGGCATTTATCTTTATTTTATTGAATTTGGAAATACAAAAACCCGAACTCAGAAGTTGGTGATTCAATAATATTATCGTGCCAGCTTGATGTTCGTTTTTGCAATTAACCAGGTTAATAAAACAGTTACCGCGAATATTCCCGGAAACCAAAAAACAAATCTTTCAATGGATTGAGTTTGATAAACCGAGGTAGCAATATTTCCAATAATCAGCCACTGGATGATATAAAAAAGCGTGATATTTTTTCCAAGCCATTGCAGAAAATATCCAACCAATGATTTTGAAAATTTTGTTTCAAAAAAGTGAAATATTGATATCCAAAGAATCACGATACCAGTCGCCCAGACTGCATATAGAAAAGTATGGTGATAATAATTTTGCAGGGTAATTGTTTTCGTAATTCCCCATGAACTAAATAGAACTATTGAAACTGCAATCACGAATAAAATAATCCTAAAAAAAACCTTATTCTTTTTTATAAAATGTAAAATTTCTTGTTCCCAAAACGAAAAAGAAAACCCAAGTAGCGGATATGCCAGCCAGGGAAAAAGAGGAAAATAAGACCAGGAATAAGTCCCAGCAATAAATGGTAAAATATAGTTGAGTTCGGTAACCATCAGTTTGTTGTTCATAAAACCTGTAAATGCCAGCACTAACAAAGCAAGAGCCAATGCAATGATATCCTGGCTGTTTTTGAATGTTTTAATGATTGCAATAAAAATTACACTTAATCCTGCCAGGTAAAATATATCAACTCCAAAAATGTATTCAAGCGGATTGTATGGCCAGTCTGCAAATTTTATTTTTAATAACAAGTGAAAATTTAAACCAATATTGAGAAAAAATCCTAGCACAAAAATTTTAATTCCCCGATAGAAAACCTGTAAACTTTTTTTACTGCTTCTTCCCAAAAAATAACCCATTATCAACATAAACACAGGCACAGCAAACGGGCCACCTAAAAAAAGAAGGATTTTTCCAAAAATACTTTCCCTTCCCGGGTAATCAATAAATAACTCAAGGATATGAACCGGAATAATTAAAAATACAGCAAACCCTTTTAAAATATCCGGTAGTGGTAATCTTTGCATTTTAAATAATTTAATTATTTCCCCGCCCACCACGGTATCGTTTTCCGTCAGGCCTGTTGTTTCTACAATTGTTTTGATTTTTACAATTTCCATTTCCCATTCCACGCTGATGCGGAGTTTCTATAACAGATTGGTAATTGGAAGCGGGTAAAACAGAAGGCGAATATTCATAATCCCTGCTAGCAAGCTGACCAGTAAAAGCCCTTAAATGATTTCCTGAAGCACGAAGCAGGTTTTGAAAAACTGAAAGAATGGTTGCATTTTCAGTTTCCCCCATTAGTTGCTGTAAATCCTGAATATCAAGCTCTTCTATAAAAGCACCTGTTTGGAGTGCGGCTATTACAGATTCACTACCACGATTGGTTAATGAATCGTACAAAAACTGTAATTCTTTGTTCTGAAATTTACCCGGCTCTTTTAATGCCGGATCCGCCAGATTAAAATCTTCAATTAAATAAGCCATGGCGTTAAAATGGCGTGTTTCGGATTCAGAAATATTTGAAAAAATATTGAGCCCCCATTTTTCGTATAAAAACCGGTAAACATCGTGAGCCAGTTTTTCTTCTTCGCGCATTAAAATAATTCCTTCCTTTTCAGAATTTGAAATTTCATTAGCTGATAAATTTTCAAAAGATAGAAAGGAAATGAAGAATAAAAAGGTAATTGTTCTCATTTTTAAAAACTTTAAATTCATTTTCCCTTTTGACACAGATACCTTCATGAACTTGCGCTTAAATAAAGAAACTTCGGAAAAAATCCCGAAGTTTCACTATGTCCTGTGCATTCTCAAATTTTACATTATTCCGCGTTCAGAATCTCCAAATACTCTTCGCTTGACAGAATTGTAGGTTGGTAACTTTCTCCTCGTAATTTTAATACATTGCTAAATGCACGTAAATGAAATGTTGAACCTCTCAACAAGTTGCCGTAAACCCTTTTAACATCTTCGTTTTGAGTTTCACTTAACAATTTTCTCAAATCGGCAATGTCAGCTTCCTCAATGAATGCGCCAGCTTTTAATGCTTCTACAACATTCTCAGAACCTTTTTTGGTGAGTTGTGCATACAATTCGTTAAAAAGCGGATTAAAAAACTCAGTATCACTTTCCGGAGTTGGATCTTCCAGCCCGTACCCATCAATTAAATGAAGAACTGCCCTGGTGTGAGCATCTTCACTTTTCGAGATGTTATTAAAAATCCGATAATTATAATTTTCAAAGAAAAAGATATAAACCTGCCTGGCCAGTTTTTCTTCTTCTCGCATTACCATCAGACCTTCAATTTCACTTTCAGTAAGCGTTCCCGAAAAGTCGCAGTTACCACATAATGCAGCAATTTCGCTGCTTTTTTCATCAATCATCGCTAATTCTGACGAATCATCCAAACCGTTAACATTTTCTGAACAGGATGCAAATACCAGTGTCATTCCTGTTACCAAAATAATCAAACTAAATACTCTTGTTTTCATTGCATGTAATTTTTAAATTGAATTATTACTAAATACTTTGATAGTCGTTTCCGTTATTATGATTTCCTTTGCAGGCTACTCCTATTCCCGTTGCATCCATTAAAATTCGAGGAATTTCCCTTGCCAAAGCGATTCTGTTTTCCCGATACACCATTCTGCCTGCTAAAACCACTTCTCCTTTTTTGATTGTAGTAGTTTTTTCCCTGCAACGTGATTTCTTCCAACTGTTCTTGTTGATTCTCGCTTAAGAGGTTTTTTACCTCTTCCCTGTGTGCTTTTGTCTTTTCCAGTATGTTTCCCCTGATTTGATTTTTTTCAAAGGCATCTTTGGTTGATCGTCGTTGATTCCTTAGTTCTGCCATCTCATTCTGATGAATATTATTCAGCCCGAGAATCTTTGATTTTTGTTCATCTGATAAATCTGATATTTGATTTAAACAAGCCTGATTCCGACTACTTGTGTCATTCTTTCTGTTCCCGAAACCTTGTCCGAAAACTGTTGTTGCTCCCAGGGCTAGGGCAAAGAAAGCCCAGGCAAATTTACTTAACTTGCTAGTATTCATTGTTTTAAAATTTAAAAGTGATTAATTAATGTTGTCTGTATTTCTTCTGTTTCTTCCGTATCCTCCGGGTAATTTTACATCTTCATTTTTCTTTAACATCGACAGAAATATGTCGTTTAACTTCTTCTTTTGTTCCTCGTTACATTCTCCATTCATTTTTAAGTAATAGTCGATAGTAACTTTTTTGAGTTCAGAATGAAGTTTCCCAATATCGCTTGTGATATTTTCCAGTTTATTCTGGTCGGGATTTTCTTTTCCCAGTTCACTAATCATTTCTATTCGTAAATCTTCCAATTGATTGGTTATTGACCAACCGGTCCGGTTAAATTCACGGTTCCATTCCCTGAATTTATCAACTTGTTCCGGCAACAGATTTAATTCTTCCCTGAAAAATTTGGTTCGTTGCTGGGCAGGAATTTCAATATTAATTTCTTCCAGCTTTTCGGCTATTTTTTTATCTTGTTGCTTATGGTATAAAAATGAAATACCCATCGATAAGTTTGTCGCTAAAAGAATAACAATAACCCAGATTAGTTTCCGATATGTTTTTAGATTAATCATTTTCTATTCCATTAAGAATAATTCAATTGTTTCATTTTTCATTTCATTCAGGTAAGGAATAATCTCCTGTTCCGAGTCTACGTAATAACTTGTTCTGTCTGATATTGGCTGGCCGATTTTTATGCCGGAATAAATGCCGGCAATTAACAATACTGAGAACAACGCAGGCTGAAGAATTTTTACAAAAAACGGATTTTTATTATACCGGATTTTTGAATTAGATAGGTTTTCAATTTTTGCTTTTAATCTTGTATAAAAGAAAGGATTCACCGATGGTGCTTTTTCTGTTTGCAAAACCGCCAGCATTTTTGCCATTTCTTCCGCAAAAGCATTACAATCGTTGCAAACCGAAAGATGGTATTTCATTTGTTCCATTTCATCTGCAGGAAGTTCTTCTTCGAGAAAGAATATGATTTTTTTATGTAAAGTTTTGCATTTCATTACCATTGTTTATTGATATGACACATATTTTATAATTTACTTGCGCTAGATGCATTTCTTTTTATAGCATTTAAACAATTTTTTTTGAAGGTTAATCTTTGCCCGATGAATTAATGATTCTACTGATGAAACGGTTAATTCCATTACTTCAGAAATCTCTTTATATGACAAATCTTCATATTTGTTTAATGTAAAAGCGATTCTCTGATTTTCAGAGAGTGAGTCTATTGCCTGATGTAACATTTCTGCACGCTGTTTGTCTTCCAGTTTCGAATCAGGGTTTTGGCTATTTCCTGATTCAAACTTATTCAACTGAACCTTTTTCCCTTTTAAAACATCTTCGATTGATTGAGCCCATTTTTTTCGTTTGTTATCGCGTATAAAATTAAGTGAGCGATTAACGGCAATCCGATACAACCAGGTTGAAAGTTTAGAATCAGCCCTGAAATTTTCAATTGATCGGTAAACTTCGATAAAAACTTCCTGTGCTATATCTTCAGAATCTTCAGTATTATGAACCATTCCAAAACAAGTATTCACCACCATTCCCTGATATTTTTCTACCAGTTCCCTGAAAGCTTTTTCATTTCCTTGTTTAAGTTTTTGTATGATTTCACTTTCGTTCATTAAACTGTAAATCTTCAGGTAATTTATTTATTAAACATACAAACTTTAATTCTTTAATACTTCTTAAAGTGTTCCAAAAATTAGCTTTCATTATGCTGATTATTTGAAATTGTTTTTTCCCGGGATTTGACACACACAAAATAAAATACTTGTGTGAAATCTTGAATTTTTCAAAAAAATGCAGGTACAAATAATTACATGGATTTAGAATCAATCAGTTATAAAATAAAAAAAGCATCCTTTCAGGATGCTTTAAGATTAAATAATCAAGAATATATTATAACTAATTTATAACCTGGAAAATTTACTTATAAAAAGGTAAAACCACATATGTATAAAGAATACATCCTACACAAATTGCCAAAACAAACTCGAGAGATGCAAAGAACACCAGAATTGCACCAACAACCAAAGCTGCAGTATGAAGCTGTAGCAACGATAGTACAACAATGGTTAAGGTCATCAAAAATCCCAGTCGGGCAGCAAATATTTTTGGTGCTTTATCAATATTCTTTTTTTGCAGGTTTAAAGCGTTTACCATGCTATGACTAATATAAGTTAGTGGACTAAATTTAATTTTTGTAAAAGCCCGGATATAAAAATCGGCGGCTAAAAAGAGAAAAAAGAATACAGAATTAAATACAAATCCTGAGACCACTATTAATACTCCCAGTAAGGCATTAATACGGGTAACCTGCTCACTGACTCTTTCATCTGAAACAGGACATACTATATGTTTCACATTTTTCATTGGGTATAATTTTTAATTAATAATTATTTTTTTTCAAAAAAAAAGCTCTTCCAAACCGGAAGAGCTTTATCTATTTCACGCTTATATTTTCTAACTCTTCCGTATATATATTTCACAACAAGTGCACATCATTGCGCAGTTAGAAGCATCAATATTTACGAAAGAATTATACATATTTATATCTTTTATTCCACAAATATAAAAACTGTTCTTTTACAAAACAAATTTTGTTTAACAATTATTCTGAAGATTAATTGATTATAATATTTTGGGAGAAATTACACTAAACTAATCGAATAGGAAATTATTTTTCACTGCTTTTCTTTTCCTGCGCTTTACCTGCTCCAATCGGGATATTTACCTTTAAATGAATAGAGCTGCTTTTTGTTCCTGAACGACTTTTATAAACATCAACAAAACTGTAAAAGTATTTTGCACCAATGGTCCAACCTTTCCCTTTCAATAATTTATAACCAACGCCTCCAACAATTCCGGCATCGAGTTTTTGCATCATATCTTCATTGTCTTCTCTAATCCTTGCCTCCAGCCCTGCGATATTAGATCTAAATTCAACATATCCTTTATATCTTAAACCAAACTGGGGACCAGCTTCAACATACATATGATTTTTGAAGTTATACTTTACCAGTGCCGGAACAAGAAATTCTTTGATAACTTGTTTATAATGACCTTCTTCAGGATAAGTTCTTACTCCAAGAAATGTCAAATCACTTGCCGTTAACTTATCAACTCCTAAATTTGACTTTATTAAAACACCGGTATACAAAGCCCACTGATTTTTCATTTTGATATCGAAATAGAATCCCAAATTAATATATTCAGCTAAATTTTTAGTCTCCATTCCGGAAATACTTGCCCAGTTAAAACCTCCTTCCAGCCCAAACTCCAGTTGGTCCGAATTTAGTTTATCGCCAAGCAATAATGAAATTAAGACCTGGGATTTTCCTGTTAAACCGATTAGAATTAAACAAAACAGAATAACAAATTTTTTCATAATAAATGGCTTTAACACAATGCAGTAATTTACAAGGATTTTAACACATTACAAAGAAAAAACGTTAAGCACAATTCTTCTTTGTTACATTTATCAAGTATTATAGAAAAAATAATAAACACTTTTTTGATTATCATGTTTAATTTTAATCATATTCTTGTTCCTTTACAGATCAATGGAATCTTTGGAATAAAATTAAACTAAGTACAATGAGAAAACTATTATTCGTTTCTTTTTTATTTATTGTAGCGAATCAGGCATTTGGTCAGTATTATGAAGTTACACCTATTCTAGGCTATACCTTTAGTGGAAAAGTGGACAATGGTTACGGTTCCTATGACATTTCCAACACCTTCTTATATGGTGGTAGGCTTGATGTTCAACTTACTGATTTTTCGTATGTTAATATCAGTGTCCGCAGAAATGACCCAACGACAACTTATACAAATTTTAAGGATAATCAGGTATCAGAATTTGAGACAGGACAAACTCACTATATGGTCGGATACCTGTATGAATTTAGCGACAAAAAGATCAAACCATACGGTGGTATTTCGGCAGGTACATCAAGATACTGGACCAAAGGAAATGCTTACAATTACAGAAAATGGTTTTTCTCAACTGAATTTGCATTGGGAGCTAAAATGTTTTTTAACGACCATATTGGATTAAGGGCACAGGCTTCGGTAACAACTCCCTGGGATTTTGCCGGAGGCGGCATGTGGTGGGGAATAGGAACAGGAGGTGCCGGTGGAAGTGCCAGTCTGACTTTTGGTGTTCCGGTAGCACACTGGGATTTATCAGCCGCTGTAATATTCAGAATACGGGATTAAACTACCTATCCATCCATTTTTTAAAATCCGGTACTTTATCTCGACTCACAATTAATTCATTTGTTGAACTATTTTTCAGATTCAGCTTTAAACGGCTTGTAGAATAGCTTACAATTTCATCAATGGCATTAATGTTTACGAGGAAATTTCTGTTTACCCGAAAAAAGAGGTTTGGATCTATCATTTTTTGTAGTTGTTCTAAAGAGTAATCCAAATCGTAAGTCTTATTTTCAGATGTTTTTAAAAAAGTGCTTCTGCCTTCAACAAAAAAACAGCAAATATCATCAATTCTAACCGATTTATAATATACTCCTACTTTAATAAAAAACCGCTCTTTAAAAGATTTTGAAATTTGTCCGATTACCCTTTCAATTTTTGATTCAAAATCAGGGTCTTTTACATAATGTTTTTTGAATTTACCAAGTGCTGATTCCAGTGCATTTTTTTCGATTGGCTTTAGTAAATAATCAACACTGTTAACTTTAAAAGCCCTAATTGCATACTTGTTATAGGCCGTCGTAAAAATAATGGGTACATCAATTTTTATCGCATCAAAAATCTCAAATGAAATCCCGTCATCCAATTGAATATCCATAAAAACCAGATCCGGCAAGCTGTTTTGCCTAAACCAATTTACCGAATCTTCAACTGATTCTAATGTTGCTAAAACCTCAATCTCAGAATCCACTTCATTTAAAAGCTGAATTAATTTTTGAGTAGCCAGATTCTCGTCTTCTATAATCAGAACTTTCATAAATCAATTTTTTCTTCCCGGTTTTAATGGGTAATTTTTACCGGCATCTTAACCACAAATTCATCTTCTGTTTCTTTAATTTCAATTTCTCTGTTTAAAATAAGTTTACTTCTTTCATTCAGGTTTTTTAATCCAATTTTTGATGAATCATTCATTTGAGTTTTCTTTTGCAAATTGTTTCTTACCACTATTTTATCAATTCCCTCAAAATGAATAATAATTTCCAGCGGTTGATTTCGTGTAGCAGAATTATGCTTTATGGCATTTTCAATTAAAAGTTGGAGCGATACAGGCAAAACCTGTGCTTTAGTACTTTCATCAAATTCAATTTTCAACTCAATTTTTTCTTCGTCACGCATTTTTTGCAAGTAAAAAAAATCTTTCACCAGCTCCATTTCAGATGAAAGTGGCACAAATTCTTTTTCAGAATTTTCCAATATATTGCGATATATTGAAGATAATTTCTGAATAAATTTTTCTGATAGATCTGCATCATTTCTTACCAGCGATGACAGAGAATTTAAACTATTAAATAAGAAATGTGGATTTACCTGGCTCTTTAAAGTTTCGTATTGAAAAATGAGTTTTTCCTGTTTAAGTTTCTGAACTCGTTTTAATGCTTCACTCCATTGAGAATAGAAAAAGAAAATAGCACCAAGGGCAAAACCAACAAAAGTTGCTATAAAAAAGCTTTTCAATTCCATTGAAGTCAAACTGGAAAAATACAATGAAAAATCAGCACCATTTTTTACAAAATGAAAGGTGTAAATTCCTAAAAACATAATTAAAGAAATCACCAATACCGAAATATAAAACACAAGTAACCGTCCAACTATTCTCTGAATATATTTTCGATCTTCAATTTTTATCGATTGAAAGAATAAAGTACCTAACCAGACAAATAGTTCCAGCTGCACAAATGTCATAATCAACATTCCAGGCAACTCACTATGAATTAATTCTTTACGCAGAATCATGCTAAATATCAATGATATAATAAAAGCGACAACTGCTAGCAGAAGATGCCAGATTACTTTTTCTTTAAAGGTTTTGTTATCGGTTGGATGTGGCATAACTCAAATTTACAATATTAAACAGCTAAAATTCAAATAAATCAGAAATATAAAACAACAATAAAACCATATTCATATAGCTTTTCCCAAGGTTTTATTATGATTCAAAATTCCAAAATCAAACTTACTTTTTAAAAAAAGAGTTGCTGAATGGGAGATTTTTGGGTTCGAACGGAAATTTATCTATAAAACTGTTGCTTCATTCATAGCCTTTAAGTTTTCGGGAGGTGTAAGTGCCGTTATTTCACATCCTGCTGAAAGAATAAATCTTTCATTTTTGTATTTATTCACATAAGTTTGGCACAATTCAAAAACTTCATCACGGGTTTTATTCTGAATATCAACCGGATTAATATTTCCTGCAAAAATTACATTTTCTCCTAATACAGAACGTGCATAGTCAATTTCAACCTGCCAATCTAAATCCAAAATATCAAGGTTAAAATTTTTGTACGATGGCAGCAACTGAATTGTATCTCCGCAAATATGCAGTTTCACCTTGCCACCCAATTCGTGTATAAAATCAATAATTTCCTGATGTCGATCTCGTACAAACATATTGTATGTATCCACATCAATTTGCGAACAAATCGCATCACCCATTCCGATTATTTCACACCCTGCTTCAATTTGCGCCCTTGCAAAATCTTTTGCGGTAATAACACACTTATCCATTAACCTGTATGCAAAATCAGGATCCATCATCAACTGCATTAACATATTTTCAATACCGGTTAAATCACAGGCTTCAGCCAGAGGTCCTTCGATCCATCCTATTATCGGAACATTTCCTTGTGTTTTTTTAGAAAGTACTTCCCCTGCCTTAATCCTATCCAAAGTTCTTTTTTCTTTATAAACATCCGGATTTTTTAGATTGATAACATCGTCCATCGAATTAACAACGAGGTTTATACAGCGTGGAACACCGTTTGGAATATATTGAATTCCGGCCCCAAAAGCACTGGTTTCCCGATAAGGGTCTGAAATTAAACCCAGCATATCAATATCAAAATCGTCGAGGCAACGTAAATTGGCTTCAACCAAAACATTATAATCTGAAGCAAATTGCCCGTAATTACTCCCGATATATTCGGCTGCAAATTGCATAAGAATAGGCCGAAAAAGTACTTTTTCTGAAGATTTACCGGATTCAATCAGTTGATGAAACATTTCTGTTTTTGTCATAGTTTTAATTGGTTTAAATGATGAGTGCAAATTATAAAAAATGTTGACGACCTTACTTTGATTTTTAAAAAATGCAGTAGTTTTAATTACTTAAAATTTAGGTGCATGAAAAATACATTAATTCGAGCCCTGCAGAATGCCGGAGAAATCCTTCTTGAAAACTTTGGGAATCTGGAAAGTTATTCCTTGAAAGAGAATCAGAGTAATATTGTCACAAAAGCGGATATTAATTCTGAAAAAAAAATCATTGAAATCATCAACCATGATTTTCCTGGCCATAACACTTTAGGTGAGGAAACCGGATTTCAAAACAAAAATTCAGAATTTACCTGGGTAATTGATCCTCTTGACGGTACTTCAAATTTTGCTGTTCAACTTCCCTGGTTCGGAGTAATAATATGCCTTTTGAAAAATTTTGAGCCAATTCAATCCGGCTGTTTTTTACCTGTGCAAAACGAACTTTATTTTGCCGAGAAAGGAAAGGGAGCTTCAAAAAATAACCAACCAATTTCTGTTTCAACTGAATCGGATCTGAAAAATATACTGGCTGCTTACTCACTTGATTATTCCGATGAGCCAGGGAAAACAGCTAAAGAGGCTAAAATTATAGAGCGTGTTGTAAATAATGTTAGAAATATACGGTCAACAAATAGTTTGGTAGATTTCTGTTATACCGCCGATGGAAAACTAGGTGCCTGTATAAATCAAACTACAAAAATCTGGGATATTGCAGGACCGGCATTGCTGGTGGAAGAAGCCGGTGGAATAGTAACTGATATCGATGGAAAACCGTTGAACTTTAAATTCAATGACGAAAACCATATGCGCAATTTTACCATTATTGCATCCAACAAAATACTTCATCCCGAACTTATTAAACTGGTTAAGCATGCCTTATAATGAATTTTTGGCCGATCGTATCAGACTTATTTTAAACGAAAAACATATAAAAGCCGAAGAGAAAAAAATGTTTGGTGGTTTTTGTTTTTTAGTTGACAATAAACTTCTTTGTGGTGTTTTTAAGGATGAACTTATGGTAAGAATTGCACCGGAAGATGAACATCATTATCTAAAAAATGAAGACTGCAGGATGATGGATAAAAATCCGGATTCCATGAAAGGGTTTTTAATGATTAGCCCTGATGGTATTGATATGGACGAAGACCTTACCGATTGGATTGAAAGATGCCTGGAATATAATCCCAGGGCAAAATCGAGTAAAAGAAAAATCAAATAGCTTACATTTTTGTAAGTTACATTTTTGTAAGTTACACTTTTGTAAGTTTATTTAAAATTGCTAAATTTGTATGGTAGATTTACACTTTATGGCTGCACCTTTTGTATTTGGCAAACTAGCTGTTGAGAAAAATTTCACCAACCGAAAGCAAGAACTTGAAAGGTTATTATTTAATTTTTCTTCATTAACAAGCACCATCCTTATTTCTCCCAGAAGATGGGGGAAATCATCTCTTGTTGCCAAAGCAGCTGTACAGGCACAACAAAAAAACAAAAAACTTAAATTCTGTTTTATCGATTTGTTCAACATCAGAACTGAAGAACAATTTTACCAACTACTTGCACAACAGGTATTAAAAGCTTCGGCTTCAAAACTTGAAGAAATAACGGAAAATGCAAAAAACTTTTTTGGACAGATAATTCCCAAAATTTCATTTAGCCCCGACAATGTAAGCGAAATTTCTCTTGGACTTGATTGGAAAGAAGTAAAAAAAAATCCGGATGATATATTAAACCTACCAGAAAAAATAGCTAAAGCCAAAGGAGTAAATTTTGTCATTTGTATAGATGAATTTCAAAATATTGCTGAACTTCCGAACCAACTTGCAGTACAAAAGAAACTTAGGGCAAACTGGCAAAAACACCAAAATGTAACTTACTGCTTATATGGAAGTAAACGACATATGTTAATGGATGTTTTTACATCATCCTCGATGCCATTTTATAAATTTGGTGATATTATATTTCTGGAAAAAATTGCAGAGACAGACTGGATCCGGTTTATAAAAAAGAAATTTAAGGAAACCGGTAAAACCATTGCTTCTTCAGAGGCTAAAGCAATAGCTCAGTTGGTTGAGTGCCACCCATACTATGTACAGCAACTGGCGCAACAAACCTGGTTTAGAACCAATGTCAACTGTAGCGCAGAAATTGTTCAAGATGCCCATGAAAGTTTAATTCTTCAACTCAGCCTTCTCTTTCAAACTATTACAGATGAACTCACCTCTACTCAGGTTAACTACCTTAAAGCAATGATTCGAAATGAAAAACATCTCAGCTCAAAACATACAATTGAGAAATACAATCTTGGTACTTCGGCAAACGTTTTAAGAATTCGAAAAGCTTTGTTAAAAAAGGAAATTATTGACAAACAGGGTAAATCATATATTATTCTGGATCCCCTTTATAAAGCATGGCTTAAAACTATCAATCTCAGGTAATTGCATTTTTTGATTTACTTCTTTTTTGCCAGTTCAATATTTACTTTTTGCCCCTTAAATCGTACGTTTTTAAATGCTTTTGTTATGTCTTTTTCAAAACGTGAATCGATTTCAAAAAATGAAAAACTCTTTAAAACATCAATATTGCCAATTTCAATGCTTTTACCTTTTGTATTTTGATTTATTAAATCGAGTATCGCCCGTTTATTTACCCCGTTCTTTTTACCGAGGTTAAAAAAGTATCTTGAAAAATTAAAAGAACCTCCTCTGCTTTTTCCGCGATCTCCACGAATTCGATCTTCGCGTCGTTTCCCTTTTCTATCTCCGCGTTTTTCTTTTTCAATATGCCGTGATTCATCAACATTAATATCGATCGAATTTTCATAGTATTTCAGGAAACGGTTAAACTCTACCGAAACAAAATGTTTTATTAATTCTTCACGTTCAAGCCAGGCAAGTTTTTTATAAATAACCGGCATAAACTCACCTATTTGTTCGTTATTGACTTCTACCTTTTCAACTTTGTCAATCAAATTAAACAATTGCTTTTCACAAATTTCCCTTCCTGAAGGAACCAACTTTTTAATAAAGGGTTGATTTACTGTTTTTTCAACCTGTTTTAATTTTCCCTTTTCACGCATGTGAATTAAGGTAACGGAGATACCGCGTTTCCCTGCACGCCCGGTTCGTCCGCTTCTATGTATATAAACTTCCGGATCATCAGGCAGGTTATAATTGATAACGTGTGTTAAATCGTTAACATCCAGTCCACGCGCTGCAACATCAGTAGCTACCAACATTTGTAAATGTTTACCTCTGAAACGGGACATCACAAAATCGCGCTGTGCCTGCGAAAGATCGCCATGTAATGCATCGGCATTGTAACCATCCTGCATTAGTTTATCTGCAACATCTTTAGTTTCTGCCCGTGTCCTGCAAAATATAATCCCGTAAACATTTGGATTTACATCCGCAATTCGTTTTAACGCTAAATAACGATCTTTTGCATGTACCAGGTAGTAATTATGCTCCACATTGGCAGTTCCGGTATTCTTTTTCCCAACAGAAATCTCATGAATATCGTGCATGTATTTTTTTGAAATCGCTACAATCTCTTTTGGCATTGTTGCGGAAAAAAGAAGTGTTTGTTTTGTATCAGGTGTATTTTCAAGTATACCGTCCAAATCATCTTTAAAGCCCATTGAAAGCATTTCGTCTGCTTCATCCAGAACAACCCACTCTATTTTATTAACTTTTAATTTGCTTCTTTGAATTAAATCGAGAGTACGACCCGGAGTTCCTACTACAATCTGAGCTCCTTTTTCTATGTCCTTAATTTGTTTTTTTATATCTGCTCCGCCATATACAACGGCAATTTTAACTTGCTTAAGGTTTTTTGAGAAATTTTCCAGATCTTTCCCAATTTGTATTGCCAGTTCACGGGTTGGGCTTAAAATCAAAGCCTGAACAGTTTTGCTTTCAGCATCGATTTGCTGGATAATTGGCAGTCCAAAAGCTGCAGTTTTACCTGTTCCTGTTTGCGCCAATGCTACCAAATCCTGGTTGTTTTCGAGTAAAAAAGGAATTACTTTCTCCTGAACCGGAGTGGGCTGAACGAATCCCAACGCTTCAACTGCCGATTGAATTTCGGCACTCAAACCCATTTCGTTAAATAATGTCATTAAGTCTTTCTAAAAATACAGGCGGCAAAGGTACTCTTTTAAAATGAATTTCAGGGATTTATAAAGATTTCTTTGGTATATTAACTTTAGGTATTACTTTTTGAATGATCTCTTCAAAATGAACTGTGATATTTTTTTAAATGGAATTTCGATATAAATAAGGGTTTATCTATTAAATTTGTTACTTCAGCATCTTCAAGAAAAATCCATCAAAAATGAAGAATAAATATTTCAATAAAATAAACACATTCCTGATAATTATTTTTTTGACCGGATTTCTTTCATTGAATTTCAATTCTTTCGCATCGGATAACGATACCATTGTTCCCATTCGTAAAAATGCCGAGGAGATATTAAAAAACCTTAATCTGAATTCCGGTAGTTTTAATTTTTGGGAAGATAAATTTGTCGGACACTGGGCAGGGATCGATTTAGGATTTAATACTTTTTTAAACAAAGATTATACAGGTTACGAAAGTGAATTTATGAAAAATGAGATGATTCGTTCGAGTTCGTGGAACCTAAATCTTATTCAACAAAGTATTGGCTTACAAAGAAATCGGAATAACTTTGGACTGGTAACCGGCATAGGTCTTGAATATCAATATTACAGGCTTAATGACTCTACCACAATCGAACGTAATGAAAATGATGTAATCGTTCCTAAACATTTCTTTTTAGGCGATAATCAACGTTCTAAACTTTTTCTCTTTTCAGTAACACTGCCTCTGTTGGCCGAAATTCAGATTCCTATCAACAATTACAGAAACAGGTTATACTTTTCTTCCGGAATGTATTTTTCGTATAGAATTGTGAGTTACACAAAAGTATCCTACCGGACCGGGCAAATGCACCGCTTGAAAATAACAGATAATTATTCTTTACAAAACTTTAAATACGGATTGATGTTTAAAACGGGATACAGATGGATAAATTTTTATGCAAAATATGAATTAACTCCGTTTTTTAAAAAAGACAAAGGCCCCGAACTTACCCCATTTGTGGTTGGAATAACTTTACTTAGATTCAAATAATCGTTTTCCAATTCATGTTAAATCAAACCGTAAGTAAATTCGATATAAAATTCAAATTATTTTATGAAACCATTTATTTTAGAACAAACCAACTGGAAGCAAGTTAAAAATGAAAAATATGAGCTTGCTGTTTTGCCCTGGGGAGCAACTGAACCACACAATTACCATTTACCTTATGGAACAGATTCTCTTGAAACTGGAAAAATAACTGAAGAAGCAGCCCAAAAAGCATGGGAAAAAGGAGCAAAAATAATGGTACTTCCAACTATTCCTCTCGGAGTTCAAAATCCGGGACAAATTGATTTGCCTTTTTGTTTACATACAAAGCCCTCCACTCAAACCATAATTTTTAAAGATATTGTTGAAGCGCTTAACAGACAGGGAATCGGAAAATTAATTTTGATGAACGGTCATGGTGGAAATGATTTTAAACCTATGATTAGGGAAATACAACCACAATTTCCCGAAATGTTAATCAGTTTGATTGAGTGGTTTAAGATACTTGACCTATCGCAATATTTTGAACATGAAGGAGACCATGCCGGAGAAATGGAAACCAGTGTAATTTTGCATTATTTCCCGGAACTTGTCCTTCCTCTTGAACAAGCGGGAGAAGGAAATGTAAAACAGTCAAATCTTTCCACAATAAGAGATAAAACTGCATGGATGCCACGGCAGTGGAACAAAGTATCTGTTGATACAGGTGTTGGAAATCCTAAAAAAGCAACAAGTGAAAAAGGTAAAAAGTATCTTGACGACTTGACCACAAAAATTGCTGATTTTTTTGTAGAAATGGCTGAATGCGATGCTAAAAATCTTTATGAATGATTTGTTTCACTGCGCAAAATCATTTGCTGTTGAAATCAAAGTTCGTTAATTTGATCTTGTAATTTATAACTTCAAATTAATGAAACTGTTATTATTAAGTAATTCAACACTACCGGGTCAACCATACCTTGATTATCCAAAGAATGAAATAAAAAAATTTCTTGGTGAAAAATCCATAAAAGCAATATTTATTCCTTATGCTGCTGTAACTTTTCCTTTTGATGAGTATTGTGCAAAAGTAGAGGAACGCTTTTCTGAAATCGGTCATCATGTAGTTGGAATTCATACTTTCGATAATCCGGTAAAAGCCATTGAAAATGCTAAAGCTATTGTAGTTGGAGGCGGAAATACATGGCAACTTGTTCGTATGTTACACGAACAGAAACTGATGAATCCAGTAAGAGAAAAAGTTATTAACGGAACACCATATATTGGCTGGAGTGCAGGTTCCAATGTAGCATGCCCTACATTACGCACAACCAATGATATGCCAATTATCGATCCGCTGGGTTTTGATTGTACCGGATTAATTCCATTCCAGATTAATCCACATTATCTGGATGCAAATCCTGACGGGCATGCAGGAGAAACACGGGAACAACGAATTGAGGAGTTTTTGGAAATCAATCCAAATACATATGTTGCGGGATTGAGAGAAGGTACCATGTTTAAACTTGAAAATAAAACACTAAGCCTTATTGGCAACCGTCCTTGCCGGATTTTTAAGAAAGGGAATAAACCCGTTGAACTTTCTGAAGAAGAAGATTTCAGCTTTCTGATGAAATAAAAAACAGGGTGATTTTAAAATCACCCTGTTTTTTTACATTTAAATATCTATGTTTTGGTTATTTTCTTACATCCTCCCAAATAGAGTTCATCTCATAAATTTCAAGATTTTCAATTCCCAACTCACCACCTGTTGTGTACAAAACAACATTTTCAGCTCCTTCTGCCGGAACAAAACAGTTGGAAACCACACTTTGTCCACCATTGGCAAATATTTCAACTGAAGATCTGTCTATCAGTATTTCCAAAGAAATCTTATTGTCTACCGGAACCACCGGAACTATTGTGTTGAATACGTTGAGTGCTCCCCGCTTTACATTGTACTCAATTTCTGTACCGGTTACTTTTTTATTGTTTCGAATAAAAAAACCAAATCTATCTGATGTTTTTAAGTCGAAATCCCCAATAATATGAAGACAATCTCCTTTAACACTTCTGGTTTTGTTTGTACTTAACCCCGGTATTAAAACTTTATTCGTCCAGCTATGACGTTTTCCATGGAGATTTTCGATTTCCCTTATCGGCTTTCTGATTAATTTATAACCAAAACTAAATTTGGTCAGTGATAACTCACAAGGGAAAGACATTTGACCGTTAAATGGCATATCCGGAAATTCTCCGCCTCTCATCCATGCAATTTGTATTGTTCTTCCATCTTCTTCAGGAATGTTGCTCCATGTTTGTGTTGCATAATAATTTTTGCCCAAATCGCTTCTTATTTTTGAAGACTCCGTACTAAATGTTTCGCCATCAAAAGAT
>CAJXZG010000035.1 GCA_913063265.1 uncultured Prolixibacteraceae bacterium | reverse complement strand
GAAATCGAAGAACCTTTAAAAGCCGAAAAAGCATTCAATAAACAAATCGAATTTGCAAAAGAAAAAGGGATGAAGCAATACGAAGAGTACCTGGCATACTATTGGTATTATAAAGCGCTGGGTAATTCTTGTGAATTCATTGACTATTTTTTAAAATACCTCAAATATCTTCCTCCAGATGAATTTGCTAATATCAATGCCGTTAAACAATTTTGTTTTGTCTTAATGCACACTGGATTTCCTAAGGAAGCTAAAAAATATGCTAATGAGATTTACCGGCAAAACAAAAATCATTACAATTACATCGTTCGATTGCTGATGAGTGACTGGTACAATTTAAGAGCAGAATCGGTGGTAGAATATGCTGAAGAAACACTTTTGCTGGATTCTATAAATTTTGATTTCATTTATTATTTATATCCTGCTCTTATTCAACTGGAAGATTACAAAAAGGCTGGCCTCTATATGCCAAAACTTGCAACTTTTCGCCACTCATTTATGGATTCTTCACACATAACTGCAGCGAAAGGTTTATATTATTTAAAAACGGGGAATACAGAAACCGGAACAGAAATAATAAAAAAAGAAATTAAAAGGCTCGAGGATTTGATTAAATCGAATTCTGTAAATGCCTATAATGGTCTTACTCAAATTGATGTTGCCGGATGTTATTCGGTACTTGGGGAAAAAGATCAGGCCTTTAAATATTTAAATATGTTGAAAACAATGAATACTTACCCAAAAGTGATTGGTGCCAGACATTATATTCAACTAAAGGAGTCAGTTTTTTTTAAGGATATCCGTGAGAAACCTGAATTTAAAAGAATCCTTCAGGAAGTGGAGGATACCTATTTTCAAAAGCATCAATGCGTAGAAGAAGTATTAAGAAAATACGGAGAGATTGAGTAAAATAGCATGTTCTTAACATATATAGATATTCACCAGATGCCTTTAGTCACATATTGAATACTTTCTTGTCTCAATAGACCAAGAGAACCGTTCCTTCTAATTTTAGAACACAGAGGGAACGGTTCTCCTGCAAGCAATTCATCGAGTGAATTTTTCCAGTATCAAGCATCCAGTATCAAGTATCAAGTATCCATTATCCAAGTATCCAGTATCCAGTATCCAAGTATCCAGTATCCAAGTATCCAGTATCAAGCAACCAACAACTAATCCTCCAACACCAAATTCTGAATAAAAAATTCCATCATCCTTTCGCGGTTTACTGCCGTATGCCCTTTATCCGGACCAACCTGAACTTCAAAACTTTTTCCCTCATCTTGTAAAGCTTTGATCAATTGTAAAGAATTTGAAGGATGCACATTATTATCCTGGGTTCCATAAAAAATCATGAGTTTACCTACCAGATTCTCAGCATACTTTTGTACGCTTGTTAGCTCATATCCTTCCAGGTTTTCATCCAGCAAATTCATATAACGTTCCGTGTAAATATTATCGTAATTACGCCAGTCCATTACACCTGAATTGGCAACAGCCGCCTTAAATACTTCCGGAAATCTTAGCAAACACATTGCCGAAGTTGTCCCTCCAAACGAAGTTCCAAAGATTCCGATTCTATCTTTGTCAACATAAGGTCGGTCGAACAAGGATTTTACACCTTCAGCAAAATCATCCATTTCGGCATATCCCAGTTCGCCATAAATCGTATCCATGGTAGCTTTGCCTTTTCCACCCACATTTCTTCCATCCACCGAGACAATTAAAAAACCATATTCGGTTAATGAATTGGGCGTTCTGAAAGTTTCTCTAAACTCGTTGGTTTCCGGTCCGCCATAATTGCTCACCAAAACCGGATATTTTTTATTGGGATCAAAATTGGAAGGAAAATGGATTAAACCATGTAACTCTGTTTTCCCATCTACTGACGTAAATGTAAATGCCTCTACTTTTTTTAATCCTAACTGTTCAAATTTAGTCATGTCGCTTTCGACAAGTTGGGAAACTTGTCGTCCTTTTGTATCCATTAAGGTAGTAAAAGGAGGAGTATCGTGTGTTTGTGCCACATCTATAAAATATTTTCCATCTGGCGAAATATCCACGGTATGATGAAATGCCGGATCAGTTAATCTCACATCATCAGAACCATCCAATTTTACCCGGTGCAATTGTTCTTTCATATGGTTATCACCACTGCGGGCCATGTAATACAAAAAGCCTTTTTCTTCATCAATCTTTTTAATTCCGGCAGTTTCAAAATCGTTATTGCTAAGTGTAGCCAGCAATTCTCCGCTTAAATTATAGAGATAATAGTTTTTAAAACCGGTTCTTTCCGACTGCCAGATAAAACGAGATTTGTCTTCCAAAAACTGAAATTCAGGAGAATTGGTGGTGTAACTTGGCAACCATTCTTCACGAACCACTACCCTGCTTTTACCGGTTTCAGGGTTTGCTGCAGCCCATTCCATAATATTTTGTTTTCGGTTGGTACGATGAAAAAGTAACTCTGTTCCATCGGGCGACCATTCAATATCGTAAATGTAATGTCCAACTACTTCATCCGTAAATTCCTTTCCGTCCCGTACATCAACTTCTATTGTTTTTTTGGTATCCAAATCATAAATCATAATTCCAACTACCGGATTTACTGCACCTACTTTTGTATAAGGCTCAATATCCATGGAATCCAGAAATTCGGTTTGTTTGTATTGCAAATAGTAGTCTTTAACATTTCTTAAATCAAAACTGTAAAAAGCCAGTTTTTTGCTGTCTGGCGACCACCACATTGCAGTTCTTTGTCTAAGCTCCTCACCGTAAACCCAGGTGGCATTTCCAAATTTTATGCGTTTCTCAAGCGAACCTTCTTTAGTTATCTGAAGTTCTTTTTTGCTTTCATTCTCCAGAATAAAAACATTTCCTTTTCTGTAAACAGCTTTTAAACTTTTATCAGGCGAGTCAACCGAAGTGTATTGTCTGCCACGTGCCGGACGGCCGGACATCATTCTGCGATAGCGTACCATTGGAGATTCCTCTCTTTCTCCTTCTCCTATAATTTCTGCATTTTTCTTTTTAATATTAAAGTTGTATTTTTTACCGTCAAAACTGTATTCCAACGATTTTCCGTCTTCAGCCCAATTAACATTTATTCTTCCTGATTTTACTGAGTTTCTGATTTGAGGTGCTATTTCCTTGTACCTTTCATATCCGGGCATTTCCTTAATCCATTGTTGTGCGCTTAAATTCAGCCCCGTAAATATCAGTAAACTAAAAATTAAAATTTTGATGGTTGATTGATGGTTCTTTTTCATAAACAATAATGATTCTGGTTTTGTAATAAAAATTGAAATGCCAAACATATATCTAGAGAATGAAATTTCAAAACAACTTTTGATTTTTATATGTTATAAATGGATAATTTTGTTGACTATACAGATTTTGATTTTAAAATTTTTAAATATTAATAATATGAAGAAAATATTTTTACTAATGTTCATTATGACAATTACAGTTGCAAGCAGTTTCGCACAGGAAGATCCTTTTATCTGGCTGGAAGAAATTGACAGTGAAAAATCGCTGGAATGGGTGGAAAAACAAAATGATGTATCTCTGAAAATTTTAAAAAGGCAACCCAACTATCAGGCGATATACGATAAAAACCTGGAAATATTAAATTCCGATGAACGTATTGCCGATCCGGCTATTTATGGTTCCTACATTTATAATTTCTGGCAGGACAAAGAAAATCCCCGTGGAGTTTGGAGACGTGCAGAATTAAAAAAATACTTAAAAGGAAATCCTGACTGGGAAACACTTTTGGATATTGACAAATTATCTAAAGAAGATGATATTAAATGGGTTTACAAGGGAGCTACGGGCCTTTTCCCTGATTATAAAAAATTTCTTGTTAACCTCTCAAAAGGTGGAGGCGATGCTGTTATAGTAAAAGAATTTGATGCAGAATCAAAAACTTTTGTTGATGATGGTTTTTATCTTCCCGAAGAAAAAAGCGGCATAAGCTGGATTGATGAAAATACAGTGATGGTTTCAACAGATTTTGGGGATGGTATGACCACGTCGGGCTATCCAAAACAGGTAAAAGTGTGGAAACGAGGAACTGATTTGAAAGATGCAAAGCTGGTTTTTGAGGGTAAAGAGGAAGATATGGGGATTTGGGGAATTACCCACCCAACCCACACAAAAAATTACCAGATGATTATGCAAAAAACTTCATTTTATTCGGGGGCATATTATGTAATCGAAAAGGATGAGCTAATTGAACTTGACTTACCCGAAGATATCCAGTTATCTGCAATTTTTAAAGACCTGATAATATTTGAATTAAAGTCGGATTGGAATACAGGTGGAAAAGAATATAAACAAGGTGCAGTGGTGAGTATTGTTTATGATGATTTAATTTCGGGGAAAAACAATTTTGAATTGATTGTTCAACCCGACGAACGTTCGAGTATAACTTCTTTGTCAACTACAAAAGATGCATTGCTGGTAAACATGCTCAATAATGTAAAAAGTGAGCTATTCAAATATACCTGGAAAAAAGGCTGGAAGAAAGAAAAAATCGATGCACCTCAATTTGGTAATATTACCCTGGGATCTGCAGATGAAGACAGCGACAATTATTTCTTCTATTTTACTAATTTCCTTGAGCCATCTACGTTGTATTTTGGTGATGCAAAAAAAGGAACAGTTGAAAAGGTGAAATCTCTCCCCTCCTTTTTCCCGACTGATAAATATGAAGTACAACAATTTGAGGCAGTCTCAAAAGACGGAACCAAGATTCCTTATTTTGTGGTTAACAACAAAAACATCAAATACGATGGAAATAATCCAACTTTACTTTATGCCTATGGTGGATTTGAGGTCCCTCAATTGCCACGGTACAGCGCACTGACGGGAACATCGTGGCTTGAAAAAGGAGGTGTTTATGTATTAGCCAATATTCGCGGTGGTGGTGAATTTGGACCCAAATGGCACCAGGCCGGATTAAAAGAAAACCGTCAATTGGTTTATGATGATTTTCATGCTGTTGCCGAAAGTTTGATGGAGAAAAAAATCACATCTTCCAAAAAACTGGGAATTTATGGTGGAAGTAACGGAGGATTGCTGGTTGGTGTAGCTTACACACAACGTCCTGATTTATATAATGCAGTTGTTTGTGCAGTTCCTCTGTTTGACATGAAACGTTATAATAAATTACTGGCCGGTGCCAGCTGGATGGCTGAGTATGGAAATCCGGATATACCGGAAGAATGGGAGTACATTAGTCAATATTCGCCTTACCAGAATATAAAACCGGGCAAAAATTATCCTGAGGTTTTCTTTACTACTTCAACCCGTGACGATCGTGTTCATCCGGGACATGCGCGAAAAGCAGTGGCAAAAATGGAAAGTCTTGGGTACAAGGTTTATTATTTTGAAAATACCGAAGGTGGCCATGCCGGTGCCTCAACCAACGAGCAACGGGCCCGAATGAATGCGTTGATTTTTTCCTATTTACAAATGAAATTAATGAATTAGTAATTTCTGTTTAATACAAAAAAGAGGCCGTTTCAAAAGCGCAAAAGAGAAAAATTTAACTTTCAATTTGTAAGCAATGACCCCTCCTAACCTTCCGCCAGTTGGCGGAGAAAAACTGTCCCCCTTTGGGGGATTTAGGGGGTCAAAAAATCGGTTCAAGCTTTCAATTTGCAAGTAATTCATATTTTGCAATTAGTTTTGATACGGCCTCTTTTTTATTATTTGTCTATTTCTAATTTTCCTGATCCCACATCCTGTAAGGGTCATTATTTTTTTTCATTTGCTCCAGAAGTAAATCTTCCATTTCAGCCAATTTATTAGCGTACTTTGGATTGTTGGCAAGGTTGGTTTCCAGTTCTCCCGATTTACCATGTTCCGGCAAATATTCATGCGGATTTTCAGCAAGATTAAACAGCTGGGTTTCTCTTACAGCGCCATCCATCATATCATATTTAATCAGCTTCCAGTCGCCTTTTTTAACACAGCGCATACCGGGTTTTGTACCTCCGCTGTACACTCCGTACATTACCTCCCTGATTGATTCTTTTTCTCCTTTTAAAACCGGCTCAAAGCTAAGACTGTTAACTGTTTCAGGGATTTGTATGCCAGCCAAATCGCATAATGTCGGTAAAATATCCACAAGATAAATATTTCCTTCAACACGGGTTCCTGCCTTGATTCCCGGGCCGTTTACAATAAAAGGTACCCTCCATGTATGTTCATAAAGGTTTTGTTTTCCCATTAAACCATGTCTTCCAATGGCTATTCCATGATCGGATGTATAAAAGATATAAGTATTATCCAGTTCACCCATTCCTTCCAACTTATTCAATACTTTACCAAGTTGAATATCGATATTCTCCGAACAGGCATATTCCCTTCCCAACTCATTTCTTATGGTAAGTGTATCTCTTCTTTTCCAGACTCCGCTAACACGTTCTTCGTCTCTTAATCCCGGGTGACCATGAAAAAAAGGATGTTTGGGTAAATAGTTTTCCTGTAACCCGGGTTGCTTTGGATTCGATGTAGGAAAACTTGTTGTATCCCTATGATTTACCGCACCATATTTGGCAAGCAGCTCAGGTGTTCCGTCCCTGACATCGTGGGGATGAGAAAAACCAAAGAAGATAAAAAACGGATTTTCATCCTCTGTTTCTTCTCTTGTTTTTAGATAATCAAGTACCTGTAAGCCATGCCATGCACTACCGGTTTCTTCGGTACCACCCCTTTTGCTGGCTTCGTGAAGGACAATAAATTGTTTGTTTGCGGCCTGGTAAGAATTCCCTTTTTTGCAGGTACGCATGGTGCTGTAACCCGCCCTGTTAAATACTGCACCGATGGTTTGTAATTCAAGACTATCCGGACAAGAAGGATTATCAAATTGTTTGCCATAACTCGGTAAATCCCAAACTTTCCGACCACTCATTATCATGTGGCGTGAAGGCGTGCAAACTGCACCGCTCCATGAACCCATATGGCGTGCACTTTCGAAAACCATTCCTCCTTCAGCCAATTTATCAATATTAGGAGTTTCCAATATTGATTTTGCATCATATTGTTGCAAATCAAATGGCGATTGATCGTCAACCAAAACGAATAAAAAGTTAGGCGGTTTTTGTTCTTTTTGGCAACTTGTTATAGCGATTATCAGAACTAATCCCGGAATAAGCCAATTTAAAGTTTTCATTCAATTATGTTTTTATGTAGTTGTAAAAATAAATATAAAAAAACTGTGAGCAAGTTGCATTTCGTAGACAGGTATCCTCATTCTATTAGACTTCAGATAATTTTTCTTTTAGATCTATGGCAATGTATGAAAAATGCAGGTCTAACAACACATCAATCTATCAATCAGGAAATGTCATTCTCTTCGGCAAAAGCCTTAATCATTTTGTTGAGTTCAATAATTGAATCGCCCGGATAAATGGCAGGACGCCATCCAAAACTCGATGCAGGCAAAACGGAAGCCAGTACAATTTCAATACCATTAGCCTTTGTCACTTGCGCCATCGATTTAATGTTTCCCATGGCATATTCCAGAGTTACAGGACCACGATTGGCAGCAATATCGTTTGTAACTGCGCTTATTGCAACTACTTGCGGATTTAAATCGATAACATCAGAGCGAAAACGCAATAAAATTTGTGCCGAAGTCTGACCGCTGATTCCACGTCCAACAAAAGCATTCGTTTTAAAGAAATCAAGGTCTTGTCGCACCCAACCTTCGGTAATTGAATTGCCCATAAAAATCACTTTAGTTTCTTTTGATGATGCTTTTACTGCAGCATTTGCCTTGTTGTATTTTTTCAGGTTTGCCCAGTCTTCGGATGGAATTGCTTCAATCCTGATTACCGGAGCAATCTCATCGAGCGCATTTTCTGGAAGCAAAATTTAATTGCCCTTATTCGATTCTTCAATTTTTAGTTCATGGTCAGTATTATCCAACAAATAAGCGACTTTAACTTTCATTTTTGCTTTCTTCAAAACAATATAATGTTGATGAAATAGCTTTTAAAACAGGATTTAACAGCTACTCTTATTTCTCTAAATTTTTAAAAAAATTCATGGCGTAACACCAAAAGATTGTTTGAAAAGATCATAAATTCGTAAGCCTAAATTATTATTTTTAAGATAATTTCCTTTTGATAGATTTTTACCAATCTACCTCATTAAAAAGAAAAGTATGGAACCTAAGCTCTTTTTTCAAATCACTCTATTTTATGTTTTGTTCTTTGGTGGCTGTCAAACATTGAATCAGAATACCCAACATCATGTTTGGGAAAAAATTGAAATCGAATTTGAATCAAAAAATTCTTATAAAAATCCTTATACCGATGTTGAAATTTGGATTGATTTAAAAGGACCCGGTTTTGAAAAACGATGTTATGGTTTCTGGGATGGAGAGAACATTTGGAAAGTAAGAATAATGGCTGTAAACCCTGGAGAATGGACATGGGTAAGTGGATCAAATCAGAAAGATTGGGGTTTAAATAATAAAAAGGGAACATTTAAAGCCATTGAATGGACTGAACATGAGAAAGTAGAAAATCCCTTACGTCGTGGTATGGTAAAGGCTGATAAAAAAGGGCATTCTTTTGAATATGCGGATGGGACTTCAATGTTTTGGCTTGCTGATACCTGGTGGCCGTGTATGACTCAAAGATACTACTGGCATGAGGATGATTCGATAAGAGAAGTTGGCAGTAAGGATGCCGGATTTAAAGATTATGTAAGATTTAGAAAAGAACAGGGATACAATGGGTGCATGGTAATTGCAGCATTCCCAAACTGGTTAACTAATAAAGATGGCTGGGGTGGCGGTGGCTGGGAAGATGAAGCCGGAAACTGGTCTTTTGAGCTAAATAAAAATGGACCTGATCTTGACAGACTTAATCCCGAATATTTCAAATCGATGGATAAAAAAGTGGATTACTTAAATGCCCACGGTTTTATTCCTTTTATAGAAGCATCGCGAAGAGATATTGCAGATTTTTGGAAAGAAAATTTTGAATGGCCGGAATCTTATGCAAGGTATGTTAGATATCTGTATTTCAGATACCAGGGAAATATTGTTTTTAACAGTCCGATTCATCTGGATGCAAGGGCTTTAACAAAAGAGGACTGGAATCAGGTAGCCAATAGCATTATTGACGATTACAAATGGCCAACTTTTGGGCATATGGCCAGTGCTAATCCTCCCGGGAATACCTTCTACACATTTGGTCACACAGATGAAGCCAGGTGGTTATCATTTCATGGTGTTGGAAACAAAAGCCGTGATCACCATCTTTTTGAAGCTGTTCCAAAGATTTTTCGATTAAAAAATCCTGTGCCCATAGTGGTAAATGAGCCTTATTATGATGGACTAAAATGGGGAAATAACGCAGACCTGGGATCTGACCTTGCTGCATATTACTGCAGGGTAGCTTTATACGGAAGTGTTCTTTCAGGTGCTTTGGCAGGTCATGTTTATGGTGCGGATAATATTTGGAGAGGTAATGAACATACTTCTGAGACTTTTTTAATTCAATCGGCAGAACAAATGAAATATATAAACGATTTTTTATTTTCTGAAGGAGATTCATACATTGATTTGGTAGAAGCAAAACAATTGCTGAAACCACATCAAACATCAAATCCGGATAACAATATGGGTTGGAGTTATTGTTTAAGTTCTGAAAATTCAGATTTATATTTTCTTTATTTTGAACAAGGATGTCAAAAACCTGTATTGTCAAAAACCAAGAAAGCTGCCAAATATATTTTTGAATGGTTTAATCCTGAAAACGGTCAATGGAGCAAATCGGAAAAGCTTATTTCTTCAAATCAAGGCTTTATAGAATTTCCGGATTTTCCAAACGGAGAAACCATTTCAACCAAAGATTGGGCTTTGAAAATAAAATTATCAAAGAATTGAACCAGTAAGAACTACAATTAATTATTCCTGACTCTTTTCACGGGCAAAACAAGCTGCACCAATTGCACCGGCCATCTCACCAAACTGAGCTTTAACAATTTCAGCTTTGTTTCCGGCTACCCGCCATTCATATTTTGCCATAAACTCTTCCAGAGGTTCAAATAAATCCTTTCCTGCTTCTGTAATTCCTCCACCAAGAATAATTGTTTCAGGCGAAAGAATGTTGGTTAACGATGCCAAAGCCATTGCAAGTTTGTCAACAGAACTAATCCACACTTCTGTGGCAAAATTATCACCTTTTCTGTGAGCTTCAATAAGTTTTTCCGTGGAATCATATTTGCCATTTGTTCTTTCCAGAATCGTACAGTTTCCAATGGCATCTTCCAGGCTTCCCGGAATACCAATAATATCCTGTTTTCCTTTATAGTCGACCACCATATGTCCAATATGCCCTGCTTTATTAAAAGCTCCCTGGTAAGGTTTTCCATCGATAAGAATTGCGCCACCAACACCGGTACCCAAAGTCAACATAATTACATTCTTTTTGCCTTTTGCTGCTCCAAATCTTGCTTCAGCTATCATGGAGGCAATAGCATCATTCAAAACAAATGCCTGTTTACCAAGAAAATCTTTCCAGATAAAATTTTCCAATCCTTCCAATCTACCTGGCATAAAACCGATTGCAGAGTTTGCGCTATTTGGCAAACCTGGCGCTGAGATACCAACTACTTCACCGGCACCTTCTACTTTTTTACTGATTTTATTCACCGATTGTGCTACTGCGTTTTTCCAAACTGCGTCATCACCATCATTTGTGGCCTGAAAATGTTGGTATAAAAATTCACCTTCTTTATTAATTGCGATGGCTTTAATTCTTGTTCCGCCAAGGTCTATTCCTATTATTGTTTCACTCATATTGGTTTGTTTTATTGGTTGTTAGTTTTTGTTCTTTTTATCTCTAACACCGTCCTTCAGGGCGGTGGTTTCAAATAATATGTAAAAAATGGAATTTGTAAAATTTTGTAATTTAATAATTTACAAAATTTTACAAATTCCTTGGAGAAGGTTACTTATTCAATACCACCGCCCTAAAGGACGGTGTAAGTTATACTTTCTCGCCATTAAATTCTTTCACAGCATTTACCATGGCCACAATATTTTCAACCGGTACATTGGCCTGGATATTGTGAACCGTATTAAAAACATACCCTCCATCCTTTGCAAAAATTTCACATAATCGCAAAACCTCCTCCCGAATTTTTTCAGGAGAAAAATTAGGCAACGCATTCTGGGTATCAATTCCCCCTCCCCAGAATACCAGGTCAGTTCCGTAAGTTTTTTTCAAATGAACCGGATCCATTCCTGCTGCATTTATCTGAACGGGATTGATAATATCAAAGCCGGCCTCAATAAATTTTGGCAAAAAAGATTCTACTGCACCACAGGAATGTTTAAATGTTTTCCATGTGGTATTTTCATGAATCCAGTTATTAATTCTCTGGTAATACGGCATCCATAAATCATCGAATTGTTCGGGTGCACAAAATGTCGAATCCTGGGTACCAAAGTCGGTACCGCAAATAAATACCGCATCAATGTTATCGCCAATTACTTTATGTAGCTTTTTATAATTCTCGACAGCAATTTCCGATTGTCTGTCAAAAATGGCTTTGATATAATCGGGTCGCATGATTACACTCATGTACCATTCTGCAATGTCCCGGATACCTTTTGGATTTTTAAGTTTCATTCCAGGAATATGGGCTATATCTCCCAATGCTGTTCCTCCAAGACCCGCTACGACAGCTTTTCCGGTTGCCCTGGCTTTTTGGGTGGTTTCTTTCCAGTATTCCAAATCACTATCAGAAACAAATCCATATTCTTCAAGATTGTCTTCGGGATTTAAATCTTCCTCATTAAAAGGTTTCTGCCGAATAATAGCATCAAAAAAATAACTGGCTTTTGGCATTTTAGCCGAAGCTTCGGCAGATAAATCTCCACCGGGATAACTTAAAGTGTCGCCATTTTCATCGACTGTTACATTAAAACCAACGGGAACCTTTACAACCTGTCCCCATGGAGTTTGATATTCTTTAAAGGGTGAGTGATTATAAAAACCGAACGAGCTGCTTTTTCCTTTTGCGCCAATTGCATCAGCGCCCATAATCTCACGTAATTCATCATCAACTTCACCCAACATTTGGTAAGGATCAACAATTCTTACAGGTTTCCATTTCAAGCCGTAATATTTTCTTAAATTCTCAATTGCCAATGCGTGGATTCCGGTTGTTGAAGTAGCTCCAAAATCAACCATCATTTTATCCGGCTGTTTATGATTTACGGTCAGGTCAAATCTTTCTTTAGAATTCATTTAAAAAATTTTGTGCAAATGGACAATTAATTAATTGAAGCAATTTTTATATTTCTGAAATAGATATTTGCTTCTCCGTGTTTTCCCTGAAATCCAATATATCCTTTGGTTGGAAGTTCGGCAAATGGTTTTGGCAGCCATTCAGGTATATCTGAACCATCAGGATTTTTTGTACCGCTTGTCCACAGAGCCATATCCATATCAGCTGATATTTCGCCGTTTAATTTCACTAAAATATGCTGTCCTTCACAACGAATATTCATATGGTTCCATTCCCCTGCTTTTTTCACCAAAGTGGATGTTGGGGCCAGATGTCCGAAAATTCCTCCGCACATGTAATTCGGTACCCAGTCTTTATCCATAAAATAATAATCATCGCCAATCTGAATTTCAACAGAATTGGGAATCCAGTCATCCCTGTCCGTACAATAAACGACTACCCCACTGTTTGTTCCGGTTTCATTTTTAAATTCCAAATCGATTTCAAAATTTTCGTATTCAACGGTAGTAAAAATACATGCATCCTCCGATGCGGTTAACACATCTCCCTGATACGACCAAACATTTTGTTTATCCAAAGCATTGGAAAGGTCGTTATTAAATAAGTGTTGCCATTTGGGCTGACAACTGCAAAATGCAATTATTGTAATTAGCAAGACAATTTTTAAATGCTTCATTGGTTTATTTCAAATTTTTAGATTAATATTTATGCTTTCGATTGTAACAGCAAATTTACTTTTCTGACTCTCTCTCAGTTCCCGCAATACAAAGAGAGATCGAGATTATTTCATAGTTCCGGTTGGAGTTAGCAGTTCAAAAATTTCAACACAAAATATTCTTGAATCAAAATTTATTAAATCTTCATCGTTTTTCTTAGATATCTTCTGCTTCTTCCCAAAGATTGTTTTATGGAGCGGGTTGGAGTAAAATCGCTTTCAAAAGCAAGCTCTATTACCACATCACCATCAAATTCTATCTCCTCCAGTTTTTTTCCTATTTCCTTAAAATCGACATCACCCTCTCCAATAGCTTCGCTCCATTTCCCGTTTTCGTACTGATCTCTCAAATGTAAAAAACAAATATTCTTTTGGTACATTTCCAAAAACTCAATTGGCTCAACACCGCCTCTTAGCAACCAGTTTAAATCGGGCCCCAGTTTAATATCAGGTATTCTTTTTAAGGTTCCTTTTAGATCATACATGTCATCTTTTACCTCATAAGTATGATTATGAAGATTTAACACAATTCCCTTTTTTTCTCCCAGTTTAACTAGTTTTTTAAGCAACTCGGCCTGAGCATCCAATTCATCTTCTGTTTTTTTTCTGTCATAAACCTGCCCCACAGAAACACCAAAAGTACGGCCTCCCACAGAAGCCATATTGGTCATGATTAAATCAACATCTTCGTAAATTTCATTTTGTTTGGTTTTATCCCACATTTGAGCTCCGTATGAAGTTCCCAACAAAGCGATTTCGTATTTTTCGATAAACTCCTTTATTTGTTTGGTGTATTCAAGACTTCTTAAAGGTTGTTCCATGGTTTCCACTGCATCCAAACCTGCATCAGACATATCTGCAAAAATCTGTTCCAAAATCGGAGATACATCGTAATTGGGTTGCGTACTTGCATAAACCCAAACATGCGCTCCTACAGTAAGTTTTTTTTTCGACAATCCTTCTGTAAATGAACCAGCAAATCCGCTGTTTGCCATTACAGTCCCTGCCAGCGCCAAAGATGTATTTTGTATAAAATTTCGTCTTTTCATTTTTATTTATCTAATTACATAGTTAAGAATTCGTCATGCTGAATTTATTTCAGCATCTGTTTTAGGTTAGATCCTGAATCAAGTTCAGGATGACGTCAAAACAAAAATTACAGAATACTGAAATATAAATTTTTAAGGCATTTCCGGCAGTTTCCACCCTTCCCGATATTCATGTTTGATATAGCTGTTTGCTTCTTCCAACGCATTAAAAGTTGCATATTTTGTATTAAAATGCGGGTGCCCTTCAATAACCTTAAACTCATCAGCAGTAATTACTTTCAATTCTTCTGAAGGTGAAATATTTGCGATTTTCATTTCTTCCGCGTTCCACTCCAGTGATTTATTTAAGGATTGTAACCTGATGGCTAAAACACCCATTAAAACCATTTCATTAAAAGGTCCGGAGTAACCAAAATGAGAAGTTCCTTCCACCCTGTTTTCAGGTGATTCTTTACAGGCACGAATCCAATCCTGTTCGTGAGGCCCGTCCACATAACCGATAGCTCCCGGTACTCGTCTCAAATAAGGCGAAACTTTTGGTTTTCGACCAGAACCAAGTCTGGCATTAAATCCACCGCAACCACAAATCAGGGTATCTTTTGAACCCACAAATAAACATCCTCCCAAACCATCTGCCATGAGGTTTTCACCTTCGGGTACCAAATCAGAAATATTCGGAAGTAAACCCCCGTCGTACCAGTAAACTTTTACACGCGGCATAGCAGCCTTTTTATATTTTTCACGTGCAGGAAAAATAAACTCAACCGTTTCTGCCTGTGGTGCCGATTCAGTATTTATTGCTGTAGAACTGCCACGAACTTTCTCGGGGTAGCCTAATTTTAAAGACTGATATACAGGGTCGAGCACATGACAAGCCATATCCCCAAAAGCACCGGTGCCAAAATCCCACCAGCCACGCCAGTTCCATGGAGTATATATATCGTGATAAGGACGCATGGGTGCAGGGCCAATAAACAAATCCCAGTTTAAAGAATCCGGTGCCATCATCTTTTCTGTCGGCCTTTCTAATCCCTGGGGCCAAATGGGGCGATCTGTCCATGCATGAACTTCTTTAACTTCACCAATTTCTCCATTCCAAATCCACTCACATACCTCACGAACACCATCTCCCGAGTTACCCTGGTTTCCCATTTGTGTGGCAACTTTGTGTTTTGCCGTAAGATTGGTTAACAATCTCGATTCGTAAACTGAATGTGTCAATGGTTTCTGACAATAAACATGTTTATCCATGGTAATTGCTGTAGCAGCTACAATGGCATGGGTATGGTCAGCTGTGGCAACCATTACTCCATCCATAGATTCTCCCAATTCATCAAACATACGCCTCCAGTCCCAGTATTTTTTTGCTTTGGGAAATTCTTTAAAACAACTTTCAGAGTATTTCCAGTCCACATCACATAAACCAATTATGTTTTCAGTGTTCATAGCAACCAGGTTTGGATGTCCTTTTCCACCCACACCAATTCCTACAATATTCATTTTATCGCTTGGCGCTTTATGCCCCAATCCTGCAACTGCAAAATTCGGAACGATTGAAATTCCGGCAGTTGCCAAAGCAGAATTTTTCAGAAAATCTCTTCTTGAGTTATTTTTTAGTGACATAGTTTTTTGGTTTTAGATTTTATTTCGCAGCTAAAATATAAGAATAAGAATCGGATTACCACATCAAAAATTATAGAACCTGATACTTTTCTGACAAGAAAATGGGAAAATTGAACAATAATTTTGCGATTAAGGATTAGTAAATGTAGTTTTAGCCAAATTTAAAACGACAAAAAGCCGATCAACCAACCATGAAACCAGTTCTGGAACATTTACCCAAAAAAACAATTGAATCGTTTGTGGTTGAATTCTTTGAATTTAACTATTATCCAAATCCATGGCATTTTCATCCTGAGTATGAATTGGTATTGGTAACGGAGAGTAGAGGAAAACGTTTTATAGGAGATAAAATCTCAAGTTTCGAACCCGGAGATTTGGCACTTATTGGTCCAAACTTACCTCATTCTTACCGAAATGATGATGAGTATTATCAGAACAAAAACCTAAAAGCCAGCTCAATCGTGGTACATTTTCAGGAAACTTCTTTTGGAAGTGACTTTTTTAATCTGCCGGAAACAGGCTCGCTTAAAAATCTTTTAAATCAATCAAAACGAGGTTTGGATATTTTCGGAGATACCAATCAAATTGTGAGTAGAAAAATGCATGAATTATTGGAACTCAAAGATTTTTCACGGTGGTTGAAACTACTCGAAATTCTTAATGTTCTTCAAAATTCCAGTGAATATAAATCTATTTCTGAAGCAGGAGTTACCTGTTCAAGTGAAAAAGAATCAGAACGAATGGAGAAAGTAATTACCTATATGACCAATAATTTTAATAAGGATATTTCGGTTAGCGATGTTGCGAAAATTGCAAACATGGCCGACAATGCATTTTCAAGATATTTTAGTCAGCGTGCAAGAAAACCCTTTGTTAAATTTCTGAATGATATCCGGTTAAGCCATGCCTGTAAACTACTGCTTGAAGAAAATATGAGTGTGGTTGAAATTTGTTTCGAAAGTGGATTTAATAACCTTTCAAACTTTAACAAGCAGTTTAAAAAGAAACTGAATGTAAGTCCGTCGGAATATAAAAAGCAATATCTGTTAACCCGTGCCTCTAACCAACCCTACAATTAGTAAAAATGATATTCCAAAATTTTAAATCATCTTTTTCAGAATAAGAAAAGTTTAGATCTTTGTGCTTCTGTTTTTAATGAACGTTTTAGAATAACAATAATAAATAACTAAATATCAAACTCATGAAATATTTTCAAAACACAGGTTCTTTGTTAATTCTGCTAACCATATTTCTTGTGTCATGTCAGCCAAAGGCAAAAAAGGAAACTGTTCCGACAAATCCCAATATTGTAATTGTATATATGGATGATTTAGGTTATGGCGATGTGGGTGCTTACGGAGCAACTGAACTTAAAACACCCAATATGGATAAACTGGCTGAAGGCGGAATACGATTCACCAATGGTTATGCTTCATCAGCAACCTGTACGCCAAGTCGTTATGCTTTATTGACAGGTGTTTATCCATGGCGTGAAAAAAATGCCAGAATTCTTCCTGGTACAGCGCCACTCTTAATTGGAACAGAACAACTCACCATTCCAAAAGTGCTAAAAGAAAAAGGTTATCATACGGGAATAGTTGGCAAATGGCATTTGGGATTGGGCAGTGGAAATGTTGACTGGAATAAAAAAGTAACACCCGGACCTAACGAAGTTGGTTTTGATTATTCGTATATCTTAGCAGCAACTCAGGACAGGGTTCCGACAGTTTATATCGAAAATGGTTACGTTGTTGGCGCAGATCCAAACGACCCGATACTGGTTGATTACAAGAAAAATTTTGAAGGAGAACCTACCGGTTTGGAGAATCCTGAATTATTAACCATGAAATGGCATCACGGCCATAACAACAGTATTGTAAACGGTATTCCCAGAATTGGTTTTATGAAAGGCGGAGAAAAAGCCAAGTGGTCGGATATTGACATGGCAGACCATTTTTTGGCAAAAGCACAGGAATATGTAAAGCAGCATAAAAACGAAACATTCTTTCTTTATTATGCAATGCAACAACCTCACGTTCCGCGCACTCCGCATCCACGTTTTGAGGGCACTTCCGGAATGGGACCACGTGGCGATGTAATAGTAGAAGCCGACTGGTGTTTGGGTGAATTTATTAAAACACTGGAAGAAGAGAATCTTCTGGAAAATACATTAATTATTTTCACCAGTGACAATGGTCCGGTGTTAAACGATGGTTATTATGATGATGCGGTAGAAAAAATTGGAAACCATAAACCGGCAGGAGATTTACGTGGCGGAAAATACAGTTTGTTTGAAGCCGGAACCCGAGTACCGTTTATAACGTACTGGAAAGGTAAAATTGAACCAAAGGTTTCGGATGCTGTGGTTTGTCAGCTGGACTTTTTAGCATCTGTTGCCGACCTTGTTGATAGCGATAAATCAGCGCAGGACAGCAAACCATTAATGGACGTATTTATGGGCAAATCAGATACCGGCCGGGATGAATTGATTATCGAGGCTACAAGCCGAACAGCATTTCGAAAAGGAGATTGGGCGTTGATTCCTCCATATAACGGACCTGCAAAAAACAAGCAGGTGAATATTGAACTGGGTAACAATAAAAACTGGCAGTTGTACAATTTAAAAGAGGATATTGGACAGCAAAAAAATCTTGCCCAAGATAATCCTGAAAAACTGAAGGAATTGGTGGAAGCTTTTGAAGCAATCAGAGGCACGTCGTACACAACAATTGAAAACTTGGAATTAAAATAGTTACCTTCGAAAAAGGAATTGAGTAACAAATGAAAAAGAGGCATATATCTTTAAAAGATCTGGCTGATGAGCTGGGAATTTCGATTTCAACAGTTTCCAGAGCATTGAAAGACAATCCTATAATTAGTCCTGAACTGACAAAAAAAGTTAAGGAACTGGCCATTAAACGGAATTATATACCGAATCCGCTGGCAATGGGATTACTTCGCCAGCAAACGAAAATGATTGGGGTAATAGTACCTGATTTGGTTACTCACTTTTACTCTTCTGTCATTTCAGGGATTGAACATCTTGCCAAAGAAAAAGGATATTATATTCTGATTGCCTCTTCAAATGAATCACTTGAAAAAGAAAAAGAATCAGTTGAAAATTTATTAAAAACACGGGTAGAAGGATTGATTGTTTGTATCAGCCAGGAAACCAGCAACTTCGACCATTTCAACCGATTGATTCAAAATGAAATACCCTTGGTATTTTTTGACCGTGTTGCAGAAAACACTGATGTTCCATCAGTTACAGTAGATGGTATGGAGGCTGCAAAAAACATAACCCGTCATTTTTATAAAAATGGATGCAGAAGAATTGCCTACATTTCCGGTCCTGACCATTTAAACATATCCAAACACAGAAAAGAAGGTTATTTAAAAGGATTGGAAGAATGTGGCCTTGAGTATAATCCCGATTTACTTGTAGAATCAAAACTAAATGCAGAAGACGCTGCTAAAGCAACCAAAAAACTACTTGCATTAAAGGAAATTCCGGATGCTATTTTCGGGATTAATGATACTATTGCTTTTGCTTCCATGAAAGAAATTAAAAAACACGGATTAAAGATTCCTGATGATATTGCACTGGTTGGCTTTACAGATGAATTTCATTCAACCGTTGTGGAACCGGCATTAACATCAGTAACACATCCAACGGAACAAATGGGCATGGAAGCTGCCCGCTTATTTTTTGAGCAAATTGAAAAAGATACCAGAATTAAAGAAGAAGTGGTTTTGCCAACCAATCTTGTTATTCGGGAATCTTCTTTTAAAGTTCTGAAATAATACCTGCGATTAAAAACCGCAGATCCCGAAGTTTTCGGGATGCCAAACCTCGATTATTCAAAAAAAACAAGGATGTCATCTCTTCAAAAAGATGACATCCTTGGTAGTTGTGAAAGAACGTTTCTGTCTTTATTTAAACTTAGACAGAACCGTTCTTTTTTGGTTGTATATTTTAAGCCTTATTATCCTTTAATCCATGAAATAATTTCCTCATCATCAGGCTTAACCTTAGACGGAATCATTTTTACAAGATTCCCGTTTTCATCGATAAGATATTTCTGAAAATTCCATCCCACTTTTGAATCCAATACACCATTTTTATCCTTTGATGTCAGCCATTCATAAAGTGGTGCCATATCATCTCCTTTAACAGAAATCTTTGACATCATCGGAAAAGTAACACCATAATTTTTTGTACAAAATGATTTAATTTCATCATTTGTTCCCGGTTCCTGTTTCATAAAATTATTTGCAGGGAAACCAACAATCATAAATTCATCGCCCCCATACTGTTCGTAAACTTTTTGTAAAATTTCGTATTGGGGAGTAAATCCACATTTTGAAGCAGTATTTACCACCATCACTTTTTTTCCTTTAAGCGAAGACAATTCAAAATCATTTCCATCGATATCTTTTACAGTGAAATCATAAAAAGATGATTGACCAAATACAATTGCAACCATAAATATTAAACCAAACAGGATTGTAACTTTTTTCATTTTTCTTAATAAATTTTATTTACGATTTAAACAACGTTGTTATACAAAAGTTCTCCACTATTAAACAATGTTTGTTGGGATCTGGTTTTAAATTGTCTTATTTATATTTTGATAAACAGTTTAATAATATTCGATTTATTCTTATCTTTTTACATCAAAACAGTATTCACAATATGTCTGAAGAAAAGAAAGAATCACCTCCTCCAAATCAATCCGAAGAACAAAAACACCCAAATAATAAGAAAAAACCAGGCATGGTTGCAGTTACCAGAGTTGTATTGCTGTTATCTGTTATAGTTTTTATTTGGTACATATATGCTGACAGGATAACTCCCTACACCGACCAGGCCAGAATTACCGAGTTAATACAACCCATAACGCCACGTGTTTCGGGATATGTAACCGATGTCAGGGTAAAACTAAACAGCGTGGTCAAAGCAAACGATATTTTGTTTGGCCTGGATACCACAACTTTTGTTTTAAACATTAACAAAGCCAAAGCAAATCTTGACAATGCAACGCAACAAATAGGTGCACAGGGAGCCAACGTTCAGGCAGCCGCAAGCAGTGTGGGAGTTGCAAAAGCCCAGTTAGACCGAGCACAGCGAAGTTATGATCGTACACAAAGAATTCTCAGCAAAAATCCGGGAGCAGTTTCACAAGCCGATATAGACAGGGTTGAAACATCCTTAAGTCAGGCAACAGAAAAATTATACTCCGCCGAAGCCAACCTGGTAAAAGCCCAGGAACAACTGGGAGCTACGGGTAACGATAATGCACAATTACGTCTTGCAATATCGGAACTGGAAAAAGCAGAGCTCGACTATTCTTATACAACCATTTACGCTGCCAACGATGGATTTATAGAAAGTTTTAATATTGACATCGGTTATTATGCACAGGCAGGCCAGCCTCTGGCTACATTGGTTTCAAAACAGGATATCTGGATTCAGGCCGATTTTAAAGAAAACAACCTATCCAATATGAAAGTAGGAGACCAGGTTTTATTTATCCTCGATGTTGCTCCGGGAAAAATATTTGAAGGAAAGGTAAGAGGAATCGGACATGGAGTAGAATCAGGAAATCCTGTCAACCGTGGGGGATTACCCAGTATTGGTTCGACAAGCACCTGGTTACGCGATCCTCAAAGATTTCCGGTTACCATTGCCTTTGATAACAAAGAAGCTTTTGATCTTTGCCGTGCAGGAGGACAGGCTGATGTAGTTGTTCTTACAGGAAACCATAAATTACTTAATCGTTTAGCCCACTGGCGAATCTGGATAAATACCTGGTTAAGTTATGTTCGCTAAAAGTAGTACATATCATCGATTAATTCCCATTGCCGAGGAACAGATTCCTATATTCCGTTATGCTTTGGGTCCGTCCCTTATTGCCATTATTGCACTAAGTAAATCTTGGGATCTTGCATATATCATACCTGTTCTCGCTTTGAGTTTTTTTGCCCCGGGAAGTAAAATGCCAAATTTTAAAACAGGATTATATTTTGTCATTACACTTGCAGCAACGACGTATACAGGATTAATACTCACAAGATTCTTTATCGATTTTGTTTGGTTTTTTATTCCCATCCTGGCCCTTGCTTTTTTATGGGTATTTTATACCAATAAACTGGGTAAAACGGCAAAAACATTTATGATTATATCTCTTCTGCTTATTCCTATGCTGGGAATGCAAAGTATGAGCATTGCCTATGGTTTTTCGAAAACACTTATCAGCGGAGCAACAATTACCGTGTGTATGGTTTGGATTGTTTTTACGTTGATTCCTGATATATCAAATGAAACTGATAATACAAAAATTCAACCTGCGAATAAAGGAGCAGAACCAACTAAACAGCAACGATTTGCTTACGCTGTAAACACTCTGATGATTGTTTTTCCGGTAGTACTGTATTTTTTCTTTAGCGAAATGCTGGGCGGTCTGCTTATTCTGATTTTTGTTGTATTACTGTCAATGAATCCCGCATTCACTTTTAAGGCCGGAATGATGATGATACTGGGAAATCTCCTGGGCGGATTATTTTCCATTTTAGCATACGAACTTCTGGTAATGGTTCCCGAATATCCATTTTTCATATTACTGATGATGCTTGCAGGATTGTTTTTTGCGCAACAGTTGTTTTCTAAAAAACCAACCGCAGCTTTATATGGAATGGCTTATTCCACATTTCTTTTAATTATAGGGCAAACGACAACAAGCACTGCCGATGCCGGAGGAAAAGTCTGGCTAAGGGTATTTCAAATGATGATTGCTGTATGCTATGTGGTAATTGCCTTTGCTGTTCAGAGTGCCTACCGGGAAAAAAAGATGAAAAAAAACAAATGACTTCAAAACTGAAGATTTATTAATGAAACAAGATTAAATGACAAAACATTATAAAAAACATTTAAACTATCCCTTTAAAGAAAAAAAAGATATTTACAAAAATCTGTTTTTGGGGCTTACAATATCTCTTGGCTTTTCAATTATTTTAGGTAGCTGTAAGCTTGGCCCCGAATTTCAAAAAGCGCCGGTAGAAACTCCGGAGTCCTACATAAACTACTCATTAGCTCCATCAGAAGAAATAAACCTGCTTTGGTGGAATTTATTTGATGACAACATTCTCGATACCTTAATTGCTGCAGCTTTAAGAAACAATAAAGATGTACAAATTGCGGCATCAAGGTTAGAATCAGCAAAAATAAACATTGGTTACACCAAAGCCGATCAGTATCCCTCAATCGGATATGGAGTGGGAATTACCGGTGCAGGAACCTCAGGTACGGGGGCCGTGTCATTTGGTGCCGTGCCTGAAATAAGCTGGGAAATAGGATTTTGGGGGAAGTACAGAAGAATGAATGAAGCGGCACAGGCGAATTATCTTGCAACACAATATGCTCAACAAACCGTACAACTTGGAATTGTTTCGACAGTAGCTTCAATCTATCATACCATTCTTGCTAGTTATGATCAACTGCAAATTGCGGAAAGTACACTTGCATCCAGAGATAGCGGTCTAATAATAATGCATGATAAATTTGAGGGTGGATTAATTTCTAAAATGGATTTAAACCAGGCGCAAATTCAACGTGATGTAGCAGCAACTGTAGTTCCGGTGTATAAGCGCTTAATTGCAACAAACATGAATGCCCTGAATATTTTATTGGGAGATGTTCCGGGGGATATTCAAATGGGTAGTGCTTTCTACACAAGGGACTACGAGCTTGATATCCCTGTAGGACTTCCCTCAGAACTTTTAACACGTCGTCCGGACATTAGGCAGAGTGAAGCCATTTATATGGCCAAAAATGCTCAAATAGGAATTGCAGAAGCCTTACGATGGCCATCATTAAGTTTAACCGGACTCCTGGGAGTTGCAAGCGCCGATTTATCAGGTACAACAGGATTGACCTATTCGCTTGGAGCAAGTCTGTTTGGTCCTCTTTTTGAATTTGGGAAAAACAAGGATCGCGTATCATTGGCAGAACAGGATGCTATCGTGGCAATGCTACAATATCAGCAAACTGTTCTTCAGGCATTCAGAGAAGTTGAAGATGCTCTTGTAAATATTTCAACTTATCGGGAAGAATTGTTTGCTCAGGAATCGAGAACCTATACTGCAATGGAATCTGAAGACCTTGCTTATATCAGATACAATGAAGGCTCCACAACCTATCTTGAAGTACTGGAGCAGCAGCGCCAGGCTTTTTCCTCTCAACTTGATTTACTGACCAACCGATTAAATTTAATCAACTCTTATATTACACTTTACAAAGTACTGGGTGGAGGTTGGATGCTGGAAAATGAATATGATGAATATTTAAAAGAAAATACAAATAACTAAATTTTACATTATGGAAGATTTTAAAGAAAATAAAGAAGCTTTTATGGATCGGGCAGTTGGTGCCTCGGTCAGAATTGGATTTGTTCTGATACTTTTTGTATTGAGTTACTGGATACTAAAACCATTTATTGCCCCACTTGTATGGGGTGTTGTATTTGCCGTGGGTATTTATCCTTTGCACAGAAAACTATCTGGCTTATTGGGTGGAAAACAAAAATTGTCAGCAACAATAATCGTACTCTTTGGCCTGGCAATTATAATTGTTCCTGTTGTAATGTTTGCAACATCAACTGTTGACGGTATTTCAGACGTAGTAAATTCTGCACAGGAAGGTACGCTGGAAATTCCGCCACCAAATGAATCTGTAAAAGACTGGCCGGTAATTGGCAATAAAACACATGAATTATGGTCGCAGGCAAACAGTAATCTCAACGGTTTTATATTAAAGTACAACGAACAATTTATGGCTGTTCTTTCAAAAATCTCTTCGGCAATTATGGGAGGAATCGGAAGTATATTCCTGTTTATTCTTGCTATGATAATTTCAGGTGTATTATTGCTACAGGCTGAGTCCGGGAAAAAGGCATCCGAAAAAGTATTTAATGTTCTTGTTGGTAACCGGGGAGAAGAACTAACAAATCTCTCGATGCTAACAATCAGAAGTGTTGTGCAGGGCGTAATTGGAATAGCAGTAATTCAAACTCTTTTCCTGAGTATCGGGATGTTTGCCATAAAATTACCTGCTGCAGGTATCCTGTCAATAATAGTGCTCATTGTTGCCATTGTTCAACTTCCTCCAATTTTAGTTATGCTTCCTATTATTATCTATGTTTTCAGTTTTGCAAATACAACACCGGCAATAATTTTCACAGTGTGGGCGATATTCTGGAGTGCAGCTGACACTTTCTTAAAACCTATGATGTTGGGTAAAGGAGTTGATGTTCCTATGCTTGTCGTATTATTGGGTGCAATTGGAGGAATGATGCTGGGAGGTCCTGTTGGTTTATTTGTAGGTGCAGTGGTTCTCGCACTTACTTATAAGATTTTTGACGCGATGCTGAATGAGCAGTGAAAACAATAAATTAATGTGATTGTCAATTATGAATTACAATATTCCTAAAAAAATGACAGCAGTTATTCTGAAAGAAAGCGGAAGCACTCCGATCATATCAGAAATCGATGTTCCCAAACCGGGCCCAGGTGAGGTGTTGGTAAAAATGCATGCCTCCCCCATAAATCCATCCGACCTTGCTTTTTTGGCCGGAAAATATGGAATAAAAAAACCATATCCGGTAGTACCTGGTCTTGAAGGAAGTGGAGTTGTTGTTGATGCAGGAAAAGGAATTCTCCCCAGGTTATGGAAGGGTAAAAAAGTAGCCTGTGTAGCAGCACCTGAGTATAACGGATGCTGGGCAGAGTATATGCTTACAAAAGCAGCAATGTGTGTACCACTAAATAAAAATGTTTCGCTGGACCAGGGAGCAATGATGTTTGTGAATCCCATGACAGCACTGGCATTTTTTGATGTTTTTGATAATATACCAAATCCTTTGAAAAAGAAACGCGGGATTATAAATACGGCTGCTGCAAGTGCTTTGGGAAGAATGATTATAAAATTGGGGAAAGCAAAAGGAATACCTGTAATTTCAGTGGTTAGAAGAGATGCACAGGTAGAATTGCTAAAAAGTGAGGGTACTGAATACATTTTAAACAGCAGTGAGGAAAGCTTTGAAGGTGAATTAAAAGAATTATCTCACAACTTAAATGCAAATGTAATTTTTGATGCGGTTGGTGGTGATCTGGTTCAAAAACTATTAAATGCAGCTCCAAATGGAAGTACCTTATTTATTTACGGAAGATTGTCTCCCGATGTCTGTGAAATACTTCCTGGTGATTTAATTTTTACAGGAAACAAAATTGAAGGATTCTGGTTAACTGACTGGTTAAAGAAAAAAAGTTTTATTCAGAACATAAACAACATCCGAAAAATTCAATCCCTGATAGGAAATGAGTTAGGCACAAAAATTTATAAAACCTTTCCTCCTGAACAAATTGAAGAGGCTCTTGAAACCTATAAGAATAATATGAGTGAAGGAAAAGTATTAATTAAATTTTAAACCAATAGGGATCGGCGGTTTTTGACCGCCTAAAACAGCGGTTAAAAACCGCTGAACCCATGGTTCTATTATTTTTGCCTTTTGCCTTTAGAACTTTAAACTTTGAACTTTAAACTTTAAACAAGTTTACCGCGCTACTCTTCCGGAAGCATCACCACTCATCAGTTTTTCAACTTCTTCGACACTTACCTGGTTAAAATCACCAAAAACTGTATGTTTTAAACATGATGCTGCTACCGCAAAATTTAAAGCTTTTTGGTCATCGTTTTTGTAGGTCAATAAACCATAAATCAATCCTCCCATAAATGAATCGCCTCCACCAACACGATCAACAATATGTGTAATCTGGTATTGAGGAGATTCAAACAGTTGTTTACCGTCCCAAAGCACTCCTGCCCAGTTATTATGATTTGCATTTACAGAACTGCGAAGCGTAGTAATCACTTTTTTCACTCTTGGGTATTTTGCCATAATCTGTTTTGAAACAGATTCATAAGCAGCTCCTTCAACATGACCGGCTGTAACATCCACACCTTCAGGATGAATTCCCAAAGCCATTGCCGCATCTTCTTCGTTTCCTAAAACAATATCGGTTCCTGCTACCAAATCAGGCATTACATCACCACATTTTTTGCCATATTTCCAAAGGTTTTTACGGTAATTCAAATCGCATGAAACCGTTACTCCCATTTCATTGGCCTTTTGAATGGCCTCCAGACATGCATCTGCAGCACCCTGTGAAATGGCTGGTGTAATTCCTGTCCAGTGAAACCAGTTGGCATCTTCAAAAACTTTTTCCCAGTTAATCATTCCGGGTTTGATTTCAGAAATAGCAGAATGAGCACGGTCGTATACAACTTTACTTCCACGACTTACTGCGCCTGTTTCCAAAAAATAAATTCCCAGTCGTTCGCCACCATAAATTATCTTGTCTGTACCAACACCATACTTCTGTAAATCCATTTTACACGCCCTGCCAATATCGTTTTCAGGGATACGGCTTACAAAATCTACCGGGATACCGTAGTTAGCCAGTGAAACTGCAACATTTGCTTCGCCACCGCCATAAGTAGCAACAAACTCTTTTGCCTGAGAAATTCGTAAGTATCCCGGCGTTGAAAGGCGTAACATTATTTCGCCGAATGTAATTACTTTCATATTTAGTATTTTTTGGAAATTCTTTTTGAAATATTATTTCTTTCAAAGATAAAAATGATAAAAACAAAACAGGCAAACACGGGCATGCAATCGATTGCAATTTATGTAAATTTCACATTTAACCTGCTACCTCACGATGTGTTTTTATGTACTCCGGATCGATTTCAATCCCCAGGCCAGAGCCTTTGGGAACATCAATTACCCCGTCGACACTTTTAAAAGCTTCAGCTTTACTTTGAACAGGGATTCGGGTACCATTGGCATCCCTGGTTTCAAACATCTTAAACTCATGATACTTATCTGCATTTGGCAGAGCCGAGACCATATGTAACATATACAAAAATCCCAGTCCGCCCTCCGACATATGCGGAGCAATTGTTTTACCGGTAATTTCGGCCATTCGTGCTACTTTCATCGAACGAATCATTCCCCCAAAATAAAATAAATCCGGTTGAAAAATTTCAAATGCACCGTTGGCAATCAGCCACCTGAAAGCGTGCATTCCAAATTCTACTTCGCCACCTGCCATTTTTATTTTTAATGCTTCAGCAACCTGTTTTTGCTCTTCATACCAATCCCAGGGTACGGGTTCTTCCCAGAAATAATAGTTGTACTCTTCCAGTATTTTACCGATTCGAATGGCTTCTTTTACTGAATATGTACCATTACCATCGATCATCAGTATCATTTCATCTCCAAACATTTCACGGGCCATTTTAATAAGCTTTTCTGTTCGTCCGGATGCATTGTCTTTGTCAGAACCCGAATTGTCCCCTACCCCTGCCCTGAGTTTTATAGCTTTGGCTTTGGTTTCAATATAGTCCTGTTTTACCAGTGATAAAGATTCTTCCGGTTCTTTTTTTCGAAGTTCCCACAATCTTGTGCCAAGATAAATTTCAACTTTTGGATTACAGATATCTCCAATCAAAGAGCCTACGGGTTTGTTGGCTATATTTCCCAACATATCCAGGATGGCAAATTCTATTGTTGCAATTTGTACACAAAGCGGAATTCCCTGACGCTTTACAAAATTTTCTGCTGCCTGAATTACCAATGTATCTAAATCTCTGGCATCTTTACCAATAAACAATGGCTTTAATAGATTAATAAACATCGGGTAACTTTCTTTCGAAATAAAAGGATGCCCAATAGAAATACCTTCAGCTCCTTCTTTTGAACGTACCCTGCAAATAAAATTGTTTCGGTCTCTTAATAAGTCCAGGGTTTCAATTATCACCGGAGAAGAAAACAGCTCCCTTTTTAAAATGGGCGATTGCATTGCTTTATCCAGGGCAGCATAATCAGGTTCCTGATATTTACTTCCTTCAGTATCACAACATGATGATAAAGGTGCTATCGCCAAAACTCCTCCACCTGCTGCTGCACTTGTTATAAATTTTCTTCTGTTGGTATTCATGGTATTTAGTTTAGTTTATAAGGTTTACTTTTCAATTTTCGTTAATGCGTGATGAAATTCTGCGTTTCCCGTGTGGTCCTTCGTTAAAAATCTATACAGTAAGCCACTTTCAGAAGTCATGAAGTTTGGCAGAAAAGAGTAATTATTAAAAGAATAAATCTATTTTTTTAATACCGGTACAATCCAGATATTCCGAAACTGAATCTTTGCTCCTTCTGCCTGCATACCAATTTTACCTTTTGTATGCGACAATTGTGTGGCTACATTTTGTAATTTCCCATTTACACGTAATTCGATTGTATTTCCTTTACAAAGAATATCGAAACTGTTCCATTCACCAGGTCTTTTTTCACTGGAATTATGGAGTTTTGTAATCAGAGGTTTATTGGAATCGCTGGATGTATAAACCGTATCTCGCAAAGTTGCGCTCATGCCAATTCCATGAACTATAAAATCTCCGGCATCTTCATGTTTCAACTGTCCCTGATAATGCCCTGGCCAGATTAAATCCGGTCCGTTTGTATGTAAGAAAATCCCACTATTTACCGGCTTTTCAGGATAACGCCATTCAATATGCAATTTATAGTTTGAATATTCTTCTGTTGTTCTTAAATATCCATTTGGAACACCTGTAGTTTCAATTACCCCATCTTTTACATAAAAGAATTCGGAAGGGTTTGTTATTGTATCAAACACAAAGATTTCCCAACCATCAAGGTTTTCACCATTAAAAAGAATTTGTTTTTTATCCGTGCAGGAAGAAATAATCAGAATGACAAAAATTGAAAATACAAATGTTCTCATTGTTTTAAGTATTAATTACAGAATAGATTGAAAAAAATGCTTATCCCACTAAGTTAAAATTTTGTTTCGAAATTCTTTTTTCACCACAATTTTATTTTGCCTGAATAAAAAAAGAGGAAATCTTTTTTTGAATCTCCTCTTTCAATATCAGCATTTATGCATTATATTTTTGGTAATTTCCATGGTGAGCGGAAATCTCTCATCAGCATTTTGTTTGCTTCATCGCTGTTGGTAAATCTTTCCGTTTTTGGATCCCATTTTAAATCATCTCCCGTCATCATCGCAATTTCGCCAATTAATGCAGCGCTTATTGACCGGTGTCCAATTTCAGCAGGTGCTACGGTTTCCTTTCTCGATTTTACTCTGCTTGCACCTCCTGATAGTAATCGGGATGAAATCGGTGTGAAACTTGATAAAGTTGAATATAAAACAATGTAATATTTTTAGCCTATTGGGCTGAGGCACAGTTTACAAAATTGCGCCAGCGGGGCTTTGTGGTTTAAAAAAGTTAATGCCACAAAAACACAAAATTCCACCCGGTTATAGCACCAATATGAAATCCAAAAATAATTCAAAACAATCTCTTATTTTCAAATAAGAGACTTAAACCAGCCTCTATTTTATTTTTCTTTTATGGTTACCACATACCAGCCATTTTTATCCATTTCCTGTTTAAACTCCGATTTCATGTAATCTGCCAAGGTTTCAAGAATTCCTTTTGAGCATTCCAAAAATTCGTTATACGTAATTCCATACGCCGGACCCAATTGAAACATGGCATCCACGTTTTTCATTTTAAAACGGACCATTTTTTTGTTTTGTTCCAGAATCTGCATTTCGTTGGCCGGGTGCATTCCTTTCAGAATAAACATTATTGTATTTACAAAAAAAGGAAATCCCTGTTCCTGGTTCCAGAAAGGCTTAAACTGTTCACCTATGTAATTCCCATATTCTATTGGTGAAACACCTTTTGTTTTTGCAAAGGTTATTCCCGTGGCGCAATAGGCAATTACATGGTTGTAAAGAATTTCTTTTTCCTGGTCGTTGGTAACTTCCGGAACAGAAAAAGGTTGTTGGGCACGAAGAACTGAAACGGAAAAAACACAAATAAAAATAAAGGCAATTGATTTCATGAGTAATTGTTTTATGGTTAGTAAGTTAAAATACCCGTCCCTGAATTCAGGGACGAGTTTTTATACCATATTTAGGGATTACAAGGATAATTTCTAAAACTATTCTTTACAAACAAAATTCAAATTTTCGATTACCGGAGTAACAACTCCATCATGACTAATTTCCAAATTATGTTTTGCTAAAATCTGCATACCTCCGAGGGAACCAACGCTTATCTCATTTAAAAGCTCTAATCCGTTACCATTTAATAGATATAACGATTTATCCATAGTACTGAAAGCAACTTCAGCTCCAACTGAATTATACACTCTACCTTTAAATGTCATGGTAAACATTACCATTTTGTTACCGCCAGGAATATTCCTTGTTACCGATTTCCAGCAAAATTCAACCGGCCCAGCCAGTTTTATCCATTTACCACATTCAGGATACATTATTGCAGACGGTTCAACCTCAATGCATTCACCTTTTACCTCTTTGACAACTTGAGCATTACTACTCAGTGAAAATAAAAAAAAGGAAACAAGTCCTATAAGCAGCATTAATTTTAAAGTTTTCATAATAAATTGATTTTAAAGTTTACAAAACAAAGTTCTCCAAATGAAGCAATTGCAACTTATCAGCAATGAAGCATAAACTTTAAAAAATGGCGCACCGATTGTAATTTTGAAGCATCGAAAGTTTAAAGCAGTTATTATTGCTATGGAAACCTGATAATCTATCTATCCGGAATAACAATACCTGCTTTATGAATAATTTCCTGGAATTTTGGATTTTCGTGCAATGCATAAAAATCCGGATAAGTGATCATAACCGGAAGGTCTTCGTTTTTGTATTCAAGTGCGATGTCAAGAAATTCAAGAGCCCCCTGTTTGTCATCCACCAGCATCTGAACCATAGAAATCAACATTGGGTTTGAACAAAACCGGGGATGGTTATTTTTGGCATTATCGATAAAAAACTGGAAACAATACTGGTACGCATGTTCATCGTAACAATCATAAAGCTCCTTGTGCCCCCTGATAATCTGAAGTTGCTGCCAGGCATCCACTGCCTTTTCCGGATCGCCGGCTTGCATATACACAAAACCGATGTTATGGTATGCCCAGCCATAATTCGGATTCAGACCGATAACTTCAAGGTTTTTTTTAATGGCTTTTTCAAGATTGCCCGAAATATAATAGCGCTCGGCAACCAGACAACCCACCACTGGATTCACCGGATCTAGTTCTTCTGCTTTTAATGCTTCTTCAATTGCCTTCCTGTAAATCCCCTTAACCACATAATAATTCGATAATATTAAATGGGCACCTGCATTGCTCGGTTCCAGTTCAAGACCCTTTTCTGCTAAATCTTTCATTTTTTCCCAGTCCCCGTCAAGCCTGCCTGCAAGATTACCTTTTGCAACATAAGCTTCAGCAAGCGATTTATCCAATTCCAAAGCTTTATCAACCGCTTTACGTGCATTTTCCCGATTCATTAATCTTACAACATTATCACCGGTAAGCGTGTTCATTGCCAAGTATGTTTCCGCCAACGTAACATAAGCCGGAGCAAAATCGGGATCAATTTCTATACTCTGCTCAACGTACTCCACCACTTTTCGCATTGAACTGTCACGGGTTTTCTGATGGTTTAAAATGTGTTGGCCACGTAAATACAACTCATAAGCTTTTGGATCAACATTGGTAACCTTTTTTTCACCCTGAGGAATGTTTAAAACAGTTGAAACATTTCCCGTAGTTTCATTTGATATTTTATCTATTAATTGATGAATGTTTTTGTATCCTGCAGAATAACTTTCAGCCCATAAATGTTTCTCTTCCGGAATAACTTCAATCAATTGCACCGTCACCAGCACACTGTCGCCCGTTCGTAACACCGAACCTTCCAGAATAAGTTTTACCTTGAGTTGACGGGCTATCTCTGAAGAAAGCAGTTTTTCCCCCTTAAATTTCATCGAGGAGGTTCTGGAGGGTACCCTCAGCTCTTTCAATTTTGAGAGATCACGGGTTAGTATTTCAGTGATTCCATCGGCCAGGTATTCATGGTCCTGGTTTTCCGAAAAATCGTTAAAAGGTAAAACTGCTATGGATGCCTGTAGATTGGTGGTTTTGTTTACCGGATTGACAATCACATAATATCCGATAATTGCCACAACCATTATTAGTGTGACTATTAACACCGGTTTTGCAATTTTACTACCTACTGTTTTCTTTTGAGGAACCTGTTCATCCTTAATTCCTTCAACCAGCCTTTTTTTGTAATCTCCTGGAGTAAAACCATATTCATCAAGAAAACACTTGTTAAAATAGGAAGGACTGCTAAATCCGGTTTTATAAGCTATTTCAGAAGCTGTTAAATCAGTGCTCTGAATGAATTTTGCAGCTTCTTTCAACCGGATTTCACGGATAAGATGATTGGCGGATTTATCTGTTAATGATCTAATTTTCCGTAGAACCTGCGACCGGCTTAAACCAGTTTCAGCAGCAAGTTCACTAACGCCAAACTTTTCATTTTCGAGGTTCGATAAAACAATTTTTTCGATTTTATTGATGAAAGTTTCCGGCATAAAGGTTAAGAATCAATTACATAAAGTAAATAAAAGGATTTTAAATTTCCAAGATAGGAGTAAAATTCAGGTAATTACAAAAACAGTTCAGCATTTTTACAGAACTATTTAGGATTATTTTTTTACGACACAGTTAATTTTAATTTGTGTAAAAAAATACCAGGATTTGCACCCTGGCATTTTTTACTTTTATTTTTTGTGAAGGAGCGCTTTATAAAACTACTATTTACTTCTTTGAGTTCTTGATTCTGTTATTAAATTAATTGCCATGATTGTTCAATATACTACCCAGTAACATTTTCTACCGGTTGTCCGCATTCCAGAACGACCAACCAACCTTTTGCAAAACCATTCACAACAGGATTAAGTGAATTGGAATAATAAATATCAATATAATATGAATATTCAAATTCGTTCCGTTCGCTCCTCCCTATAGTAATCGGGAGGTAATCGGTGTACAACTTGATAAAGTTGAAATAGAATAATGTAATATTTTCATCCTGTTAAGCTGAGGCACAGTTTACAAAACTGCGCCAGCGGTTTATTTTTTTATTGTTTGAAAAAAGAGGAAATCCATTCAGAATCTCCTCTTTTAATATATTAGCAACTACGCATTATATTTTTGGTAATTTCCATGGTGAGCGGAAATCTCTCATCAGCATTTTGTTTGCTTCATCGCTGTTGGTAAATCTTTCTGTTTTTGGATCCCATTTTAAATCATCTCCCGTCATCATCGCAATTTCGCCAATTAATGCAACACTGATTGAACGGTGCCCTATTTCTGCAGGTGCTACGGTCTCTTTTCTCGATTTAACACAATCGAGGAAATTCTGATGGTGATTGGTACTTTTGTAAAGGTGAATATCGTTGGGGCCGATTGTAGCTTCCAGAATATTAGGGTTATCCGACCACATTCCAGCCCGGTTTACCTGTAGCCATCCTTCCTCACCATACCAAACTGCGCCCATTCCGAATTGATGATCTTTTTTGCGGCCATCCCAGCCTTTTCCTTTTCTTTCGATAAATTTTCTGCTATTGGCCACTCTCATTTCAATGCCATTTTCATATTCATATTCTATATCATAAGCATAAGGAACATCATAAATATCATTTTTCAACGACTCAGCTTTTCCTTCCACTTTTACAGGCCCGGTTCTTTCCATTCCCAGTCCCCACTGTGCAATATCAATATGATGGCCTGCCCAGTCGGTTAATTGTCCTCCGGAATAAGCCAATATCCAACGCCAGTTCCAGTGTAAAACACCACGGTACGGAACTTTGGGTGCCGGCCCGAGCCACATGTCCCAATCCACTCCTTCCGGAACAGGTTGCGGATCCGGATTTCCTGCTTTATGACCGCCATCAGGCAATCCAACTTCAACCCTTTCTATTTTACCTAGTTTACCATTTCTAACCAATTCACAAGCCCTGTGAAACCTTGCCCCGGAACGTTGCTGGCTACCTGTTTGCCAGACAATATTGTTTTTCTCTACCGCATCAACAATTGCACGTCCTTCTTTAATTGTGCGTGACAAAGGTTTTTGCCCGTAAATATCAAGTCCCTTGTTTGCAGCTGCAACTGAAATGATTCCATGCCAGTGGTCAGGAAGAGCAATGTTAACCGCATCAAGTTTTTCTTTTTCCAGAAACTCCCGGAAATCGTTATAACTTCTTGAATCTTCGTTACCATAAGCATCGTTAATCATTTTCATTGAGCCCAGACGATGTCTTTTATCAATATCGCAAACTGCTACATATTGAACTTCCTTTTTGTTTAGGAAGTTATTCATGTCGCCTCTACCCATACTTCCCAGGCCAATTCCTCCCATTACGATTCTGTCGCTGGCAGCCACATATCCATTTTTACCAAGTGCGCTGGCTTTAACAAGTGTAGGAATTGCAATAGCACCGCTTGCCAAAAGGGCGTTTTTTACAAAATCTCTTCTTTTCATTATTTATTAAGTTTTTTGTTGGTCTATAAATTCCATATCTGTTTCAATTCACTTTTCTGCAATACTATACAAATTAAGGCATTCATACGAAGCCAAAATTCAAACAGGCTAGCAGTAAATCATTCAGTAACAATGTTTCGGAAAATTGAAAACTGAATTAGATTTTGTTGGTTTAAAAATCAATTCAAAATTAGTTTTTTTTTCTGAACAGGCGTTCGAAACATTTGATTTATTTTGTTTGCCACAATTTTATATTGAAAAATCCTTTCCTTATAATTTTTCGGTTTTGCTGTTATACAAGCAACAGCATCCCAGGTATATTTGGCCAACCATAAACTTTACAATAAAACATTTGTTTGACAACATGTACCTACTGTTCTGTGTAACATTCAAAAATGCCTGAAAAAACTTATACTCAAAAGTCAATCGCTGTGCTTCCGTTTGTAAATATGAGCGCCGATGCTGACAAAGAATACTTTAGTGACGGAATAACCGAGGAGATTATAAATGCCCTGGCTCAAATCGACGGATTAAAAGTAACCTCTCGTACCTCGTCATTCTATTTTAAGGGAAAAGATATTCAACTAAAAGAAATTGCAAAACAACTTAATGTTTCTGTAATTCTTGAAGGAAGTGTATGAATAGCATTGGATAAAGTCAGAATAACAGCACAGTTGATTGAGGCGCATAAGGATACTCATTTTTGGTCGGAAACATGGGACAGGAAACTTGAAAATATTTTTGAAATACAGGATGAAATTAGTTTGCATATTGCCGATAAACTCAGGGAATTTACCGGCCACCTGGAAATTAAGGAGCATTTGGTTGACAAACAAACCGGTAACCTGGATGCCTATTCTTTATATTTAAAAGCATTGTTTCATTTTAACAAATGGAATCCTGAGGATGTCATTTTGGCCATAGAATTTTTTGAAAAAGCGATTGCCCTTGATCCAAAACACACGGAATCGTTGGTTGGTCTTGCTGATGCCTATAGTTTTATGGGAACCACAGAATCTTATCCGTGGCAGGAAGCATATGCGAAAACTGTTGAATACACCCAAAGAGCACACAGCATAAATCCGAAGAACGCGGGAGTACATTATCAACTGGCGAACCTCTCTTTTTTTACCGACAGCAATTATGCCGATGCAATGAAACACATTGACTATGCATTGGAAATAAAACCAAATTATCCGGAAGCACTTCAGTTTAAATCGTTTTTACACATCCTCACCGGAGAGATGAAAGTAGCACACAGGTATTTGCAACTGGCACTGGGTATAGACCCGTTAAATTTTGAAACCCTCTTTTACAAATCATATTACTTATATCGTAACAAAGAGTATGGTAGGGCTGAAAAAGTCGTCCATCAAATCATTGAGAAAAATCCTAAAAACATTCCTGCCGTTATAGTTAAAGCATATTGTATGCTTAAAACGGGAAAGTTCGAAGAAGTAATAAACTATATTGAAAATACGCTCTCAGAAAAACTATTGCCCGATGAGAAACTGGGAATAACCTGTCTTGCTATTATTTTAAAAGGAGATTTACAGAATGGATTAGAATTATTGGATGAGTTAAAAAAAGAAGCCGAAAAACCCTATTCTTTTCAGGCACACTCATACCTGTTCCTGGCATTGGTCAATTTAAACAAATTCGACGAAGCATTTGACTGGCTGGAAAAAGCATTAAGCATAAAATCCTCTATATTAATGCTTACTTTTTCTGATCCACTTTCTGAGATTATCCACAAAGATGCCAGGTATGCTTCTTATGAAAAACGCTTGTACACCAAAACAAATTTAAATCAGCACGATTCTGTTAAAACTCCCTTACTCGATAAAGAAACTGCCTCAGCTTATTCCGCTAAACTTCTATACTTTCTGGTGACAGAAAAACCATATCTCAATCCGACCCTGTCGTTAAGGGAGCTGGCACAACTGCTTGAATTTCATCCCAACAAATTATCATGGTTACTGAATGAAAAGCTGGGTAAAAAATTTAACGAGTTTATAAACCGTTATCGTTTGGAGCATTTTAAACAACTTGCACAAAATCCGGAAAACAAGAATATTTCCATTATTGGACTGGCTTATGAAAGTGGTTTTAACTCCAAAACCGTGTTTAATACTTTTTTTAAAAAGGAAGAAGGAATTACCCCTAACGACTTCATAAAAAGACAAAATAGTATTAATTAGTTCCGATTTATAAATCCGAATCTCTTCAGAGTTTATCCGAACGACCTGTGTGGTAAATGCCCGTAGATTTGCTTTTGTAAACATTTAAAAACAAAAAAGATGAAAGCTCAAAAAATGAAAGCAATCGTTGCAACAGCGTACGGAAATCATGAAGTATTAAAAGTAAAACAAGTAGAAATACCTCAGGTAAATGAGAATGAGATTTTAATAAAAGTAGTCAGCAGTTCGGCAACAACAGCCGATACAATGATGATATCGGGCAAACCTTATTTAAGCAGGTTGTTTATGGGATTTAGAAAGCCCAAAAACGAAATTCCTGGAACAGGTTTTGCCGGAACCGTGGTTTTTGTCGGGAAAAAAGTTAACCGTTTTAATGTTGGGGATGAAGTGTTTGGAGAAACCAGTTTAGGATTTTCTTCCAATGCCGAATACATTTGTGTAAATGAAAATGGTGTGCTGTTGCACAAACCGGATAACCTTCCTTTTACAGAGGCAAGTTCATACTGTGACGGACATCTTACTTCCATCAACTTTTTAAAAGAACTGGCTAAAATAAAACCCGGTCAGAAAGTGCTGATTAACGGGGCTTCGGGAAGTCTGGGTACTTCGGCGGTACAGTTGGCTAAATATTTTGGTGCCGAAGTTACCGGTGTTTGCAGTACAACAAATGCCGGGCTGGTAAAATCACTGGGTGCCGATTTTGTAATCGATTACAAGAAAGAAGATTTTACAAAATCCTCAAAAAAGTACGACATCATTTATGATACCCTTGGGAAAATTCCGTTTAGAAAAGCAAAAAAAGTACTTACACATCAAGGGCTTTATTTATCTCCTGTTTTAAAATTTGGTCTATTATTATCCATGTTAAGAACTTCGGTGTTTGGCAATAAAAAAGCTTCTTTTGCAGCCACCGGATTAAAAGCGCACGATCAGTTAAAAAAATTACTTAACGAATTACTTGATATTTTCCAGTCGGGACATTTGAGAACTGTTATCGACCGCCAGTTTCCACTGGATAAAGTAGCACAGGCTCATCAGTATATTGGCACCGGGCATAAAAAAGGGAACGTGGTAATTGTTGTGGAATAGTTAAAAATACCTCCTGTATTAAAACAGTTAATAAAAGAATTCTATAAGTAAAACATTAAAATTTATACAAATGAAAACATTAAAATTTAATCCGTTAAAAATGGTCATAAGCCTTTTATTCATGATTGTTTTTCTATCAAATATATACACTCAGACAGAAGTTAATGCTAAGGCCGGACTGTCGCTTGAAGAACCGGAACCGGATATTCAATCTGCAATTATTGCCGGGAATCTTGAAATTGTAAAACAACATATTGCAGCCGGGTCAGATATCAATATAAAAGACCAAATGAGTGGTTCAACACCCTTAATAACTGCTTCAGCTTTTGGTAAAAGCGATATCGTTAAAATATTAATCGACGCCAATGCAGAACTGGATATTAAAAACAACGAAGGTTCTACTGCTTTGCGTGCTGCTGCATTCTTTTGCCATGTTGAGATTGTACAATTGCTTCTGGAAGCAGGGGCTGATAAATCATTAAAAAATAACTACGGAGCAACTCCGGAAGAATCAGTTATCGTTCCGTTTTCTGAAATGAAACCCATTTATGAAATGATAAAAAAACAAATGGAACCTCTTGGGCTAAAACTTGATTTAAAAGAACTGGAAATAACCCGTCCAATGATTTCCATATTGCTGAAAGAATAAAATAACCACAACCATAAGTTCTGAATTCTGTTAAATATTAATAATTACAAAAATGAGTAGTGAAAAAAAAGAAACATACAAAACAAATAATCAGAATAATATTACTTGTTGGTACCATCGTCTCGATGTTTTTTGTACCATGGCTATTGGTAAAGGCCTGGATACTGCCACTACCAGACACGGTTCAGGAACAGTTGGATGAAGCAATAAGTCATGGATTTGACGGCATGATTGTTTATATCGATCAGGCTGGTCAACCACCTCAGTATTTTGCATCCGGTTGGCATAACAGAGAAAGCAAAACACCTGCCAATCCTCACGCCTTGTTTAAGATTGCCAGCATTAGTAAGCTATATGACGTGGTAGCTGTAAGCAAACTGGTAAATGATGGCCGGCTTTCGCTGGATAAAACAATTGCTGATTATTTACCTGAACTTAAGGGAAGAATAGAAAACGCGGACAAAATCACGATAAGATTGATGATACAACACAGAAGTGGAATTCCAAATTTTACCGATGCTCCAAATTTTTGGGCAGCTCCTACAGAGAGCTTTGAAGAAAGCCTTGCATTAATTCTGGACAAACCGGCCAACTTTGAACCAGGTGAAGACTATGAATATTGTAATACAAACTATCTTTTAATCAACAAGATAATGGATGATGTACTGGGTTATGATAACTTTCAGTTTATTCGTGAAAAAATTTTAATTCCGCTCAATCTTAACAATACTTTTAGTTCGCTGCCTGAGGTGAATATGGAAGATGTGATGAGTGGCTATCATGTAGGACATCCTTTTGATTTAAAGGCCGATGAACATGGCATGTTAGCTACCGCAGAAGATGTAGGTATTTTTCTGAGGGCACTAAACGACGGTTCAGTGTTTGAACCGGGTGAACAGGAAATATATTCTTCTGTCTACAAGTTTGAACATTCCGGTTGGGTTCCGGGATATCAGAGTTTCGCCTTATATCACAAAGATCTTGATGCTGTAGTTGTTCAATTCTACAGTACGACGGATCCTAAACTCTATAACTGGAACCTGTCGGAAATTATAAATAGTCGAATTGCAAAAATACTGAGAAGAAAATAAGGCAAAAAGTTTTATGGGTTAATTATTGGTAAACCTCACTTCCGTAAACCTAATCATGTAATAAAACAGCACAAGCCAACACAAATCCAAAGTTTGCAAAAGAGCTGTTTTTTTATCCAACACTCTTAATGAGCTGACCAGTTCTGTTTATAATTATGATTGACTAAGAATAAATTGTTAAGAAAATTTGTAAAAACAATCAAATTCCTATGTGGCATTTAACGTCATTAATTGTATTTTTGATGTCAAATAATTTGTCTCCAATGCAATTATTATGAGTAAAAAGCAACTGAATAGAATAAAAGTGGTTCTTGTGGAAAATAACAAGAGTAATAAATGGTTAGCTCAGAAACTTGGCAAAAATGAGGCAACCATTTCACGTTGGTGTACAAATGACGTACAACCTACTCTGCCTACTCTTGTGAAAATCGCCGAAATTCTTGAGGTAAAACCAAGAGAACTCATTAATGACAAATAAATGGAAAATAATATAAATAAAATATCTACCAAAGTTCCATTTAAGGTTTCTGCAAGGACAGCAAAATTAATTGGCCTTGAAAATTTTTCGACAGAGGAAGGAGCTATTGTTGAGCTTGTCAAAAATACCTATGATGCAGATGCTACGAACTGTATCATAATTTTCGATTTAAAATTTAAAAAAGAAAAATCAACAAATGATGAAGGTGCGAAAGAGAAGTTTGACAAAGAAAATAGCATGATTTACGTCATTGACAATGGCATTGGAATGAATGATAAAACCATTCAAAACCAATGGATGACGATTGGAACGGATAATAAACTTTACGAACACACAACAAAAGCTGGAAGAGTTAAAACGGGTGCCAAGGGTATTGGTCGATTTGCTCTAAATCGACTTGGCATGTTTACTAATATGCTTACTCTTCCAGATCAATTAGAATTAAACGAAACAGAATCAATTAAAAATCAAGAAAAAATTGGTTTTGACTGGACTGTGGACTGGAAAGAATTTGACAAAGTAGGTGCAACTGTTACCGATGTTCAGGCTGTTTTAACGTCAAAAGAGAACACTAATATAAAACAAGAATTTTCTGGACGATTTTCAAGCTTTAAAAAAGTTCAAGAGGCAATAGAAGAAATAAATTTTGAATGTGGAACTGTTATCGAAATAACCGAACTAAATGACGAATGGAGTGATGATAAATTAAAGAAATTATTTGGCAATTTGGAGATGTTGCTTCCACCAGAGGAGCAAAATGACTTTAAAATTGATTTCTTTCTTCTCAATAATTTAGAAGAGTTTGGAACTGTAAAGAGAGCCTTTTATGATGATTATGATTATAAAGTAAAGGCGGCGTATAACACAATTAATGGTAAAAAATTAAAAGTTGAAATAACCCGAAATGAGCTAGACGTAGATGCTTTAGAAAATCGATATATAGAAGTATTTCAGTCTGACATGATGAAAAACTCACCATTCAGACTTAAAGATTTTAAACAAAAAGAAATTCAATTTGAATTAGCAATTGAGAAATTGGTATCGGAAAAAGTTGATAAAGATTTACTTGAACGCATTGGTAAGTTTGATTTTTCATTCTATTTCTTAAAAAATACTATTTCAGATGACAAAGATGATGGTGATTTAAAAAAGTACCCTTATAAAGGTATCAATAGTGCTAACAGAAAATCTTGGCTTAAAAAATTTGGCGGTATAAAAATATTTCGAGACGATTTCCGAATCAGACCCTATGGTGAAAACGGAGATGATTGGTTACGATTAGGAGAAAGACAGGCTCAAAGTCCCGGCGGCGCAGGGCAACGACTTGGAGGCTACAGAATCGGGCCAAATCAAATAGCTGGAACCGTTAAAATATCGAGAATTCACAATGCTTATTTTCAAGACAAATCTGGACGAGAAGGGATTATTGAAAATGATGAGTTTGAGTTATTTAAAAATATCTTAATTGAGATCATAGGTCTTTTCGAGAAAGATCGTAACATAATAATGCACAATCTTTTTAAACTTTATTCTAATAGAAAAAAAGAAGAAGAGAAAATAAGAAAAGCAAAAGAGGATGCTGAAAAGGTAAAAAAAGAGAAGGAAGAAAGAGAAGATAAAAGTAAAAATGATAAGAATAATGAAGATACTGCAACTAAACCGGCTGACTCATATGAAAATATGGCTGAGGCTTTCTTAATCCTTGAAAAGGAGAATGAGAAAAAAGATGAAGAACTAAGGTTATTGAGGAGCTATGCCAGTGTTGGGCTTATCATTTCATCTTTTGCTCATGAGGTTAAGAGCCTAAGAGCAAGATTAATACCCAGGACAAAATTTTTAATAAAAGAGTTAAGAAACCATTTAAATGAAAAAGAATTAGAATCAAAAGTAGACAGGGATGATAATCCTTTCTATATGATTGATTTAATGAGTGAAGAAGATTTTAAGTTGAAACATTGGCTTGATTATTCATTGAATACTTTAAAACAGGATAAGAGAGAAAGAACCAATTTAGATTTTACTGAATATTTTGAGAAGTTCAAAGCCAATTGGAGTAAGGCATTAAAACAACGAAATATTAATATCGAATTACATAAACTGGATGATCATGTTTGCAATATTAGAGCGTTTGAGGTAAATATGGATTCTATTTTCAATAATTTGATTTCAAACTCAGTTAATGCTCTCTATGGATTTAATAAAGAGGAGAAAAGAATTGAAATAAAATGGAAGAAAAAGGAAAATGATGTTGAAATCTTTTTTTCTGACAATGGTAGGGGATTGGATGAAAAGTACAAAAATAATCCAGAAGAAATTTTCAATTTAAATGAATCTTCAAAAACTGATAACAAAGGAAATAGAATTGGAACAGGATTGGGTCTTTACATCGTAAAATCAATCATTGAAGAGTACAATAACTCATCCATTTCTATTATCAAGATTGATGAAGGATTAACTTTTAAAATGACCTTTAAAGCTCGAAAATGAAATATAAAATTGCATATTTAGACGAAAATGATGGTTGGATAAATACCTTTTATCAAACATTCAAGACTGAATTTGATATATTAAGAATCAAAGTCGATATCAATTCTTCTATTAAGGAATTGTTAGTACAGCTAATGTCTAGTAATCTAGACGCAATTGTTACTGATTACTTACTGGAAGAGGAAGGAGATGTTTCTTTTAATGGAAATAAAGTTGTTGAGGCTATTAAACAAATTCAACCTCATTTCCCTATAATAATGCTTACTTCTTACCAGAAGCAAGCAATCAATTTTACAGATGATGTGCACATAATTTATAGTAAGGATATTTTAGATGGAGAGAATGAAGATGAGCTAGAAATCTTCAAAACAAAAATTCAATCTAATATTTCAAATTATAAGAAGAAAATAGAAGACACAAATAATCGAATCGAAAAGCTTGTAGAAAAAAGAAATGATCAGGGTCTAGAAATTCCTGAAGAGGAAGAACTTACTAAATTATATATCTTGTTTGATGAACTTAATCCTGAGGGAAAAGATTTTCCAGCGAATCTAATACATAGAGAATCAATTTCTAAGTTAAATGAGTTTGTTTCCGAAACAAGGGAAATTTTGGAGGAGCTTAAAAAACTAAATAAGAATAAGTAATATGATTCCTTTTAGAAAAGAAACTCCAAAAAGAAGAGATATAAAAACTGTGGTAAAAAGGTATTCTGACCATAAAAACGATCTAAAGGAAGATTTCAAATGCCGTTGTGGATATTGCAGTGATATTGATATCTGGCGAACTACGTGGTTTGAAATTGACCATTTTGTTCCTCAGAAATATCTAAAAAACATTAAAGATACAGATTACTCGAATCTTGTATATTCTTGTAGATCATGTAATAATTCCAAAAGAGCCCATTGGCCAACTGGCAATGAGTCAGTTCATAATCAGGAAGATGAAGGTTTTATTGATCCTTGTAATGATGAATATGGACTACAATTTCTTAGAGGCTTGGACGGCAAAATCACATATAGTACTAAGTTGGGGAAGTGGATGTTTTACAAATTAAAACTTCACAAACCTCAGCATGAAGTAATTTGGAATATTGAAGAGACATATAACTTGATTAATGAATGTAAGGAAGTTTTAAAGGAAATAGACAGCCCTGAAATTAAGGATAGACTTCTGACTTTGTATGATAAATATGTTGAATACACATTAAAACTGAGTGAGAATTAAAATGAGAAACGCATTCAAATATTTAAGTCAGAATCATTTAACAACGCCAAAGGAAGTTGATAGGCTTATTATTTCTGCATTTCTAAAAATCAATAAACTCCAACCTAAATACAATACATTTTTAAAAACATATTGTATAGACAAAAGTGATAAAGAAGAATACGAAAAATTAATTGGGTTCATATCTGTTATCGATTCAGATGTAATCCATTTCGGTTTTGAAGAGCTAATAGAGCTTTTTGAATTTGTAATTTCTCCTGCAGATAGAATAATCAATGGCGCTATTTACACACCAGAAAACATTAGAAAATTTATTGCTAAGGAAACTTTTAAAAAGCAAACTGTAATTACCGATTTATTTAAAATATCGGATATTGCCTGCGGATGTGGAGGTTTTCTGTTCAATGCTTCAATTGAATTGAAAAAAAAGGTAAACAAATCATATTCTGATATTTTTAGCAACCATATTTATGGATTAGATATACAGGAATATTCAATCAACAGAACGAAACTATTACTTACACTTCTTGCATTATCTGAGGGTGAAGATGTTAATACTTTTAATTTCAATTTATATACTGGTGATGCGTTGTCATTTAGTTGGAAAAATCTGGACCCAAATTTTAATGGATTTGATATCGTCATCGGAAATCCACCTTATGTTTGTTCCAGAAACATTCCTGAAGCTTCAAAAAAATTATTAAATAATTGGAAAGTCTGTAAATCTGGGCATCCAGATTTATATATTCCATTTTTTCAAATAGGAATTGAAAATCTCACTTCAAACGGTATTCTGGGTTACATTACAATGAATACATTTTTTAAAAGTGTTAATGGTCGTGCATTAAGAGAATATTTTCAAGAAAACCAATTTAGTTTTAAGATTATTGACTTTGGAAACAATCAAATTTTCAAAAGTAAGTCTACATACACATGTATTTGTTTAATTGAAAACTCAAAATCCTCAATCATTAAGTTTGCAAGGAGTAATAAAAAGTTGAATAGTTTGATTTTTAATAAAATAAAGTATTCTAAACTAGATGCGTTCAAAGGATGGAACTTAAACAAAAATGAAATAATTGATAGAATTGAAGACACAGGTGTGTCGTTTGGAGAATTATATAAAACTAGAAATGGCATAGCAACACTCAAAAATAACATATACATTTTCAATCCAATAGATGAAAATAATGATTACTACTATTTACAAAATGGTAAAGTCTATGAAATTGAAAAGGATATTTGTAGGGATATAATTAACCCCAATAAATTTACTCAAGCAGAAAGCGTGGACTCAATAAAAGTTAAAGCAATTTTCCCTTATGAGTATGTCAATAATAGAGCAATTCTTCTCGACGAAAAATACATTAAAATTAATTACCCAAAAGCATACAAATATTTGACTGACAAAAAGAGAATCCTTAGCACTAGAGATAAAGGAAACGGGAAATATCAAAATTGGTATGCATACGGTAGAAACCAATCGTTGGAGAAATTAAAATATAAATTATTTTTCCCTCACATTACACCTAGTACACCTAATTTTACGATTGATACTGATGAAGATTTATTGTTCTATAATGGCTTAGCCGTTGTTACTGAGAATGAGAAAGAACTTCACTTTCTAAAAAAACTAATGACTTCAAGACTATTTTGGACATATATTGAATTGTCAAGCAAACCATATGGTTCTGGATATTATTCATTAAGTAGAAATTATATAAAGAATTTTGGGGTTTATAATTTCGATGACAAGGATAAAGATTTCATTATAAATACTACTGAGCAAAAGGAGATAGACGCTTTTATAGAAAGTAAATATGGTATTTTACTGGAATAATCCTCCACTATTTGCAAGCATATTGCCTAAGCTCCACAAGCCTATGCACAAATCAAAGCTTTGTCAAAGAGCTTACAAAGCTAAAAACACAGGAGACCGAGAAATAGTAGTGAATAAAATGACAAAAGAAAATAAACACCAGACGATAATACGCGGTATAGTTAATAAGGATTTCAGTGGTTTTCAGCGCTCAGTAATCCTCTCCAAAATTAGCTATAACTTGATAGGAAAGAAGCACGCAATCCCTTACTAACCATACCCTCACCATTACCTCCAGCATGACTTAAAATAAGTTGCTTGTTTTTGAGATTAAGAATATCTTGTTGAATTATTATGATTAAATTTTAAAAACGGATAAAATGAACCGACGTTACTTTCTGTCTGCTACCGGTCTAACAACATCAGGTTTGCTATTGGGAGCTTTCACTCCTTCATTAAAACAAAAAAATGTTAAGGATATCAGGGAAACTTTCTCTATTGTGAAAAATGAGATTTCAATTTATACCAAAGCAAATGTAAAACCCACCCGTATTTTTCATATTACCGATACGCACCTTTCCTTAGATGATGAAAGGGGATTAAAATACCAGAAATTCAGCCAGCGAATGTCCGGAGCTTATAAAGACAATGTTCATTTTCAAAGTAAAAAGATCTACTCGACAAAAGAAAGTTTTGAATGGACACTTCAAAGAGCAAAAGAAGAAAATTCAGATTTTCTGGCTTTAACAGGTGATATCTTTAGTTTTCCATCTTTGGCTTCGATAGAATGGGCATTGAATAAGCTAAAAGAAACCGGTATTCCTTTCGCTTTCGTTGCAGGCAACCATGACTGGCATTACGAAGGGATGAAGGGCAGTTCGAAGCAACTTCGTGATATATGGACAGAAAAACATTTGAAACCGATGTATCAGGGTAATAATCCTTTATTTGCATCATACGATGTTAACCGTGTACAATTTGTTTGCATAGATAATTCAACATATGAAATAATGCCAGAACAACTGGACTTTTTTAGAAAGAAGGTAAATTCCGGTATTCCGATTATTCTTATGTTGCATATTCCTCTTTATATGCCGGGAAAGTCAATGTTGTATGGCTGTGCAAACCCGGAATGGGGCGAAAAGGCAGATAAAAATTATGATATTGAGGGGCGGGAGAAATGGCGCAAGGGGGGACACACCAAAGTGACATTTGATTTTTACAACGAAGTGTTTCGTGCTAAAAATCTTTTAACAATACTTGCCGGCCATAGCCATCAAAGCGCCCTGGATGTAAAAGATGGAATTCCTCAGGTAGTTTCCGCACATAATGCCACAGGATATTATTCGGATATTAGGATTAGTACATTGTAATGAAATTTGTTTGCATGATAAAACGGTTGATATTGAAAAGAATTCTATAAATGAATCAGAAGGCCAGCAGATAAGAATGTATAAATAATTGCAGGGATAGAAATAAACAAATTTCTTGAACCGAACTATCCCCGAGGCAGAGCCATAGTGGTATTTCGCTCGTTTCATTTTGGTCTATAGACACAAAAACCGAAATTTGTTTATTGCACCTCACCCAAAACTGCCCCAACTTTATTGTAAGCTGACAGGAAACTACTACGCAAACGGCTACAATCCACATAATCAGCATTACATCATGGACACTATTTATTAAAAAAAGTGTAACTTAAGTAATATTTCAAATCATTATTAATCGATACAATCATGTGGAAACAAATTATCAAAAGGCTTTTAAAAAAAAGCAACATCAGGATTGGCAGTGATATTGTTGTACATGATAAATCGACATATAAAAATATAATCACCAGGGGTTCTTTGGGTTTGGGTGAATCCTACATGAAACAGAAATGGGATTCACCACATCTAGATGTACTGATTGCAAAACTTATTAAGGCAGGAATCCATAAAAACAATTTTTTAGGAGCCCTGACAAAATTTTTATTGTGGGTAAAATCCACGATTTTCAACTTACAGGACAGAAAAAACGCACCACTTCTTTCAGAGACACATTATAATGCAGGAAACCATTTGTTTAAATCATTTCTCGATCCAAATATGATTTACTCATGCGCATATTTTAAAAAAACAAGTGATTTGACACAGGCTCAGCTCAATAAAATAAAAATTGTTGGAAACAAACTTGATTTACAACCGGGAGAAAAAGTTCTTGATATAGGTTGCGGGTGGGGTGGCACTGCCAGAATACTTTCAGGAATGTTTGATGTGGAAGTCACAGGTGTTTCAGATTCCTCGGAGATGATTAAATATGCGAATAAACATAACGCCGGAGAAAGCGTTACTTTTATCTGCGCAGACTACAGGGATATAAAGGGTAAATTCAATAAAATTTATAATATTGGTTTTCTGGAAGCGGTTGGACCAAAGAATTTCAGAAGTTTTATGAAACAGGTTAATGATATGCTTCTTGATAATGGAATTTTCTTAACTCATACCATTGGCGGAAAATATTCGGTTAATAAAGGCGATCCGTGGCTGGATAAATACATATTCCCTCACGGGGTAATTCCTTCAAAAAAACAAATTGAGAAAGCAGTGAAAAATCTGTTTGAAATCAGAGATTTCGAGGCATTTGGAAAATATTATGAAACTACATTAAAACACTGGAGTATTAATTTAAACAAAAACTGGAATACAATAAAAGACCGGTTTGAAAATCCTGAAATATTTAAAAGAATGATGGATTATTATCTATCAAGTTGTAAAGCTGCTTTTCATGCGGATATGTTGGATTTATGGCAATATGTGTTCACAAAGCCCGGTGAAGTAA
>CAJXZG010000034.1 GCA_913063265.1 uncultured Prolixibacteraceae bacterium | reverse complement strand
CCAAAAAGGTAAAATATCTAAAATGACGGTTGACCGCCATACTATGGTTCTTAAATCGCTCAAAACAATTTTTGAATTAGACACACACCTTTCTTTTCCCAATTTCTGTAAAAACGGAAATAACATCTTTATTTATCCAGAAAATGCCCAACAGGGAAATCTTGTTCTATACAGATATTTTCAAGATACAGAAACAGTTGAAAAAGTATCGACATTGATAGATAGTGAAATCGTGGTGGATGCTGCCTTGCATGAAATCGATAATAAATTCTTCATTTTTGCTACCTACAAATCAAATCGAAGTAAAAATGAAGTGGCGGTATTTGAATCTTCCAGCTGGGATGGAAAATATATTTTACATAAAATGATAAATGTAGAGCCCGGAACGGCACGAGGAGCTGGAAATATTTTTACTATCAAAAATAAGATGATTCGTCCATCACAAGATTGTTCTAAAGGATATGGCAAAGGTATAATATTGTCGGAATTAAAATATGACGGTAATATATTTTCAATAAAAGAAAAGAAACGTATCTATGCCTCACCAAATGATTATTATAATGAAGGGATACACACTTTCAATGTTTATGAAAATCTTGTAGCGGTTGATGGATATAGATTTAAAAAACCATTATTGGCAAGAACATTAAACAGGATTAGAGATAAATTTGGAATTTAGAACCGACTTATAACTGTAATATTCACCATATATATAATTATATGATATCTAAATTATTACCAGTAAACATTGTCATTGTTATAATAACTTTTCTGCTGTTTACATATAGAATTCCATTTAATTACTATTTAATCCCACTAATCCTTTGCGGAATTATATCACTAACCCAACTTTTTAGTTACTTTAAGAATCAGAATGCTTTACGAGAGGTATTTTTTTATGTATGGTTTATATTTTTTGTTGCCTCCTTTATTGCCCCACTTATCCACTTTGGCAGGGACTATTGGAAAGGATACGTAAACCTGTCTTCATCAGATTGGCAAGGTTTGGCATTTTACGTTAGCTCAATTTATCTATACGGCATTATTATCTTCATCTCACTCAGCAAATTAAAATTAAAACAAAAAAAAGTCCGACATATTTGGTCCTTTAAATCCAATGCAGCATTAATCGTAAGCTTATTGATGGTATTCTCTTTTGTACTACAAACCTATTTATATGCAAAGATTGGTGGGATAAAAGCATATATACAAATATTTACGGATAAAGAAGAAGCTTCAAGTGGCTTTACAGGTATGGGTGCGTTATTTATAGTATCTGAAATATTTCCATATCTGTTGTTACTTTGGTATTTTATAAAAAAACGGGGCAAAAATGTTTCAGTTTCAAATGTTGCTATTTTCCTTGCACTCATGCTGGTCGCCTGCATATATTTTGGAGGGCTTCGAGGTAGTCGTAGTAATACTGTTTTCACAATGGTGCATGCTGTTATAGTTGTTCATTTTACTATTTTCAGGTTCAAAAGAAAACATTTTATGATACTGCTTGCATCATTTTTCCTTTTTATGGCAATTGGTAGGCTGTATAAAAACGATGGTATTGAAATGATAAAAAATTATAAAAACTATGATGATATACAAATTTCAAATAAGATGTCATCTGCTGAGAGCATTATAATATCCGATCTCGCTCGATATGACGTTAGGTGTTTTGAATTATTTATGTTAGAAAATAATATTCATTACAAAAAGAAATATGGAAGTACTTATTTATATTCAGTTCTCACTTTTATTCCTTTTGGGAAAAGCGTAAGGAATTCTCTGCATTTAACGGGAAGAACTGAAGCCGCAGGTCAACTACAATTCGATTCTTCTGGGGTTGTAAAAAGCAATAAAAGAAAAAACACAAGAATCTTTGGATTTATAGGAGAATCTATGCTTAATTTCGGAATATTTTCATTTATCTTGGCATATATTGTCTTGTACTTTATTCTTGCTTATATTTCTCAATGGACTAATGCTGTTCCGACTTATGATGCAAGGTTTATAATAATTGCAATGATTTCAATTTTTATACCATTAATAATCAATGCGGATTCCAATAATGTTATCTTCACTATTATAAAAAGACCGTTGCCCTTATACTTTATCCTGTTTTTTATCACTACAAAAAAGGTTCATAATATTCAAACTATTTAATTGTTAAAATGGATTTAGTTTTTGTAACTGAAGCTCGTTTCCATAGAAGCGTAGATGGCAAAGTTTATTCACAAAATGGCTCTTATGGGCTATCTCTTTGGGAAAGATATTTATCTGTATTTGATAAAATATCTGTATTGGCAAGGGTTGAAAATACGAATAAGGATTTTCCTAAAGAATATATTGCGGAATCTGAAAAAGTATCCTTTATTGAAATCCCATATTTCGTTGGTCCGCTGGAGTACCTAAAAAAGCGAAATACAGTAAATAAAGTTTTAAAAAATTTAGCATTTAATGATGAAACAGTAATAATCTGTCGGGTACCCGGGAAAATAGGTACAATATTTACAAAGCATTTACGCATGAAGAATAGACCTTATGCCGTAGAAGTAGTTGGCGATCCATGGGATGTTTTTGCCCCCGGAACAATTAAGCATTTTCTTTCTCCTATATTTCGAATTCAGGGGTATTTAAATTTAAAAAAAACTGTAGCACATGCATCAGCAACTTTATATGTCAATAAGAATCAATTAAAAAGTAGATATCCTAGTAATAAAGAAGCGTACACCACCAATGCTTCCAATGTTTTTATACCCGATTCAAGTTTTAATGATCCACCAAAAAAGTTTAGAAAAAAAGAAAAGGAACTTATTAAGTTAATTGCAATTGGTTCTTTGGCACAGATGTATAAAGCACCCGATATTGTTCTAAAAACGCTAAAAGAACTAAAAACAAAACGTTATAAATTACATTTAACCTGGCTGGGTGATGGAATCTACAAAAAACCTATGTTGGAATTGGCAAATTCTTTAGGCATTTCCAATATAGTAGATTTTAAAGGAAATATTCCAACAGGAGAACCAGTGCGAAAGGAATTAAAAGAGGCAGATCTTTTTATTCATGTTTCCAGAACCGAAGGATTGCCACGTGCAATGGTTGAAGCAATGTCGGTTGGACTTCCATGTATCGGGACTAAAGTAGGTGGAATACCTGAACTGCTTGAAGAAAAAGCTTTAATTAAGCCGGATGATGTTGAAGGTCTATTAATTAAAATAGTTGAATTTATAAGTAATCCAGAATTAATGAATTCCCAGGGACTCCGTAACTATAAGGAAGCTAAAGAATACAGTGATTCGGTCTTAAGAAATAGGAGGCAGGAGTTTTGTAGAGAAATAATAAAACGTTCGGCAAAATGATACTTACCAGCGACAAGCAAATTGAAAAAGAACTACCAGGTGCCAAGTTCGTCACACCTGGAAATCTACCTAAATTTGACAAAGACACAAACATTAAGATAATAGTAGGTTCTCGTGAATTGGTGCGTACTTTGGAAAACATCTCACTTCCAAATTTAAGGTTCATTCAATTACTAAGTGCAGGTTATGAAGGAATAGATTTGGAAAAAATTAAATCAAGAGGTATTCAAATAAGTAATGCTGCAAATGTTTATAGTGTTGGAATGGCAGAATTTATTGTATTTGCCATATTAATGACTGCAAAAAAATATAACAAAAGTATTAAACGTAATAACATTCGTTATCAACGAGGATACAAATACATTACGGAATTGGAAAGTAAAACGGTTGGAATATTAGGAGCCGGTGCAATAGGGATAGAAGTAGCCAAACGGCTTTCTGGCTTTAATATGAGAATATTGGGCTACGATTTGATAGCATCTCAAAAACCTTATTTTGATAAAATTTACAACTCTTATCAATTAAACGAAATACTGCCACAATGTGATTATGTTGTTGTTACACTTCCTTTAAATGAAAAAACGGTGGGTAGCATCAATCAGAATATGTTTTCAAAAATGAAAAAGGACGTAACAATTGTGAATGTGGGTCGCCAAGCACTTTTTAATAAAAAAGATTTTCTTACCGAATTAAAAAAGAACAAAAAAATGACCGCGATACTTGATATGTTTGAAATATTTCCAAATCCAATTACAAATCCATTTCGCCGTTTGTCGAATGTAAAAGTCCTACCGGGTGTAACTGCAATTTCGCAGGAGATTTCAAAAAAAAGATTGAATTTAGTACTCGAAAATATCGAATTGGTTTTAAACCATCAAACTCCCAAATTTATTTTATAATGTCAACAGCTACCACCCCCCGTAAATACTTTGCATCCCTTGATATAATGAAACTATTGATGGCCCTGGCTATTATGTTTGCGCACATTTGTTCTGAGAACGTAACAGTACATCCAATTTTTAAAACAATTACCTCTGTATACAATTTTGGCGTACCCTTTTTTTTTGCTTGTAGCGGTTTTTTGTTTTTTCTGAAATTTAAAAGCGAAAAACAAAAGAATCATAAAAGCATTTATATAAGATTCACAAAAAGAATTCTGTTGATGTATGCAGTATGGAGTGCCATCTATTTTTGTTTTGTTCTTATCAACTGGATTCAAGATGGAGCTTCCTCTGAGGTAATATTAAAATATTTTCATAAAGCATTGGTTTTTACAACCTATGGAACAATTTGGTTTCTACCATCTTTATGGATCGGAGTATCAATTGTTTTCGGATTGCTGTATTTTAAAATTAATATTAATCAGGTCGCAATAATTGCTTTTATTTTTTACATAGTTGGAACATTTGGATTCTCTTATTTTCCCTTGGTCGAAGGCACATTTTTAGGAAAAATATATGGTGGCTATAATACTATCTTTTACACAACACGCAATGGAATATTTGCTGGATTTCCGTTTGTGTTTATTGGGACTTTTCTGGCTTTTAAAGGTGTAAAGGGAAAGAATGTAACAAATTTGCTTTTGACTATTATGTTTTGTTCTCTTTTTGTAATTGAAGCCATATTTATAAAAAATAAAATGCAGACCAATGTTGATATGGGTCTGATGCTCCTTCCGGCAATTTATTTTATGATGAGTTGGCTTATCAATTTTGAATTAAAACCAAAACCAATCTATCTTAGATTTCGAAACCAAAGTATGTTAATTTTTCTAGGACAACGACTATTTATTACTGCCATTCCTTCAATTTTGCCTTCTTCGTATATGGCAGCAATTACACAAAATAATTATGTTGGTCTTTTTGTATTTGTTGCATCAACTATCTTATTCTCATTGTTGATAGAATATCTTTCTAAAAAATATCATTGGCTTAAAATTCTATGGTAAACCATATGTCTAAATCAATTTGTATAATAACCACCATCGATCTTACTTTAAGGCAATTTGTAATTCCTTCAGCACGAGAAATGCAGAAAAATGGATTTATCGTTTCGCTTCTTTCTTCAATGGAACAGGATTTTATTGAAGAATATTCTAACGAGTTTAAACTGATTAATATTCCATTTGAAAGAGGAGCTAACTTTTTGGGAATGCTAAGAGGGATAATTGTGCTCTTCAGGATTTTCAGAAAAGAAAAATTTCAAATAATCCAATTTGCAACACCCAATGCTTCATTTTATGCCTCCATTGCAGGCTTCTTAAATAAAGTACCTGCTCGTTTATATTGTCAATGGGGGATTCGATATGTTGGATTCAAAGGAACAAATAGAATTATATTTAAACTTATCGAAAAAATCACTTGTCTCCTTTCAACTCATATACGACCTGCCAGTCGGAAAAATATGGAATTTGCAATAAGTGAAGGACTTTACAAATACAATAAAGCAAAAGTTATAGGTGCCGGAGGGGCCGTGGGAATTGATTTAACTCAATTTGACATAAACAAAAAGGCAAAATTTAAAGCCGAAGTTATTAATGACCATCCTTATCTTAAAAATAAAACAATTTTTGGCTTTGTTGGAAGACTGGACAAGGATAAAGGAGTAAATGAATTACTAAAGGCTTTTAAAGATCTTTATACAAAAAACAAAGATACAGCTTTGATTGTTGTGGGGCCAAAAGATAAACCAAGTGAAATTTCTTCGGAACTATTGGCTTTTTCTTACTCATGTGATAACGTTCTTTTCACAGGATATTCAAATGAAGTAGCCAGGTATTTAAGTTGTTTTGACATACTGGTTCATCCCTCATACCGCGAAGGTTTCAGTTTGGTAATTCAACAGGCAATGGCTATGGGAGTTCCGGTCATTACTACAGATATTCCAGGACCTTCGGAGGTAATTGAAAAAGACATTTCAGGATTATTGGTACGCTCAAAAGACTCAACAGAGTTATACCATGCGATGAACAATCTTTTAACGAGCGATAAAAAGAAGCTATTTGCAGAAAATGGACTTAAACGGGTAAAAGATTTGTTTACTCAGGAAAATATGTCACGACTTATTGTAGAAGATCGGATCCAGGTTTTGGAATCGGTAAAAAAATAATGCTTTTGCACTACTAAAAATAAAAAACCAACTATTATGGAATTAAAGCTAATGATATTAACGGCTGAGCCGAATTTTGCTATTGAAGCTCAAAAAGCCGGAGTAGATCGCATATTTTTTGATTTAGAGTATATTAATAAAGCTGAAAGACAAAAAGGAAGAGATGCTGTTTTATCTGAGAATAATATTGAGGATATTCCAAAGGTTCGGGAGGTTATAAGCAGTTCTGAACTTCTGGTAAGAACAAATCCAATTCATCAATATTCAAAAAACGAAATAGATAAAATTATTGATTATGGAGCAGATATATTAATGCTTCCAATGGTATTTGACAGCCATGATGTACAAACATTTATTGATATTGTGGATGGCAGGGCAAAAACCTGTATTATGATTGAAACAACGCAGGCTCTAACCAGAATGGACAGTATTCTTAAAGTTAATGGTATTGATGAGTTGTTTTTTGGGTTAAATGATCTGCACATTGGTTTAGGCTTATCCTTTATGTTTGAGGTTTTAAGTGGTGGACTTGTTGAATTTATGGCTAAAAAATGTAATTCAAAGGACATTCCATTTGGTTTTGGAGGAATAGCCAAAATTGGAAAAGGAACTCTCCCCGCAGATAATATTCTTGGGGAACATATCAGATTAGGTTCAACTTCCGTAATACTATCCCGGGCATTTAAAGAAGGAATCAGCGAGAATAACAAATTGAAACTTAAGAATGAAGTTTTAAAGGTAAAAAATAGAATAAATGAAATTGAAAAATGGGGAGACGAAGAATATATTCATAATAAAGCGGAAATTGAAAAAATAGTAAATAAAATTATTGGTTGTTAAACGCCTTATTGATTTTGTAAAATGTATAAAATATACCTTAAACGAATATTTGATTTCCTGTTAAGTTTATTTGGCCTACTTATACTTTCTCCTGTTATTCTTTTGACAACCATTTTTCTTTTTTTTTCAAACAACGGCAAACCGTTTTTCTTTCAAACCCGCCCGGGAAAAAATGGTAAGTTATTCCATATTGTAAAGTTTAAAACTATGAATGACAGGTGTGATGGAGAAGGAAATTTATTGCCAGATGAAAAAAGATTAACTAAGGTTGGGCAAATAGTGCGGAAAACGTCCCTCGATGAAATACCACAATTGATTAACGTATTAAAAGGCGATATGAGTTTAATCGGGCCTCGCCCTTTATTGATTGAATACATCCCCTTATATTCAAAAGAACAAGCTCGTCGGCATATTGTCCGTCCGGGGATTACGGGCTGGGCACAAATCAATGGTCGTAATTTAATTAGCTGGGAAGAGAAATTTAAATTGGATGTATATTATGTGGATAATATATCATTTGTTTTAGATTTAAAGATTATTATTAAAACCATTCGAAATGTTATAGTCCGCGAAGGAATTAGTGCCGAGGGAAATGCAACGATGGAAAAATTTACAGGAAATTAAATATCTTAATTTTTGAACAAAATGCTATTTATTTACGGAGCCAGCGGCCATGGAAAAGTAATTTTAGACTGTTTAAATGCAAGTGGAAAAAAGGTAGAAGGATTTATTGATGACGATCCGGAAAAAACAGAATTTCTGAACCTGCCTGTATTTGATTCATCAAAATTAGAGGATAAAAATGTCACTGTTGTGTATGGTATTGGTAACAATGCTACCCGACGAATGCTGGTGGAGAAATACGGCAATAATACGTTTATTGTTCTTCATCCTTCTGCTGAAGTATCTCCTAATTCTTTGGTAAAAGAAGGAACGGTGATTTTTCATAATGCTGTTGTACAGTCAGGTACTCAAATCGGAAAACATTGTATTATCAATACAAAAGCATCGGTGGATCATGACTGCGTTTTGGAAGATTTTGTACATATTTCTCCCGGAGCAATTTTATGTGGTGATGTAAATATTGGTAAAGGAACATGGGTAGGGGCAGGTTCTGTAATTATTCAGGGAGTAACAATTGGAAGAAACGTAATAGTGGGAGCAGGCTCTGTAATAAGAAAAAATGTACCGGATGATGTTATGGTAGTTGGTAATCCAGCAAAAGTGATGCGGAAGTTAAAATAGAAGATAATTTCATTCTTATTTGGTAAAAGTAACCACCTCACCCCGAATGCTCCATTAGACTTGCAGTTATTAACAGAAAAGATTAAAAGAAACAAATGATGATGTATATGATTGATTTTCTTTCTTTTTGCTTCTTTTTCGGGGTCCCCTCCTCCTTGAAGGAGGAGAATTAAAAAAACAAAACAATTTCACAATTTAATTCCATGTCTGATAAAATCTGGCTCTCCTCCCCTCATATGGGAGGCACTGAGCAAAACTATGTAAATGAAGCTTTTGAGTCGAACTGGATTGCTCCGCTAGGCCCTAACGTAAACGGTTTTGAAAATGACCTTGCTGCATATACGGGTTTAAAAGCAGCCTCTGCCTTAAGTTCAGGGACAGCTGCCATACATTTGGCTTTAATAATGTTGGGAGTGAAAGCCGGAGATGAAGTTTTGGTTTCATCTTTTACCTTCTCAGCCACGGTTAATCCAATTACATATTTGGGAGCCACTCCTATTTTAATCGACAGCGAACCTGAAACCTGGAACATGTGTCCTGAATTATTAGAAGAGGCAATTAAGGACCGGATTTCCTTAGGCAAAAAACCAAAAGCCATTATTCCGGTGCACCTCTACGGTATGCCTGCTAAAATCGACAGAATAATGGAGATTGCCAACCGTTACAAAATACCTATAATTGAAGATGCCGCTGAAGCGCTCGGAAGCACCTACAAAAATAAAAAACTGGGCACTTTTGGCATCATGGGAGTCCTTTCCTTTAATGGAAACAAAATTATCACTACTTCGGGTGGGGGAGCGTTAATCTCGAATGACGAAAAGTTTATCCAAAAATCAAGGTTCCTCGCTACCCAGGCCCGCGATAATGCACCACATTATCAACACAGCGAAATTGGCTACAATTACCGAATGAGCAACATTGTTGCCGGGATTGGTCGAGGACAGATGGAAGTATTGGATAAACACATCGCTCTACGACGAGAAAATTTTCTGTTTTATAAAAAACATCTTTCAGAAATAGATGGCATTTCTTTTTTAGAAGAGCCCAACAAAGATTTTTTCTCCAATTGCTGGTTGACTTGTATTTTGGTTGATCCGAAAAAAACCGATGGAGTTACCCGGGAAGATATTCGCCTGGCTTTGGAAGCAGAAAATATAGAATCACGCCCACTTTGGAAACCCATGCATATGCAGCCCGTTTTAAAAGATTGTCCGGTATATGAAAATGGTACCTCCGAAAAGCTATTTGAAATGGGTCTTTGTTTGCCATCAGGGTCAAATCTGACAATGGAGGATAAAAAAAGAATTCTTAAAGTTCTAAACAATTTACTTGGATTTGAGGAAGATTAGATATAATAATTTAGATTATAACATGTACTAATTAAAAACAATTCTAGCAACATGTTACGAACTAATGGAGAAAGTTACTCTGCAGTCATAGCCTGAAAAAGTTCCTATGGATTCCTTTTAGTTGAAAAATGGTTAATAAGTATCTTCTATATTTTACCGGTCAATGTCTCTCCCTTGATGATCATCCTGAATTTCGGGAAACCATCATCAATAATTTTTCTAATGGTAAGATTAAACCTGACGATTTTATAAAGTTTTGTAGTGACGAACTCATTTTACCAGCCATATATTTGATATTCAGAAAACATAATCTAATGCAAGTTTTCCCAACAGATTATTCAAAAAAAATTATTGCCATTTATCTCCAAAATACAAACAGAAACCATGACATTCTTAAACAGGTAGAAGAAATAAATAGCTTACTTATCGGTAAAAATATTATTACGGTTTATTTAAAAGGAGTTGGCAACCTGCTTGATAATTTATTCTCTGATATGGGTGAACGAATGATTGGAGATATCGACTTGCTGGTTCAGGACAAAGATTATTTAAAAACGGCCCAAATCCTGCTAGATTCGGGATATAAAACCTATAAAAGAGTGTACAATGATGTTACCACCTTAAAACATTATCCACGTTTATATAAAAAAGGGCATCCGGTTGATGTAGAAATACATCGTTTACCTGTAAATGAGGAATACACAAAAGACCTGGATACACTCTCTGTTTTTCAAAACAAAAAAGTTGCGGCAGCTAATTCCAACTGTTTTGTTCCTTCCGATGAACATAAATCCCTTCATAATTTTGTACATGCTCAGTTAAACAATCATGGGCATCTTTTTAAAATTATTTCCCTACGCGATTTCTACGATTTCTATTTAATTATGAAGCGAACAAATTTTTCTGATATTATTCTGCAAACAACAGAAAAAACAAAATTAATGACATACTATTATTTACTTTCCAAAATTTTTAATATTCAGGGATTACCAGACGTTATAAATGGGGACAAACAAGTTAGCTATTTAAAATCCATTGAATGGTATTCAGAACATCCAAATATGTATAATTACTATATTTTTATTCAATTATCCAAATTAAGGCTATCCAGGTTGTGGCGTTACTAAGTCAAAATTTTGACTCAAAAACCTTTAAGACAATCGATATTTAAAAAATAAAAAATCTACTTAAGTGTCACAAGATTGGTAATAGAATCTGAAATTCTTATCACAATTAAATAAATCGTTCTTCGCAAATCTCCTTTTGTCAATTATCCATTATTCATTATTTTGATCTTATACGGGGCTGCTTTTTTCATATTACCTTACCGCAAGTCAAAAACACATAATATAGTAATTGCTATTGTCTATATATGGCTATTAGTATTATTATTTAGTAAAATTAAATGCCCTACGTTAACTCAAATACACCCTTTACTATATAAACCTATACATTTGAAAGTCAGGAATTTTTCATCTTGTAAAAAACAATTTTATAATTAATTTTGTATGCTGGAAAATTTAAATCTGACATTATCAACCATCTGTAATATTTAAACTTTTACGGGAAAGAATTACAAACCTATTAAGTATGAATTTTACTGTTGCCCAATGTAATAAGAATTGACCCGAATATTGTGTACCCAAAACAAATGATATGGTAACCAGACTATCAAATTATTTTTCAAGAAGATATTTACCAAGTTCGTTAGTGATCATCTTCGATTTAGTCACTGTGATTATTACTTTTATAATTGCCTATTTACTCAGGTTTAATTTTAATTTACCTGAAGTATCATATGCACTTCATCTGCATGAACTTTTAATAGTAATTCCTGCTTTTCTTTTTGCTTTCTGGTACACAAAATCGTATGCAGGTATTATACGACACAGCACGACAAAAGATGTTACACGTATTATATTTGCTTTAAGTGTAGGTAGTTTTGCATTGGTTGTTTATTCCAGTATAACCAGAAACTTTGCTCCAAAATATTATTCTGTAATCCCTTATTCTGTTATTATCATACAGTTTGCTATGGCATCCTTGGTTACCATTTCTTCCCGTTTACTGGTAAAAAGTATTTTTAACGAATGGTTCAATAATAAAACAGAATTAAAAAATGTATTGATTTTTGGTGCAGGCCGCCTCGGCCAAATAACCAGAAATGCTTTGCTGAAAGATGATACATCAAACGTTAAAATAATAGGGTATATTGACGATAATCCAAATTTCCAGAACAAAAGAATTGCAGGAATACCCATTTTCAGCCCTGACCAGGCTTTTGAGAAAATCGTTGAAAAAAAAGATATCCAAGAATTAATTATTGCGATCGATAAAAAGAAATTAACCCTAAAAAGAAAACGTGAAATAGTTGAATATTGCCAGCCTAACAATTTGGTAATTAAAGAAATTCCTTCAGTTAGCAATTGGCTGGACGGTAAATTTACGTCCGGTGAAATAAAAAAAATCCAAATTGAAGACCTGTTGGGTCGAGAGGCTATTTCCTTTAACAATAAAAATATTGCAGAGGGTGTTAAGGATGCCGTTGTATTGGTAACCGGAGCTGCAGGCTCAATTGGTTCAGAAATTGTAAGACAACTGATAAAATTTAATACAAAACACGTTATTTTGCTGGATAAAGCTGAATCTGATTTATATGATTTGCAAACCGAGATTGATTCAGAAAATACAGATATACATTTCACGGCGATTGTTGGCGATGTAACAAATGAAATTAACCTTCGAAAAATTTTTGAAAAATATTCACCTTCCATTGTAATTAACGCAGCTGCATATAAACATGTTCCTTTAATGGAGGAATTCCCGGGCGAGGCCATTCGTGTGAATATTGGAGGAACAAAACTTCTGGCCAATCTTTCAATAGAATTTGGGGTCAATAAGTTTGTCCTGGTTTCAACCGATAAAGCAGTAAATCCTACCAATGTAATGGGGGCGACTAAACGTATTAGTGAAATTTATATTCAATCGCTGGCACAAAAACAAAATTGTAAAACGCAATTTATAACTACTCGATTTGGAAATGTTCTGGGCTCAAATGGATCAGTAATCCCGCTCTTTAAAAAACAAATCGAAAAAGGCGGACCGATTACGGTTACTCATGAGGATATTACACGTTTTTTTATGACCATTCCAGAAGCCTGTCTGCTGGTTTTGGAGGCTTGTTTTATGGCAAAAGGTGGTGAGATTTTTGTATTCGACATGGGTGAGCCCATAAAGATTTACAACCTGGCTGAAAAAATGATTTACTTATCCGGTTTTATTCCGAATAAGGACATAAAAATTAAAATTTCAGGTCTAAGACCAGGAGAAAAACTATTTGAAGAGGTATTAAAAGAACAGGAAGATTTGTTACCTACATACAACGATAAAATCTTGATTGGAAGAACGCTTAAACACGATCACAACAAAGTAAATAGGAAAGTAGCTCATTTGCTCGCCTATGTCGATATTTATGATAATCAGTCATTGGTGGATTATATGCGTGATCTGGTTCCTGAATTTCACTCGCAAAATTCGTATTACAGCAATAAACCTGTTAAGGAAGATAAAAAATCTTTGGTTATATAAAGGATTTTTTCCCTTGTGTAAAATAATCAATCATTGATAAGAGTTAACAATGCTTGTTTATCTTGTCTAAACTGGGTAACATTCATGATTGCACGCCAAATAAGTTTCGTAAAACAAAGCCTCCTTTGTAACAGTACATTCCCCTAACTAATTTACTTCCGTACAAACACTTTCCTCACAAAACTCCAAATCCTCGCTATTTTAAACACTTTCAGAGCATTTGCCCCAATGGGGAGCAAGCTTCTCCATTAGGTCAGAAGAATTCTCCTTTTGGTTAGCAAGCTTCCGCCCCATGGGATGATAGATATTTCCTAAAAGATAATGCCACTATCATAGGACATTACTATGATAAAACGGGTCGGAAAGATGATGGGCAAGGACATTATAGATTTGTCCTAAGACATAAGACCAATGCCTTAGGGGATATCTATGATTTCTGCGGGGAGAAAGGCTGTCCCCCGGTTCGGAAGGATGCTGGATATGTTTAGATAAGCCATCCTCCGGGTTGGGTAAACAAAAAGATAAGGGAGAAAAGATAATTTATGCCGGATGTAAGGGAATCAATGGGATATGCAGGGAGTACAAAAAGAAAAAATCCGCCTCCCCAATGGAAGCGGATTTTAACGATAAGCATTTAAGCAGCGCTACTTGTTTTGGGGTTGGGCTTGCTTGTTTTTCTTAGTTTTTTGATTTCGAGTAAAAGGTTATCTTTTTTCCCGAGTAAACCGGAAATCAAATCTACCGTAGCCGAACCATTGGTGTAAGCTGTGTTTAGGGTTTCGTTGGCCGCTTTGGTGGCATCTTTGGCTGCTGCCATGGCTTCAGCCTGTTTACCCTCGGCATCATCGGCCGCTGTCATTTGTTCTTTCAGGCTTGCAATTTTTGCTGCCGGATCGAAACCTTTGTCAGTTAATAACTGTGCATTTTGTTCCATAATCACGATTAATTGTGTTACGAAATCTCTTTTTTTGGATTCATTTAAACTTGCCATAAAGTTTTAATTTAATGGGTTAATAAATAAAATATAAGTAAATCTGTCTCGCCAAAGCATAAGGCCCTGGCGGGAATTTTAAAATTACTTTACTAAAAATCGGTTTTACTTTTTTTTGAAATAGCGTCTTTTGGGTATTGTGTGTTTTATATTTTGGTTTGCGGTATGCAAATTATGAAAAATAGAAATACAAAACAATAGTTCAAAACTATGTTATACAACAACTTAGTATTGGAACCACCACTAGCCCTCGTTTGTAACGCAAAAAGAAAGACCGCTTCGCCGAGGTAGTAAAATGAACATTATCTAATTCCGGCGCATGCCACCCAACAACTTTGAACAGCGGTTTGAATGCGCATTGTTGTATATTCACCAATTACCCCGGGTGCCATTCTCTTCGTTCATTTTACCCGGGGCTACAGACATTTCACCCCGCTGGGGTGAGGTATCTCTTAATCAATTCTTTCAGTCCTGAAAGGACCTGATATGAATAATAACCGGTGCAAACCAATAAAAGGACATTGAAGCTATTAAATATTACCACCTCACCCCGGGTACTCGGGGTCCCCTCCTCCTGACAGGAGGAGAAATGTTTCAAGTACACCAGTTATTTTTTATTCCAGAAAATACTCCAATTCATGAAATTTCCCCTCAAAATATTAAAAAATTCCTTATAATTTCCCCCTCTAGGGGGAATGCGGCAGCCGTTTATGGATTGTGTGCTAGACGGTGCCGAAGGGGGTAACGATAAAAAGTCCAAATAATTTCACAAAAAATAAAGAATTCCTAATTCTCTCTCAAACAAAATAAAAATTCTTTATTTTCTCTCCTTTTAGGAGAGATGTCCAGTGTAAGGCTTGTGTGAGGATGGACAGAGAGGTCAGGAGAGATGTCCGGTGTAGGATTCGTGGGAGGCCGGGCAGAGAGGTCAGGGGGAATGCGGCAGCCCGTCAACTGACGGATATGGTCGGCAGGGAAGGTGATGCCGAAGGGAGTAAAAATAAAAAAATTCCACTTTTTCTCCCCCTCCGGGGGGAGATGCCGGCGTAAAGCTTGCGGGTGGAAGGCAGAGGGGGTAAAAAAAAACTTCATTTAAAAATTGATTTGTATTTTCTTTTCGATGACGGGGCGGTAAAATCAAACCAAACAAAATTCTTTTTGGCTGCAAAACCACCGGAGTTTTGCGAAATTTAAAAACAAAACTATTTTAGCAAAAAATTAAAGTATGCCCTTTCGCTTCCCGATAAAGGATGTTAAAATTGAAATCGTTTCAAAACAAAAGAAACCTAAAAATCCCCTTTTTGATGATGGTTTTTTTTGTGTCAACCAGCATGAATGTTTGATTACCATTCAGGATATAGCCAGCTATTTTATATCCCATGGAAATCGAATTGAAATTGCGCTATTTCCGGGAGCAGAAAAATCCAAAATAGAACAACTTCTGCACTCCTGGGGAACCACCACCATCTTACATCAACAAAAAATCCTGAATTTTCATGCCAGTTCATTTGAATTAAATGGCAGTGGAATAATGCTTTGTGGAGATTCAGGTGCCGGCAAATCATCGCTTACTGCAGCATTCTCAGCAAACAACAATAGTTTTCTTACCGATGATCTTACACCAGTTACTTTTAACCAGGAAAAACCTTTTCTCCACCAACTATCTCGCCAGATAGCTTTAAAAAAAGAAGCCCTGCAGCAGATGGAACACATCCATCAGCCCTCCACAGGTATTAATCCTTTTAACCAAAAATTATTTTTCGAATTTTCGGGTAAGCAGGCACAAACAGTTCCGCTCAAAGAAGTTTTATGGATAAATATTTCTGAAGGTTCAGAACCTGAATTTTCAGAATTAAAAGGCCTTGACAAATTTACTATGCTCAGGGGAGAAATTTGTGGATGGGAGATGCTAAAAGGAATGCCAGAAACAGAAAAAGCCTATATGACACAGTTAATTGAAATCAGCAAAACGGTAAGGATTACCAAAGTTTTAAGACCTAAAAACTTCCCCTTGATGGAAATGAAAAAGAGAATTGAGGAATACCTGGAAAAGAATTAGTTTTTTGGGAGAGGATTAAAAAAATAGAATATATGTGTTGTAGCACTCACCATAAAAGCATATTATACTAAGTGGCCACCCATAATTTTGGCAAAATGAGACAATAACATTAGCTTATTCAAACCACCTCCCACCCCGAGTACTCGGGGTGTACTCCTCCTCATTGAGGAGGAGAAATATTCGTATTCCAATTCTAAATTTGGAAAACAAAACAAGTTTTGAAAGTCTAAATTTCCCATCCTTTTTAAGGAGGGGGGTACCGCGTTTACAGCGGTGGGGTGGTATATCTATATTGAAAATTAAATCTGTTATTGGCAACTTGTTTCAGCATCTTATTTCAATAGAAGTATAAACTTTAGAAAGTAGCCCTTGAAATAATCCCTGTAGAAATCGTGTCAGAAAGATGGACTCTTTTGATATCTTTAAACTGTCGTTTTACAAAAATGAATAAGCTCAGCAAATACTTGCATCTGCCACCCAAGGAAAAAAAAATCTTCCATGAAGCGCTGTTTTTTCTTTACCTGGCAAAAATTTCCCTCCTACTCTTTTCATTTAAACGTTGTCTAAAGTTTTTTCCCGGAAAAGCTGTCAAAAATAATAAGGCAACACCAAAAGAACTTGCACAGATTAAAACTGCCCTTGCCCGTGCCAATCAAACCGCATTCTGGCTTAACGTCTGCCTTGTGCAAAGCCTTGCAGGCCGTTATATGTTAAACCGCAGGAACATACCCTCCCGGCTTTCACTGGGAGTACTCAAAGATATCAACAATAAAATCGTTCATCATGCCTGGTTAAAAACCGGTGATTTTGAGATTGTGAATAAAAATTCTGATTATTTAGAGCTAAGTTTTTTTGAATAAGTCGTTTAGAACACTATTTTTGTTCAAATTATTGAAAATTGACGCGATATACAGTGACCTTGTATAAAGTTAAAACTTGAACATTATGGAAAAAAAGGAAATCAAAAAGAAAAACTGGGTAAAACCGGAGGTGCAGGTATTGAAGATTAAGAAGGATACATTCTCAGGTTCCGCAGGAGGACAAGAAAAGAAATCTGCATTAAATAAAAATTAGTTTTTTCTGAAAAAAATAAATACATGGGTTAAACATGATTTACGGATGTTTTAACTCTCAAGGGATTCAGACAGAAAAAGAAAACAAGCTAAGTTGCTTAAGGTATGTTCTCGATGAATCCAAATTTTATCATTATGACATAATAACTGAAAGATTCAGAGGAGGTTTATATCTTTCAAAATTCTTACCCTATAATTATGAAGATGCGGTTTATTGTGATCCTGATACAGGTGACGTAATTTTATTATCTGGCGTCATTTACCAACATCATTTAAAAATTGAGCAAGATAATCTCAATGGCCAAAAATCTCTCCCCTACTTTCTCTTCGAATCATTTAAATCAGAAGGAAGTACTTTTGTAGATAATCTTACCGGCGATTTTGTAATTGTCATAGTTCATAAAAAAAACATTTATATATTTCGTGATCATCTAGGTATTCGTCCCCTCTCATATTCAATTCAAAACAAAGAGTTATGGTTTTCTTCTGACATGACCTCTTTGTGCAATCTTTTTCATTCTGAAGAAACTTTTAATGTAGAGCCCCTCTTAAAAAACATAAAATATATTGACTACAACAGCACGTATAATATAAATGTTAAACGACTATTACCTGGTTATTTTATAAGATACGATGGAGAAAATCTGTACGGAACCAAATACTGGTATCCGGAATCAATAAAATTAAATAAAGAACTCACAAAGAAACAAGTAATAAAAAAGATTCAGCAGTTGCTTGAAAAATCAGTCAAATTAAGATATGATTCAAGGTTTAAAGCTGCTACACATCTCAGTGGCGGACTTGATTCAGGAATTGTTGCTGCACTGGTTAAAAAAAATTATCAAACCCAATCTGAATTTATAGGATTTTCCTGGTCTCCTAAAACTGATCGAGATATTAAATTTGAATTTGATGAAAGAGAACTGGTAAAAGAACAGGCAAAACTAAATAATATACTACCCTTTTTCATCGACTTCACAAAAGATGATTTTTGGAAATATACAAATGATCCAATAAATTTTACTGGATTCATCGCTGAGAATAAAGTGCTGGAAGAAGCACATAGAAGAAATATAAATCTGATATTTAGTGGCTATGGAGGCGATGAATTTATTAGTAAAAGCGAAAAAGGAATAGATACAGACCTATTAAAAAACAGAAAATGGAAACTATTTTTTAAAAGGAATCCGCTAAGTAAACCTAAGCATTTTTTAAAAACTTTAGTTTACGAAATTATATATCCATATTTTAGTATTTTCTCTCCAAATGTCAAAAAACATTTGGATGGAATCTCAAGATATCTTGCTAAACCACATAAAAATCATCACAAACAAACGATAAAAAGTTTCTTTTTTTACAAATCGAGAAGAGAAATCCATTTAAATGCACTTGAATGTAATTATTTGGCAGAACGTATAGAAGAATGGTACATCAAAGGATTCAAGACTGGTGTTGAATACAGATATCCACTTTTGGATAAAGAGCTTATTGAATTTGTTTTATCTGTTCCTTCTGAATATCTGGTAAATTCGAAATATCCCAGGGTACTAATTAGAGAAATCAGTGAGGGACTTCTACCAGAAAAGATAAGATGGAGGACATCAGGTGTTGACCCTGTTTATAGAAATATTTTTGAATTAGAATTAATAAATGTAGCCAAGGATATATTAAAAGAAATTGATGTGATTATTAAAATGGATGTACTTACCTGGTTTGATAAAAGTGCAATTGAAAAAGAAATAGACAGATTGGAAAAAACCGATAGTAATAATTTAATTGATTTCTACAATACTATCCATGTTATCAAGGAAATACAAATGTTTTTGATTCAGTACAACGACATGAATGAACGTTGCCCAAATAAATCTTTTTCCAATGACCGAAAAAACTAAAAATAGCGAACAAATAATATGTATCAATTGCGGGTTCTGTTGCGATGGTACTTTATTTTACAGTGGATGTCTGGAACAGGGAGAACGTGGAACTCTTCCTGAAAAAATAGAAAAAAATTATTTTATAGATAAAAATAAGGAATATTTTAAGTTACCATGTTTATACTTCGATAAGAAATGTACGATTTACAACCAAAAAAAAGCAAAGATCTGTTCTTCATATCGGTGTCAATTACTATTCGATGTGGAGGATAATAAAATGATGATAAAAGAAGCATTACAATTGGTGGAAAATGCAAAGCAAGCAAGGAACAAAATATTTAAGATATGGGCAAAACTAACCGGGGACTATGATAAAATTACATTTAATGGATTATTAATAAAACTTGGTTATAAAAGTAAAGAATTGAATGATAAAAAGAATGATTCACTTGAATTGAACATTTTATTAGCTCAATGCAATGTTTTGGAAGCACTTTTTGTTAAACATTTCAAATCAGAAAAAAAGTTCATGGCTCTTAAAGGTACAAACAACAAATCAGAAAATTAATGAAAAAATACATTCGCAATAACAAAACAATTGCCGACAAATTACATGATGAGTTGGTAATGATGGATATTGATATGGGTAAATATTTTTCTTTAAATCCGGTTGCCACCAGGATCTGGGATTTATTGGAACAACCTTTATCCATTGAAGAGATATGTAAAGTGTTGTTAGAAGAATTTGAGGTTAACAAAGAACAATGTATTAAAGAGGTTCAGGAACACATTACCGAAATGAAAAAATTGGGACTAATTTTCGAAGAATAATGAAGAATTTTCATTTTACTTTAAAATCCCTCTCTTACATCCGAAATTTTCAACCCGGGAAGCTTGTATTAATATTTTTACTCACCCTCTTTCTGGGAACCGCCTCCGGATTCTCTATCATTTTACTAATTCCCCTTTTGCAACTGATAACCGGGGGAGCAGATACTGAATCCAACCAAATAACAAACATTTTAAATGAACTGGCAGAAAAGCTTGGATTAGAACTTAACCTCGAAACCATTTTAATTACCTATGTCATCTTGTTATCGCTTATGGCGCTTTTACAGTACACCAAAGCGATGCTGGATGCCGGATATCAACAGACCTTTATTTATCAGATTCGCAAACGCCTGTTTCGTAAAATTATAATGGCCGACTGGGATTTGCTCAACAACAAAAGTAAAACCAACCACCTGCAGGTACTTAGTAAAGAGGTGCCTAACCTGGCCAACTATTTTTACTTTTTTCTTCGCCTGCTTACAGCTCTGATTATGACGGCCACTTATCTCGGTTGGGCCTTGTTGGTTTCGGTAAAATTTACGGTTTTTATTACGTTTACGGGAGTTGTACTTTTTATCATACTTCGTAAATTTTTGTCTAAAGCATTTACCCTTGGCGAAAAACAGGTGGATGCCTACAATCACCTGCTCAAATACATCGATGATTTCTGGAATACAGTAAAGATTGCCAAAGTACACAGCACCGAGGATTTTTATTCCCGTAAATTTAATTCGGCCTCCTCTTCCCTGCTCGATTTGGAGTACAGGATACAAAAAAATTATTCGCTGCCCCAACTTATTTATCGTATTGTTGGAATATTGGTGCTGGTAGCAGTGGTGTATATCGGGTATCGTTTCGAGATGCTTCCCCTTACCTCCTTTTTTATTTTAATCATCCTTTTTGCCCGCATTTATCCACAATTTACCGCCATTAATACCGATGTAAACATGATCATCAGTAACCTGGCATCGGTAAAACTGGTCATGCAACTGGACAAAGATTTCCCTGAACCCGGTGCACATTTCCATAAAAAACCCGAGCCACTGCAATTAAAAGAAGAGATTAGTATTACCAACTTAAATTTCTCTTTCCCCGGTGGAGAAGAATTGTTTCAGAATTTTAATGAAAGTATTCCTGCTAAGCAACTTACCGGGATAATTGGAGAATCGGGTCGAGGCAAAACTACTTTTATAGATTTGCTTGCCGGTTTACAAAATCCTCAGTCGGGAGAAATTAAGGTGGATGGCAACTTATTGGACAAAAAAAATCTGCCCAACTGGAGAACAGGAATCGGATATCTGCCCCAGGACTCCTTTTTTATCGATGGCACCCTACGTGAAAACCTGGTATGGGACAGCCATAAAGAAATTTCGGATCGGGAAATTAATGCGGTACTAAAACAGGTGAATGCCAACCATCTTGTCAATCGTTTTCCCAATGGTCTGGATGAAGAAATCGTCAACTATCCCTTTCATTTTTCCGGTGGTGAGCGCCAGCGACTCGCTTTGGCACGGGTCCTCCTTCGTCATCCTCAGATTTTATTGTTGGATGAAGCAACTTCGTCCCTGGATTCAGAAAATGAAAAAATTATTCTTGATACCCTTACCTCTCTCAAAAACAAGATTACCATAATTTTTGTTACCCATCGTACCTCTGTACTCCCCTGGTTTGATAAGGTGATTGATTTAAATGACCAGTCAAGTAAATAATAAATGGGTATCGCCATTGATTTAACTCGTACACTTTAGGATTTCTGCTTTATTCCTTTCAAAGTCCTGAAGGGATTTAATGTGAATAACCAACGGTGCTCCCGAAAGCTTTCGGGACGGGAGCAAAAAAACGCTATCCCGGCCATAAGTCCAAAATAGTTTGATATATATACAAGAATAGTGCACTAGAAAATCCTGAAGGGATTTAATGTGAATAACCTCCGGTGTAACCGGGGGCAAGAAAACTCTGAAAGGCCATCAGCCCCAAAGGGGTTGAACTGTGCTAGTGATTGCATAAATCCGTACTTGCTCTATTGAATTAGAAGGAACCTTACATACACCAGAGTTGAATTCTTAAATGTGCTGAAGGGACTAAATTTGAATAACCCCCGGTGCTCCCGAAAGCTTTCGGGACGGTGGCAACAAAACTCTATTGGCGCTACCAGCCCCAAAGGGGTTGAATACGAATAACCGTGTGTACAACGCACGGCTCGTAATCATAATATCGAATCAGCCCCGAAGGGGTTGAACCCTATTGCTATCTCAAAAAATAACGCTCATCAACCACAATCCCATGCTCCTCCAGCAGTCTCCTGTACTCCATCTCAAAAGTTTCAGTTTTATGATGCTCCTGTTGATTTTTTACATAGTCAATCAGCTTATCTTTATCCCAATTTGAATAGGTCAATGCTGCATATCCCCCAGCCCATCCAATAAAATCCGGAAAAAGCCCGGATTGCTTTAACCAGATAGAAGATGCCGTTTTTATGTCTCTGGCAAAATCAGCTAAAGCAATAGAAGGATGAAGGTCGGATAAGATATGTATATGCTCCTCCATCCCATTGATTCTGTACAAATGACATTTCTTATTTTTTAAAATACCATGGATATACTTGAAAAGTTCTTCTCGGCATTCCTTTTTTAGGGTTTTATGACTGTGTTTGGTTCTGAAAACAATTTGATAAAGTATTTGACGGTAGCTTGACATGGTGAATGGGTGTTAGATTGATACGGTGATAAAGGTAGATTTTTTATTTTGATTTATTTACTTAGTTGACGTATTTATGTTCAACCCCTTCGGGGCTGAGAGCCTGTATTGTTGTATACCGTGCGCTACACGCACGGTTATTCATATTTAGTCCTTTCAGGACTTTGGGAAAGTTTTGCATTCTTTGATGTAATAGTTTTCAAAAAATTTTATGAACCTCAATCAAATGTTATAGAATAAATACCTGAATTTAAAGTTTACTGCGGACTATTTAATCAAGCAGAATAAAACAATCCGGGAAAGAAATTCCGGGTTGTTTTGTTTAGACTGACAAGTTTTAAAAATATTTTTCCTTATTATACATAATAATTCAATTCTATTCCCTAAATTAGTAGTCCAAACATTTTTTTGTTAAACCACAATTTCACACTAAATTATTATGTACACCCAAAAACGTATTCATTCCCAAAAAGAATCCTGTAAAAAAATTTCGCGTAAACAAGCCATTAAAAAAGTGGGGATTACGGCATTAACCTCGGCATCTCTTCTGTTTTTAGAAACTCCGGCGGCTGCCCAGACTTCAACAAAAAGATTGTTGCCAAGAAAACCCGGCAGGAGCTAGTGTCTTGTATAGCTTATAATTTTATGAATTTTCGTAAGATGTTGAAATTAAGCTGTCAGGATAGTTATTAGCAATATATTTTCAGGACTTTAATATTCCACAAAAGTTTATGAATGAAAAAATACCTGTAATCATAAAAGAATTTGGAGATTCAAAAGCCATCTGGTTTGAAAACTCGGCGTCGTTTATATTTTTTGAGGAGCCTGCCTTTGATGTGTTTAAAATGCACTTGTCCAATAAAAATACAGCTGAGATTATTGAATTCTGTAATAGTAAATACGCCTGTAAAGGAGATACTCGAAATCATTGATTTGTTAAATCAAAAAGACGATACCAAAAACCTTTCACAAAAAAAGCAAATTACTTCGGCAGTGACTGTCCCACCCTTAAATATTAAAAGAAACTACAGACTGGGTAACTCAAAAATTACAATTGCTTTTGGTAATCCTGAGTTGGAACGGTCTGTGCATCCGCTGTTTGCCCACCTCGAAATCACCCATAGCGATTCCATAAAAAACAAGCTGGAACTGTTTTCAGATAGTAAATATTTGTATTTCAAATACCGGTCAAAACTTATTGATGTATTTAAAATCAAAGACATGGAATACTTTTCCGGGGCAGTAAAACAGCAGATTTTCAGTATTATTTATAATAGGAAATACGATGAATGGATGATGTCGCTTCATGCATCAGGAATTGTACAGAATAAAAAGGCTATACTTTTTTCAGCAGCAGGCGGTTCAGGTAAAAGTACCCTTGTTGCTCTGTTAAAAGCTCATGGTTTTGATTATGTATCAGACGATTTTATTATGGGCGACAAAGAAGGAATGGTTTATCCCTTGCCTTCTGCGATATCGGTAAAAGCAGGTGCTGCACAGACACTTTCAGAATATTATCCGGGCCTGAAAGAGTCGGAACCGATGGAGGCTTTTTCCGGAAAAAGTGTACAATACATTCCGGTAAACAATACGGAAGAAATAAAAGCTGCCCCCTACCCTGTTAAGGCATTGATATTTGTTGAATACAACATTACGGGGCATTTTAGTTTTAAGGAAACCGATAAAAAAGAAGCACTGCGGTTGTTATTAAAGGAGACCTGGGTAAATCCGGACAGGGAAAATGTTATGCTCTTTTTTGAATGGATGGAGAAAACCACGTTTTATAAACTCAGTTATACCCGTTTTTCTGATGCCCTTGCAGTAATTAATAAACTATATCAATAATTACAAAACTATATAAAACCAAAAACCAATAAAATGCCGATTGAGATGTTAAACAACAAGATAATTTATCAATAAAAAAACTGAAAACTATAAACTATGACTGAGACTGCAACAAAAACAAATCCACTCCTGCCCGTATGGCTCAACACTGTTCGGACAGGGCTTCGTGCCTCGTGCTTCCGACTTCAAGCTTCTGACTTCTCTTCCCAAGAAATCAAACTATTCCAATCAGAATCTATTAATAATGAGACAGATTTGTTATTTTAGTAATCCAAACATTTTGTTAAACCAAACTTACACACCAAAACATTATGAAAACCTTAACCGCCACACTGCTCACCCTTATTTTCTTTTTAGTATTTGTTCCAACTAGTGCTATTTCTCAAACCAATCTTTCGCCGGGAGATATTGCATTTATTGGTTTTAACTCTGATGATCCGGATGGTTTTTCAGTTATTGCACTGGCAACTATTGCTTCGGGTACTTCAGTAAATTTCACCGACAATGGATGGGAATCCAATAATACGCTAACAACAAATGAAGGACATATTATCTGGACTGCTCCGCTGGCAGGAATTTCATTTGGAGATATTATTACCTTCAATTACGAGAGTGGATGGAGTAGTTCCATTGGATCCGTTACGTCAGGGGGTGGAACCTTTTCCCTGTCAGCTTCCGGGGATCAGATACTTTCTTATCAGGTGCCTTCCGATACAACTTTTATTGCAGCAATCCATTTTAACGGAGACGGATGGGAATTGGATGCAACTGACACACAAACTTCAAAGCTCCCCTCCGGATTAACGAATAATACCGATGCACTTTCCATTGGAGAAGCCGATAATGCTGTTTTTGTCGGGAAATTAACAGGAACGCAATCTGAATTATTATCCAAAATTAACAATCCTGATAACTGGTTTTCAAGCAGCTCCTATTCTTTTCAGATTACTGAGAATGATTTTCCTTATAACATTTGGAAAAGTACAGTTGCAGAATGGAACGATGCTTCAAAATGGTTCACCGGATCAGTTCCTGATGCCAATGACCATGCCTATATTCAGGGTACAAGGGATCCATATATTTCATCATCAACTTATGCCGTTTGTAAAAAAATTACGCTTGCAGCCAATTCTTCCTTAACAATTCAATCTGATAATTCAGGCACAGGAAGTTTTATTTGCGAAGAGCTTGCACTTGAATCAGAAGTGGTTTTTAATGTTCAGCGTTATATCCCAAGCACCAACTGGCACCTTGTTTCCTCACCTGTCGCCGGACAGGAATTGGATGCTTTTGGTAGTTTGCCGGCAAATGCTATTGTTAAATATCCGGCCACAAATCCTACCGAATATAATTTGTCTACCTATAAGGAATCGGATGATACATGGACCTTTGTTTCCATTGGGGCCAGCGGAACTTTTAACAATGGACAAGGCTATTCCTTACAAAGGTCTTCTGCGGATGTGGTTACTTTTTCAGGCAATAATATTTATACCGGAAATCAAAGTATTGGTATTTCAGGTACGGAAAATTTTGGATGGAACTGTATTGGAAATCCTTACACATCACCCATCAATGCTGCTTTATTTTTAAGCACTAATGCTTCACAGCTGGATCCAAGTTTTCAGTATGTTTACTTGTGGGATCAGTCAGGCAATGATTATACAAATATCAATTCAGGAAATATTGCCCTCGCACAGGGATTCTTTGTAAATTCAAAAGATGGAGGTGCTTCAATTAACTTTGAGAAATCCATGCAGGTCTCCGGTTCAGCAACTTTTAAGTCGGATGAAATTCAATTGCCCGCTTTAAAACTGATGGTCAACGGAGATGGATTGTACAATGAAACTTTGGTCTCATTTCAAAGTGGGATGTCGTATGGATTGGATCCGGGTTTTGATGGTGGAAAACTAAAGGGCAATCCTGATATCGCTTTATATACAAAACTTGTAGAAGATAACGGTATCGATTTTGCCATCCAGGCCTTACCCGAAATTGGCAATGAAGTAGTAAGAATCCCGGTTGGACTGGATTTTGCCCCGGGAGGCGAGGTCAGCTTCTCGCTAAAAAAGATAAATATGCCCGATGACATTCAGGTTTATCTTGAAGATTCACAATCAGAAACAAAGACTCAACTCAGTAATACAGAAACAAATTACACTGTAAATCTTGCAGCCGATACAAAAGCAACAGGAAGATTTTATCTGATTGTTTCCAAAAGCGGTACAACAAGTATTCAGGATAAAACAACAAAAGTCAATTTTAACATATGGATTAGAGAAAAAACTATTTTTATAAATGGCCTCCCGGATAATAACACAAGCTGTTCATTATTTGGCATCGATGGAAGAATACATTTTATTCAAAAACTTCAGCACATAGATAAACACAGATTTGATGTATCAGGTCTTCCACCGGGTATTTATATTTTAAAGTTAAATCAAAATAGTTTGGGTTATGTTAAGAAATTTGTAATACCCTAATCACAGACGATTTGAATACCTGAAAAGCAATAATTTAAATATAAAATTACTTCAAAAGTGTCCATTAAAACTGAAACAGATTCCATGTTTTGCTGCCTTGACAGGTTTTCCCGGACTTTGACTTTCCAGGTCGAAGAAATATGTAGAACTTGGAAAGTCCAACTCCCGGAACTTTCATTATCTTGTTATGCCAATTCAGAAAAATGAACAAAATCCGGGAATGATAGTGGATTCAGGGTGATAGATAAATTGATTATATGATGACTTTTTAATTGTTTTTTGTATTTACAATATCGTTCGTTTATGTAAAGTAGCAGTACGTTAGACAAACCTTAACATTTATTTACAATGTTGTTAATAGCTTGCTGTTAATATATTTATAAATAATTTTGTCAGAGTTGTTTATATAAATGTTATATTTGAGCGACGCAATTTTATAAATTTTAAGAATTAACCTGACTAATATTCTAAAATTGATATATATAACTCCATATTATCTTGTTTTACCTCCCAAATAATTAACCATGCTAAAAATCATTTCAAATTATTTAAACAAAAAGTACATTCCCAGGTCTGCGGTGGTTATGTTTGACTTGACCACTGTGATTGTTTCTTTTATTCTTGCTTATATTCTTCGGTTTAATTTCGATTTAAAAGCTGTTGCAGCACATTTGCATTTTCATGAGCTTTTTATAGTAATACCGGCATTCCTGGTAAGTTTCTGGTTAACAAAATCATATGCAGGAATTATCAGGCACAGCACCACAACCGATATTGCAAGGATAACTTTTTCTCTTTTCCTGGGAAGTTCATTGCTGGGTGTTTATACTACATTAATACGGAATTTTGCTGCTGATTTGTTTTCTATCATTCCTAATTCGGTAATTGTAATTCAGTTTACCATTGCTTCCATGGTAGCGATAATTTCGCGCTTGTTAATTAAGAGCATTTTTAATGGCTGGCTAAACAAAAACACAGAGCTTAAAAATATAATGATTTTTGGTGCCGGACGGCTTGGCCAGATTACAATGAATGCCATACTCATGGATGATTCAAACAATTACAAAATTGTTGGTTTTATTGATGACAATCCAAATATTCAATATAAAAGTGTAGCCGGAATTCCAATTTTTAATCTTGAACAAGCATTTAATAAGGTTTTTGACAAAAAGAATGTTGTTGAGTTAATTATTGCGATTGATAAAAAACATCTTTCGTTAAAAAGAAAAAGGGAAATTGTCGACCATTGTATTCTTAAAAAACTGGTTGTTAAAGAAATTCCAACGGTTAATAAATGGTTACATGGCAAACTAACCAGTGGTGAAATCAAAAAGGTTCAGATTGAGGATTTACTGGGAAGGGAAGCCATATCTTTTGACAATAAAAATATTGAGGAGGGCGTAAAAAAAGAAGTTATTCTGGTTACCGGGGCAGCAGGTTCCATTGGCTCCGAGATTGTTCGTCAATTATTAAATTTTAATGCCTACCAGGTTGTTTTGCTGGATAAAGCCGAATCTGACCTGTATAATTTACAAACTGAAATTGTTTCAAAATTTAAAGATGCAAATTTTACAGCCATTGTTGGAGACGTTACCAATGAGGTAAAACTCAGAAAAATCTTTGAGAAATACTCACCTTCGATTGTGATTAATGCAGCGGCCTACAAACATGTTCCGCTAATGGAGGAATTTCCGGGCGAAGCCATCAATGTAAACATAGGAGGCACAAGACTGGTTGCCAATTTAGCTGTGGAATACGGGGTGGATAAATTTGTACTGGTTTCGACGGACAAAGCTGTAAATCCGACCAATGTGATGGGTGCTTCCAAAAGAATCAGTGAGATATATATTCAGTCATTGGCGCAAAGATCTGATAATAAAACAAAATTTATAACTACGCGGTTTGGAAATGTTCTGGGATCTAACGGTTCGGTTATTCCATTGTTTAAAAAACAGATTGAAAAGGGTGGACCGGTTACTGTAACTCACTCTGAAATCACACGCTTTTTTATGACCATTCCTGAAGCCTGTTTGTTGGTGCTGGAAGCTTCTTTTATGGCAAAAGGCGGTGAAATTTTTGTTTTTGATATGGGTGAGCCGGTGAGGATTTATAACCTGGCTGAAAAAATGATTTATCTGTCGGGATTTGTACCCCATAAAGACATTAATATTGAAATTTCAGGTCTGAGGCCGGGAGAGAAACTTTTTGAAGAAGTATTAAAAGATCAGGAAGATTTATTACCAACACACAACGATAAAATTTTAATCGGTAAAACGCAAAAACACGAATTTAATAAAGTAAACCAGAGGATTATCAATTTGTTGGATTGTGTTGATTTATGTGAAAACCAAAAGTTGGTTCATTTAATGCAGGAGATTGTACCTGAATTTAAATCAAAGAATTCTTATTATTCCAACCAAACCAAAAAAGAGGAAAAAGAAGAATCATTGGCAGTTTGAAAGACCGCTTAAAAATATTTAAAAAAAAAGAGTCGCAAAATTGATTTTGCGACTCTTTTTGTTTTTATATAAAGTTGTTTATTTCTTTACTAAATCGGCTCCATCAAAACTGTCAATAAGCAAATTCCCTTTAATATCATCGAATTTAGAGAATCCTCTGTCAAAAATAGTGTGAGGCCTATCCACCTTAACCGCACTTTTTGTAGCCGCCATAACTTCACCACCTGCTATGTATTCAATCGCTGCTTTTAACATGGGTTCTCTTTTGTCGCCCAGTTGGAAAGGTGACCACAAATCGTCTTCAACCGGGATGTCAGCAACAATACCTTCACTAAAGCTTTCACTTGTAGAATTAGTATATTCTAAAACAATAGGTTGTACAGCCCAGTTTTCAAAATCTTTATAATCAGTAGGATTCGTGTAATAAAATTCAGGTCTCATCGTAATTGAAGCCTGAAATTTTCCAGATGTTGTTTCTCCAACTGTTTTAACACTCATATAAGGTTTTAATCCGGAAATTACCAGTTCAGGAGCAGAAGCTGTTCCTTGTCCTGTAATAACATAAAGATTTGTTAAGCCTAGTTTAAAAACAGTTGTATCAACAAAATTAACAACCAATTGATCTTGCCTGTTATTCTGTTGCCAGTAATCCTGGTATTTGTCATTCCATTTAAAACGCACAAGTACACTTTTATCATTGACAACGTTTAAAGGTGCCAGAGAACTAGCCAAATATTGGGCTGAATTAATACCTCCTCCGGGATTATACCTAACATCAAGCACCAAATCATCAATCTGATTTTCCTGGAAATACTGGAAAGCATTATCCAGACTGGTATTAAATTTACCTATAAATTGAGTATAAAACAGGTATCCGATTTTTCTTCCTTCATGCTCAATAATTTGTGTAAGCATAACAGGATCTAAAATCAGTTCCAGGGCGGTCATATTAACGGTTTGTACATTTTCAATACCACCTGAAACATATTGTCCAAAGGTACACGACATACTTGAACTGAATAATAAATCGGTGTAATTGTTTTCAAGAATATCGGCTCCATTCATTTCAAAAATCATATCACCTCTCTTAAATCCAGCTTTAGCTGCCGGTGTTTCAGGATAAACATATTCAACCAGTGCAAAAATAGTTCCGGTATCGGAGAACTTCCCAAACGCCAATGACCATCCATATGATGTTTCCTTACCTTCTTGTTGACTTTCATCCTGCTTTTTAATATCATCAGTTACCCAGGAGAACCTGTCTTCTTCATTTTTTAGTTTTTCGAAATAAGCTTTTGAATCAAATTCATATCGAATATCGATATCGGGTACTGTTGCATACCAGTAATACACATCATTCATTACCATTTCAATAAATTCATTCACCGCCTGAACGCTTGCCGGAGCTTGTTTATCTTCCGGATCCGGTTCAGGGACCGGTTCGGGTACAGTATCGCAACCAACTAGTATTCCTAAAGAAAGTATAAACAGGAAAGCTATCTTCCTTAATACTCCTAAATCATTTTCCTTTCTAATCATTTTCTAATTCTCTAATTTTTAGTGCAACAAAAGTAATTTTTTTTAATTATTATCCTCTTTTGGATATTCAATCCTGATGTGATAAATATTAATTAATTTATTTAACAAAGTTTCTTTAATAACGTTTATGTCGTTAAAGGTTAGTCCTGAGTTGTCTAACTGATTTTGTTGAATTTTATCATCAATCATTTTATTTATCAGTTCTTTTAAATTATCATAGGTTTTTTCTTTTAATGCTCTTGATGCTGCTTCAATTCCATCGATCAACATAACTACTGTTGCTTCTTTCGATCTTGGCAAAGGTCCAGGATAAATAAATGCATCCTCATCTTTTCGTCCGTCCTTATTTTCCTGCTGATGTTTCAGGAAAAAATAATTGGCTTTTGTTGTACCATGATGCGTAGCTATAAACTCAATAATAGGCTCCGGTAAATTATGTTTTTTTGCAGTTTTTACACCATTCCTGACATGGTCGATAATTATTTCTGCACTTTTTATATAATTTAAAGTATCGTGCGGATTCATACCAACAGACTGATTTTCGATAAAAAAATCGGGTCGTGCTATTTTGCCGATGTCATGATACAATGCCCCTGCCCTTACCAAAAACGGATTACCACCTATTTTTAAAATTACTTCCTCGGCCAGGTTAGCAATTTGCAAAGAATGCTGGAAAGTTCCCGGTGCTTCTTCTGCCAGTTTTCTTAAAAGAGGCTGGTTACTGTCGGACAATTCTATTAAGGTAACATCTGAAATAAAACCAAATACCTTTTCGAATATGTAAATCATAGGATATACCAACAAAATAAATACACTGCTGATGGCAAACCACTTCATCATCTGATAATTAAAATCCTGAATAGAGCCTTCAAACATCAGGTTTAGGGCCGAATACACAAACCAATAAGTTAGCAACACAAAAAACATGGCTTTCACAAGATGAACCCTGCGGTGCATGATATTCAGGCTAAACACCCCAACTACCCCCGCAGAAAACTGAACCAAAATATATTCGTAATTATTTGGGGCATAAAATCCGATGATGAGTGTGGTAACAAACAGCATAAAAATTGCGGTACGCGAATCATAAAAAGTTCTGACAATAATTGGAAAGATTGCCAGTGGTACCAGGTAAATATGCAAATTTGGGAAGGTGCTGATAAAATACGATATGGCTACCATGGCCACCATAAAGAGCAGTAAAAAGGCAGTTTTGCGTCGCTGTATAATTATATCGTACCTGTAGATATACAGAAAAATAAAAATCAGTCCTACCATCGATAAAAGAAATAAGGACTTACCGATGATACTCATGTATGCGCTGATTCCGTTCTGATTTTCCTTTTTGTAACTTGATTTTAAGGACTCAAGTACCTGGAATTTCTGATTATCAACAATTTCACCTTCCAGAATTATACGTTCTCCAACCTGCACCATTCCACGGTTTGGTGAAAGCGTTGACATTTTTTCCGTAATTTCTTTTTCTGTAGTTCCTGCATCATATTCCAGATTAGCCCTGATGTATTTTTCCGGAGACACCAAATCCAACCATTCCTGTAAGGCATTTCTTAACTTGCCCTGGTTTTTTAACACCTGGCTAAACTTATTGTATGCCGATTTTTCAGAATACAGTTTTGAAACAGAAACAGTACTTACTGTTGCACCGGTTCTTTTTTTGATTTCGGTTTTATCTCTGAGTTCTTCATACGATTCGGAGGATCGTTGCAAAATTCCGACTTTATAAATCTCAGATAAACTCTCTTTTAGTGAGTTATATATTTCCGTCTTTCTCTTCCCCGGATTTTCATCAGTCATTCCAAGATCGACCGCGAGGTTTGTTATTTGCTGAGTTAAAATTGTTGTATCACATTGGAAATAAGGAATAATTCCTTTTAAGATTTCAGCTCTTTCTTCAGTAAGTTCAGCTTCTGTTTTTAATATGGCAAAATCAAAAGGGGCCACCAGGTTTTCATGTTTCCAGGGAAAACCTTTTTGGTACTCGTATTTAAATTTTGGTTCGCCGGGAAGTATCAGGTATAACAACACAACCGAAATACCAAAAACCAAAACCCAGTAAAAAATCAGGGCATATCGACTAAAATTTTTTCTAAATTCTCCCATAAATCGAAACTTCGTTAACAAATATCATGCGAAAATTATTTGAATACCCCTTGTTTTACAGTATTAAATAAATTTAGCATTCATTCGGATGCCTGCGACACCATTTTTTTCATAGATTTGTGTAAACTCGAAAAAAATACTTTTCTCTTAAAAATTAAAATTAAGAAATTATTTGAATGAATTACGGCATTTCGAATCTTAGCATTATTCCGGTACGAAAAGAACCTTCTGAAAAAAGTGAAATGGTAACCCAGATTTTGTTTGGCGAACATTTTGAAATGCGGGAGCAAATGGTGGGATGGACAAATGTAAAACTGGACTACGATGGTTATGAAGGTTGGGCCGATTCGAAAATGTTAACACCAATTCATGAAAGAACCATTAGAAAAATAAAAAGAAATCCTATAGCTGTTTCTACCGATGTAATTACCATTGTTCCTGTAAACGAAGAACAAAGCCTGATGTTGGTTGCAGGCAGTACTTTACCCGGTTGGCGGCCATATTTAAAGCGATTTTCAGTTGGCAGAAACACCTATCCGTCCACCGGTGAAGTATATTACGGTACGATTGACAATCCAAGAGAAGTGGCCATTAACCAGGCACTCAAATATTTTAATGCTCCTTATTTGTGGGGAGGCCGTACGCCTTTTGGTATCGATTGCAGCGGATTTACACAGATTATTTATAAAATGATTGGAATTAAGCTCCCAAGAGACGCGGGTGAACAGGTGAATATGGGTACAGCTATGAGCTTTGTGGATGAAGCAGAGCCTGGAGATCTTGCTTTTTTTGATGATGAAGAAGGAAACATTGTGCATGTTGGAATCATCTGGAAGAGAAATAAAATAATACATGCCTCAGGAAAAGTACGTATCGATAACGTGGACCAGTTTGGTATTTTTAATATCGACACACAACGTTATTCACACAAAATGCGGGTAATGAAAAAAATAATTTAGTCCAATGGAACAAACAAAACTACTTATTCTGATTGTTTTTTTGGCGGCAGCGGTATTTATTATTCTTAAACACTGGAAAACAGGAAAAAGAAAATAATCTTGTCTGTTAAAAGAATTTTAATTCTTATAAAAAATCCCTTAAAAATAATCCGGCTACCTGCTGTACATTACAAGATTTTAAAGCCCAACGATAACATAAAAGTGTTGTTTTTACCTGAAGCTGAAGGAAGCGTGTAAAAATTACTTAAGCCGTTTTCCATCCTTGCATCAACAGTAAGAAACAAAATATCGGCCCCTATCCCGTATTGAATTCCGGTGTAATGATTTTTGTAAAACGATTCATCGATATCTTCTACACCGGTAACTTCTTTTGATGTGATATTGCTAAAAACGGGACCGGCGACTATGTGTAAACCAACGGTTTTACTTTTAATAATTTTTAAACCAAGTAAAACGGGGATATCCACACTTTTGAAATTAAAAGATGTGGCAGTTGTAAGAACATTTGATGTTAAATCTCCTCCTTTACCGGTAAAATAAATCTCGGGCTGAACAAAAATTCTTCCAAATCCAATTCTTGAAAAAGCTCCTACATGCGATTTTGTGATTGATTCTGCTGAATAATCATCAATATCAAAACTTACTTTTGAAAAATTAACTCCTGCTTTTAAACCCAGGTCAAATGTTGGTTGAGCCATTAAAGTTGCTGTTAACAAAAGCAAACAGACTGCTAAAAGAATCTTCTTCATATCTAATTTTTATTATTCCGGTTGCGCAATATAAACGTTTTTAGTTAAATAAAATTTTGTTAAACACTTTAATAATTTCACTTATTTTTTAATTTTCTAATACCAAATTACTTAAGGCACAATTATTGTAATACCGGTTGTAGAAATTAAGCCATGAAAAACAAAACTGTATATATCATTTCCACTTTATTTGTATTTCTGATTATTTCATGCAGCTCGCCTAAATACATATATAATACGGATAGTTACAACAGGCAACAGGAATTACAGGAAATGAGGTCTGAAAAGGTATTTGGCGAAATTTTAAATTTTTCATCTACCATAATTTCTGCAGCATTTGATTCTGAATATGACCTTTGGATTCCTGGTGAACAGCATTTAAAAAAACTGAATTTAATCAATCCTACAAGCGATACTATCTATGTTAATATGCTTTCAGATGTGTATTGGACAGATTCTGTATATTGTGATTTTATGGATATTCGGATACCTCCAAAAGAAAGGCTGAAAATTTTAGTTCCGCTGGATACCAATTATAACCTGTATTTCAGTAACACTCCTCAGAACGACGATGATGAATTAATGGAAATTAATACTGATGATGTAAAACAAATTACCTTAAAACCTTCAGTAAATCTGCTTAGTAATACTTCAAATTAGAACTGAAAATTATCCGGGTTAGTTTTTTCCGGGACCCCCAATGTATTTGTAAAACTCCTGGTAATTTTTAATCACTTTAAAATTTCTCGGAAGCTCAGGATTATGAATATTAACCTGCCACCCGGTAATAAATACTTTTTGATGTTGAAATGTTTGTTTTAAACTTTTCAAATAATTTTCGAGATTTTCTTTTGTCATCGAATTAATAAAAGAAGTAAACACATAATCGATTTTAACGTGAGACTGTGTTTTTCCCAAATCTTCAAAAGGCACAATTTGTCCGAGATAAATAACATTAAAACCTGATTTTCTGGCTAAATAACTGTAAAACAACAATCCCATTTCGTGCAATTCATCTTCATGCAAGAAAAAAAGAATTGTTGATCCATTATGCTTGTTAATATCTATTTTGTCAATTTCAACACATAAAATCTGACGCATCAGATTTGCAACATAATGTTCCTGAGCCGGAAAAATTGAACCAACCTGCCAATAGGCCCCTATTCTCTCAAACAATTGAAAAAATACTTTAACCATTGCTTCTTCCATTCCTATTTTACCGATTATTTCTTTCACGAAATTATAGAAGGCAATATTCTCAAAATTTACCATGAGCAGGATTAAACGCTCAAGGTAATCCCCTTTTGCATTTTTCCTGTTGTAAATGTGCTCCACTGAATCTTTAATCTGGTTGTCATCAAATTTTGCAACTTTCGATATTTTAAAACCATTATTTACCAAAAGGGAAACATTAAGAATTCGTCTTAAATCGGCATCTGAATAATACCTGATATTAGTATCTGTACGGCTTGGAACCAGTAAACCGTATCTTTTTTCCCAAATTCGAATGGTATGCGCTTTGACACCTGAAATAATTTCAAGGTCCTTTATTGAGTATCCTTCAGTTTTCATAAATTTTTTACAAGAGTTTGAATTGCAATAGTAACAAAATAAATCAATATTTTGTTTAAACTTATAAAGGTAAATTGTAAACAAAAAAACAAAAGTTCTATTTTACGAAAACCATCTTTGTTGTGAAAATGGAAAAAAGTAGTTGAAATTGTTTTAATGCTCATTTAAATATGTCATTTTTGCAATCATAAATCCGAATCAAAATGAATATTGTAAAAACGCTTATAACTGCCATAATTCTTGTGTTTTCAATAGTTGTTACCGCACAACAAAAGTATGCCATCGTAATTCATGGAGGTGCCGGAGTTATGTCGAAAGAGAAAATGACTGAAGAGCAACAAAGCAATTATGCGGCAAAATTAAACGAAGCACTTAATTTGGGTGAAAAGATGTTAAAAGAAGGAGCCAATGCTACCGATGTTGTTGTAAAAGTCATAAATGTTCTTGAAGATTCACCTTTGTTTAATGCAGGTAAGGGAGCCGTTTTTACACATGATGAAAAGGTCGAACTGGATGCTTCCATAATGGATGGCAAAAATTTAAATGCCGGAGCTGTTGCAGGAGTGCGGGATATAAAAAATCCCATTAATGCCGCTCTTGAAGTTATGATAAATTCGAAACATGTTTTTTTAAGCGGTGAAGGAGCATCGGAATTTGCAAAAAAACAAAAACTTGAAATCGTACCCAATAACTACTTTTATACCGATTCCCGGTTCGAATCTTTAATGAAACTTAAAAAAAGGGAAAGAGAACGTACCCGACAGGATAATACCGGAACAGTAGGATGTGCAGTTTTGGACACCAAAGGTAATATCGCTGCAGGAACATCAACAGGTGGAATGACCAACAAAAAATACGGAAGAATCGGTGATGCTCCTGTAATTGGTGCCGGAACTTATGCCAATAATAAAACCTGCGCTGTTTCCTGCACAGGTCATGGAGAATATTATATCCGGCTTGCATTTGCGAGAGATGTTTCTGCATTGATGGAATATAAAAATCTTAGCGTCGAAGAAGCTTGTCGGGAAGAAATAAGAAAACTTTCGGAACTAAATGGAACCGGCGGTGTTATTGCTCTTGACAACGAAGGAAATATTGCCATGGAATTTAATACGAGTGGAATGTTTCGTGGTTATTTAAAATCTTCCGGCGAAAGAGAGGTGGCTATTTTTAAATAGAACTATGTGTTATTAACAATGTAAAGGGTACATTGATATGAAGATGGACTTAAACATAAAAAGTTGGTTTGAAGACCGAAGATCGAAGAAGGAAACAATTCTTCATGTAACTTTTCATTTTTTTAATCCCGGGCGAATGATATCGGTTATCGTTCGGTGGTCATCTTTATAATCCCAAACCACAGTTAGTATGAAGTTCCTTTTTCCAACATTTTTATTTGCCCTGTTCTCGATTGCCATTCCAATCATCATTCATTTATTTAGTTTCAGGCAATATAAAACTGTTTATTTCAGTAACATCAGTTTTCTGAAAAACATTAAAAAGGAATCGAAAAACAAATCAAGATTAAAACAACTTCTCATTTTACTGGCAAGAATTTTAACCATAGTTTTTCTGGTTTTTGCATTTGCCAGGCCTTATGTTCCTGCCAACACAGAAACCAAAAATCAGCCCAACCAAATTATTGGCATATATGTAGATAACTCCTTTAGCATGAATGCACTTTCTGAAAAGGGACAGCTTTTGGAAGTAGCCAGAAACAAAGCACTTGAAATCTGTCTTGCATACCCGGCCGGCACAAAATTCAGGCTTTTTACCAACGACTTAAAACCAAAACATCAGCATCTGTTTAACAAAGAACAATTTATTCAACAAGTTTCAGAGATGCAGATTTCTCCGGTAGTTGTGCCAATTTCAATGATTTACAACCGTTTTGCAATTCAGAGCGATAATATAGATAATTTAAAAACTGATAAACATCTTTATTTTATTTCAGATTTTCAACAGTCGATAACCGATATTGAAAACTTTAAAGAAGAATTGGTATTTAGTTATTTTATTCCTTTGGAAACCAATGATATTGCAAACCTTTTTATCGATTCATGCTGGGTGGAAGTTCCTGCTCACCGTTTAAAACAGGAAGAGGAAATATTTGTAAAAATTAAAAACAATTCAAATCAGGACTATCAGAATTTGCCTTTAAAACTACTGCTAAACGATTCGATTAAATCGATTACAAACTTTTCTGTGAATGCCAACGAGGAAATTGTGGCAAGCTTAAATTATACGAACAACTCAAGTGGATTACAACTTGGGAAATTGGAAATCTCTGATTATCCTTTTACACATGATAATAACTGGCACATAAGTTATTTTGTAGAGCCGCAATTAAAAGCACTTGCCATATTTGCCAACAATGAAAGTTCGAAACAGGGTTTAAGCTATATCTCCTCGCTGTTTAAAAATGATAATTTTATTGCTTTGGAGGAAATGAATATCAGAAATTTACAAATCAGCAGATTAAATAGTTTTAATACCATTTTTCTTGTAAATCTTGAAAGTTTCTCCAGTGGTTTTTTAAATGAGTTAAAAACCAGTGTTGCAAAGGGCACTTCAGTGGTAATCTTCCCTTCAAAAAACAATACAGAAAATACTAATAATTTATTGGCAATGTTTAACGCCAGTCAAATTGCAGGTATCGATACAAGTAAACAAAAAATATCAGGTGTAGATTTCGATAACCGCTTCTTTGAAGAAGTATTTCGTAAAAAAGAACAAAATCCAATTTATCCTGAAATCAACGGCCATTTACGATTTGCACAAAATGTAATGTCAATGGAAACCAGGTTGCTTTGGTTCCAGAATAATGACAAAGCCTTGTCAACGGTTAATTATGAAGACGGAAAGATATGGACATTTGCATTTCCTCTTGAGAAAAAAAATGAAGCTTTTGCCCGCGATGTACTTTTTGTGCCAACACTGTATAACATTGTTTTGTACAGCATGCCAAAACAGGATATGTCTTATGTTTTGGGCAATAAAACTTTCATAGAAATTACAGGTAGTCAGACCATTGATTTGAATTCAAAAATAGAGATAGAACATAAGGAAACTGGAGAAAAATTTATTCCGAACAAAAATATTTCAACAAGAGGAACACAACTCGACTTTAGCGGTCAAATTGTATCAGATGGCCACTACCTGGTTTTGAATAATGATAATATTTTAGCATCAATGGCGTTTAATTACGACAGAAAAGAGTCGGTTTTAAACTATTTTACTGAAAACGAGTTGCAGGATAAGATTGAAATCTCTCAACTTAAAAATGCCAGGGTGATTCAAAATACTTCGCAAAATTTTTCGAAAATTTTTGATGAAATTCAAAAGGGAAAACAGCTTTGGCGTTGGTGTTTATTGCTTGCCCTGATTTTTATTTTAACTGAAGTTGCTATTATCAGATTCTGGAAATAATTCATTAGTACTGCTAATAAGTTACAGGCCTTTTTATTACATTCAAGAAGACAACAAATTATTTTAAAAACATGACATTTTTCAGTGCTTTTTAACAGTTCTGTTTGCTTTGCAATTCGTGAGTAAAATCGTATTTCTGTAAAAAATTTAAAAAGTAAAATATGGCATTATTAAGTTCAAAAGATTTCATGGCCAAAGAGGACAAATTTGGCGCTCATAACTATCATCCCATACCGGTTGTTCTGTCAAAAGGAGAAGGCATTTATGTCTGGGATGTGGAAGGGAAAAAATATTTTGATTTCTTAGCAGCATATTCTGCAGTGAATCAGGGACATTGTCATCCTAAAATTACCAAAGCACTTACCGACCAGGCCGGCACTTTGGCATTGACTTCACGCGCTTTCTATAACAATGTTTTAGGCGATTGGGAAGAATATATGACCAAACTTTTTGGGTACGACAGAATGCTTCCGATGAATTCAGGTGCCGAAGCTGATGAAACGGCATTAAAACTTATCAGAAAATGGGCGTATAAAGTAAAAGGTATTCCGGCAGATAAAGCAAAAATTATTGTTTGTGACGGCAACTTTCACGGACGCACAATCACAATTATTTCAATGTCATCCGATCCGGATGCTTATAATCATTATGGACCATATACGCCGGGTTTTGTTAATATCCCTTACAACGATTTGGAAAGACTGGAAAAAGAATTGGCCGATCCAAATGTAGCCGGATTTTTATTAGAACCAATTCAGGCTGAAGCAGGAGTATTTGTTCCTGACGATGGCTTTTTAAAGAAAGCTTCGGAAATGTGTAAAAAACACAATGTTCTTTTTGTAGCCGATGAAGTTCAAACCGGTTTGGGACGAACAGGAAAACTTTTGGCCTGTGACCATGAAAATGTCAGACCGGATATTTTGATTTTGGGAAAAGCACTTTCAGGAGGAGTTTATCCGGTTTCCTGCGTGCTCGCCGACGATGAAATAATGCTGACAATTAGACCGGGAGAACATGGAAGTACTTATGGTGGAAATCCGGTTGCAGGAAAAGTAGCTATGGCAGCCCTTGATGTAATTCAGGAAGAAAAGCTGGTTGAAAATTCAGAGCAAATGGGCCGGATATTCAGGTCGGAGATGAAAGCCATAGATTCAGAAATGATTGAAGCTGTTCGTGGTAAAGGTTTATTAAATGCAGTAGCAGTAAAACCAACCAATGGTAAAACTGCATGGGATGTTTGTGTACGTTTAAAAGAAAACGGATTAATTGCCAAACCTACACATGACCATATCATCAGATTCACTCCTCCACTGGTGATTAATGAAAGTGAGCTAAGAAAGGCAATTGAAATTATCAAACTTACATTTAAAGAATTCGAATAATAAGTTTTATATCAATTTGATTATGAAATACCGTATTGGATTTACTGATTATTTTTCGCTTGAACAAAGCGAAAAATTATTGCATAGCCTTAGCTACGGTTTCATTTTTAACGCCATAGAAACGGAAAAGAATTAATTTATTTGCGGCATTTTGTGGTCAATTTGGTATTATTGATTTCCTGAACCGTTCTCCATTTCATTATTCCGGGAGGACGGTTCTGTATTTTGAATTTCACCTTTTACTTCAAAAGGAAAATCAGGCAGGCCGATTATATATTCCTCACGCACCTCAAAGTCTTTTCTATATCCCAGTACAGAAACACCTTTATTCATATATCCTCCCCATTGAGAAACCTTATCAAAATAATACTTTCCCTGTAATAATTTGACACTAAAATACTGCAGACAATTTTCAAAATCATTACCAAAATAGTGAATAGCATTTAAAAAATAATAAGCAACATCAAATCCCTGAACGCCATAATTATTGGGTTCTGTTCCAAATTCTGAAATAAACTTTTGAAAAAAACTGACGGTCATACTATCTGAATAGTTTACCCAGTAAGGATTGATATATTTTAAATTCAGATTATGAAAATGTTCCAGCTCAATATTCGGATATCTTTGCTGATAATTATTTGTTCCAATCAGGGTAATTGAAACTGTATCTGTCATATTGTTCAGATTAGAAATAGCAACACTAAGTTCTCCCTCGTCTGTGGTAGGAATAATCACAATATTTTGTTTTTCCTTTGGTAATAACTCAGGAAATCCCTGTGCCCGGTTTGTTCTAAAATCATAAACCGTAAATTTTGGTTTTTTCGGACTTTCTGAATTTTCTATTTTTTTTCTTATCAAATCAACGAGATGCCCTTCAGATGTTCCACCAAAAGGAGAAGTTTGAAGAACAACATAATTTAAATTGGTATCGTTGACTGCAACCAAATCGGCCGTAGTTTCAATAATATAATCTCTGGATGGATTAATTTGAAAAAACTGAGGATAGTTTCTTATCAGGTTAGATTTGGAGGTAAAAGGGGAAACCATGGGAATATCATTTGCCGATGCTATCCGTGCCACCTCGGTTTGAACATTTTCATATACCGGGCCAATGATTAAATCGGTGGATTTAAATTTTTCTGTCTGGATAACTTCCCTGATTTGAGCCGGATTATCTTTTGTGTCAAATACGTGCAATTTAATTTTCATCCCGGCTTTTTGCATTGAATCTACAGCCAACAACACTCCTTCATAGAACTGCAGAAAATTTTCACTTTTCCCGTAAAACTGCTTTTGCAATAATAAAGGTAACTCTTCCTCAATCACTGTTGTGTCTATCTGCACGATCTCCGGAATAATTGTATCTGCTTCAATAACGGGGGTTAAAGTATCATTTTCCTCTTCGAAAAACTCCAGATTAAGTTCTTTGTTGGCCTCCAGAAACAATGGAAGAAATAATGCAACATTAATGGTATCATAGATTCCGGTTCTGGCACCGGGCCAACAATCTTCAGGAATGTCATTCATAAAAACAACATAGGGTTTTATTGTTTTGTTACCTGACAATTCACCACTAAACCATATACTTGTCTCCCCTGCTCCGGATTGATTTACGGGAATGCGTAAGTGCATTCCACTTTGAAATGATTTTTCTATTTCCGGATTTAATTCTATGAGTTGCTCTTCGGTAACATTATATTTTTTTGTTATTCCATACAGGGTTTCTCCTGAAACAACAGTGTGAATTAAATACCCGCTATCGTCATCTCCGGCAAAAGTTTCTTTTGTTAATTCAGATTCCGGTTTTGCTTTCGGAATATATATTTTAGTACCTGCTTTTAAGTTTTGAGCTTCGGGATTTAAAAGTAAAATTTCACTAACCGGCACATTATACTGTTTGCTTATTGAATACAAGGTCTCTCCTGAAACAACCAAATGTTCCCGTATTTTTTCTTCAACTTCATCCTCTTTCTTTGTCAATTCTTCATCTGCTTTTTCCACTTCGTAATTCCATTGAGGAATTTTTATGGTCATTCCCTTTTTAAATTTTCTTACTGTGGGATTGTATGCGTAAATTTCCTCAACAGTAATTCCATACATTTTGGACAAAGCGTAGGCAGTTTCTTTCCTGTTTTTTACGGTATGTTCAATAAAGCCTGTTGGATCACCTTTTTCATATCGTGGAAGATCTGAGAGATCGACATCTTCGTTAAAGGGAATTTTCAATATTTCACCTATACTCAAGCCTTCGCTGATTCCTGGATTGTATTTTGTCAATTCCGATGATTCAACTTTAAAATTTTTTGAAATTGAAAATACAGTTTCTCCGGTGCGTACCTGATGAAGTATAAATTTCTTTCCTTCAATTACAACCAGTTCATTTTCTTTCAGATTTTGGCTGTATACTACACCTGTTGTAATACACAAAAGAATTAAAATAAACAATATTTGAATTTTCTTCATCCAGTCTGTGATTTTATAGGGAGACAAAAATAACAAATATTGATCAACCCTCATTTTTAATCGATATTAAATGATATTAAAAATAATACAAGCACGACTAAAACACCTTGCTTTTAACCTTGTTGTTAACATGCAGTAGTTTTTATTAAACAATCCGACAGGTATTCATACGTAATTCCTATTTTTGTGAATAAATATTTTTCATTCAAAATTTACATTAATGCAGGAAAAAATTCTGATTCTTGATTTTGGTTCTCAATATACTCAGTTAATCGGACGAAAAGTACGTGAATTAAATGTTTACTGTGAGATTCATCCATACAATCATTTCCCGGAAATTGATGATTCGGTAAAAGGAGTTATCCTTTCGGGTAGTCCTTATTCGGTGCGAGATGATGATGCTCCTAAACCTGATTTAAATGGAATAAAAGGTACCATTCCTGTACTTGGTGTTTGTTACGGAGCACAATATATGGCACATTTTTTTGGTGGCGAAGTTGCACCTTCAAACAGTCGCGAGTACGGTCGTGCCAACCTGGGTTATATCGATCACGAGTGTGTTCTTTTTAAAGATATCAGCCTGCATACCCAGGTTTGGATGTCGCATGGCGATACCATTGTTCATATGCCAAAAGAATATAAAGTAATAGCCTCGACGGAAGATGTTAATTTTGCTGCCTACAAAATTGATAATGAACAAAGTTGGGGAATTCAGTTTCACCCGGAAGTTTATCATACTACGGAAGGCAAACAGCTTTTGGAAAACTTTGTCTCCGATATTTGTGGCTGCCGGCAAAACTGGACACCCGATTCGTTTATCGAAACCACAGTTGCCCAGTTAAAAAATCAGTTGGGTAACGACAAAGTGGTTCTGGGATTATCCGGGGGTGTAGATTCTTCGGTTGCCGGAGTGCTTCTTCATAAAGCAATTGGGAAAAACCTAAGCTGTATTTTTGTGGACAACGGATTGTTACGCAAGAATGAGTTTGAAGATGTTTTGCACTCCTACAAAGACATGGGTTTGAATGTTATAGGTGTAGATGCAAAGCAAAAATTCTGGAAGGATTTAAAGGGTGTAACAGATCCGGAGCAAAAACGGAAATCGATTGGAAATAATTTTATTGAGGTTTTTGATGAAGAGGCGCATAAAATCAAAGATGTAAAATGGCTTGCACAGGGTACAATTTATCCTGATGTAATTGAATCAGTTTCAGTAAACGGGCCATCGGCTACTATCAAATCTCATCATAATGTGGGTGGTTTACCTGAAAAAATGAATTTAAAAGTAGTAGAACCATTACGTCTTCTTTTTAAAGACGAAGTACGCAGGGTTGGTGCTGCTTTAAATATTAAAAAAGAATTGTTAGGGCGTCACCCTTTCCCCGGGCCGGGATTAGGTATCAGAATTTTAAGTGATGTAACTCCGGAAAAAGTCAGGCTTTTACAGGATGCAGATGCCATTTTTATCAATGGGCTTAAAAACTGGGGATTGTACGATAAGGTTTGGCAGGCCGGGGTAATGTTATTACCGGTTCAATCGGTTGGAGTTATGGGAGACGAGAGAACTTATGAATTTACAGTGGCCTTGCGTGCTGTAACATCAACAGATGGAATGACCGCTGACTGGGTACATCTGCCATACGACTTTCTGGCAAAAATGTCTAACGAAATAATCAATAAAGTAAGAGGAATTAATAGGGTGGTTTACGATATTAGTTCAAAACCCCCTGCAACAATCGAGTGGGAATAGTTGCACCACACACTGAAAATAAATTCAAAAATAATTAAGCTAATTATATCGACCTACATTTTGTTGAATAAACTCAGTTGGGGTCATTCCAAACTGGGCTTTAAAAGATTTGGTGAAATATGAATTGCTGTTTATTCCAACCCGGTAAAGCACTTCAGAAATAGATACATCTTCAGTAATTAAGATTTTGGCTGCTTTTTTAAGACGCAAACCGCGTATAAATTCTCCCATTGATTGCCCCGTTAATGAACGAATTTTCTTATACAGGTTTGTTCTGCCTATAATCATTTCTCGACAAATCTGATCAATGCTAAAGTCATTATTATCAATGTTTTCATCAACCAGTTCCATAAACCGTTCAAGAAATTCCCTGTCTTTTTGAGTCCGCACCAATTCACGACTTTCTGCAAAAACATTGCTTGCATATTTATCTTTCAGTTTTTGACGGGAATCCAGAAACTGTTTAATTTTTAAATCCATCAATTTAAGGTTAAACGGTTTTGGAAAATATAAATCTGCACCAGCTTCTGTTCCTGCAATCTGGTCCTCAACTGACGATTTTGCTGTTAACAAAGCAATTGCCAGATGACTGGTTTGAATATCTTCACGTAATACTTTTATCAGTTCCAGTCCATCCATTTCCGGCATCATAATATCGCTTATCACAAAGTCGATATTTTTACCTTCAATTTTATCCAGGGCATCCTTACCGTTCTCAGCTTCTATTACCTTAAAATTATGAGCAAAATGGTCGTGAAGTACATCACGTAATTCTTCATTATCTTCAACCAGAAGCAGCGTTGGTAAATCCTTTAAATCCTCAATAGCTGAATTTGAAAAATCAACAAAACCGGTTTGTACATCCGTTTCGGGCTCATTCATCTCCATTTGCAGGGAGTCTGCACTCGTAAATCCTTTTTCGCCTTGTTTAAGATGGTTTTCACCGATAGGTAATCCTACAAGAAATTCCGTCCCCATAAAACGTTCACTGCTTACCAATATATGTCCCTGATGTAATAAAACCAGATTTTTTAACAGGGCCAGCCCAATTCCACTTCCTAAATGTTTGTTTTTGGAAGTCCCCATGTGATAAAACCTGTCGAAGATCTGACTTATTGATTTACTTGAAATTCCAACTCCCGTGTCCAAAACCTTTACATAAACATATTCATTTTCACTTATTACATTTCCAACTTCAATAGAATGTCCGTAGTATACTTCAATATCCTTTCTTTTTGATTTAAAAATTTTGACTTGTACTGAACCTCCTTCATCGGTATAATTTATTGCATTAGAAAGTAGGTTATATAAAATAGTAGACATTTTCTCCGGGTCAATCCATATTTCAGGAATTTCCTCTGAATGAAAAGTAAATTGAATGGAATTCTTCTGACATAAAGGCACAAACTGTTGATATACTTTTTGTGCAAAGCCTGTTAATTCTGACTTACTTGCTTTTAAGGCAAGATGGCCTACCTCTGCTTTTCTAAAATCCATCAATTCATTGATTAATTTTAATAAACGATTTGTATTTATAGAGATGAGCTGGAGCATTTTATTTTTCTCGACCGTTTTAAGGTTTCCTGATTTCAGTTTTTCTATCGGAGTTTGAATAAGTGTTAACGGAGTTTTAAACTCGTGAGAAATATTCATAAAAAACTGCAGTTTCATTTGATGAAGCTCTTCCTTTTTCTGTTCTTCAGCTTCTACCAACTTCAATTCATTTCTCAGTTTTATCCATCTGTTGGTATAGTAGAAAATTGCATAAGCTAAAAATCCAAACAATATAAAATAAGCAAAATACGCCCATGAACTAAACCACCAGGGAGGGCTAATTTTTATTTCCAGGGCTATAGGATTTCCACTCCATAATCCATCGCCGTTTGTTGCATCGACGTTAAAAATGTAATTACCATATCCCAGGTTGGAATAGTTTGCAATCGGGTAATCCCCGGGGATAAAATGCCATTCATCCTCATAACCTTCCAATTTAAATTTGTAGCTGCATTTTTCAGGGTTGGCATAATGTAAGGATGCAAAAGATAAGGAGAAATCATTCTCCTTATGATTTAGTTTTAATCTGTTGGTATAGGGCACTCCTGTTTCAAGAAGAATACGTTTATTGATTTCCTGACCGGGATAAATTTCATTGTTCCTGATTCGTAATCCGTTTATAACTACAGTTGGACTAATATTATTTTGTTTTATATCCTGCGGATTAAAATGATTCATTCCGTTGATACCGCCAAAAAACAAAATACCGTCGTCGTTTTTAAATGCAGAACCAATCTTGAATCCGTTGCTCTGTAATCCATCATTAACATCAAAATTCCAAAACTCCATTGTTGACGGATTAAATACAGATAATCCTTTTGAACCTATCCAATAATTTCCCTGGTTATCCTGTAACAGAGATTCTATATCGTTTGACGGAGCTCCCTGTGCAACTGAATAGGAACTTGCTTTGTAATTTCCATTTTTTTTATCATCCCAGCCATCCAGAAGAACCAGCCTGTTTAATCCTCCTCCCAAAGTCCCTAACCAATAAACGGTATCATTTTGTCTTTGAATAGGCCAGATATACTCACTGCTTAAAGATTGTTCAGAATTGTTGGCCCTGTAGTATATTATATTGTTTATCCAACCATAATCTCCCAGGATTATTCGGTTTAATCCTTTTTTTGTCCCAACTAAAACTTCATTTTTAGTGTTATCAGCAAATACATAATTCACCTGATTTGAGCTTAATTTTAATCCCTTTGTATTATTGCTAATCTGCTTTATTTTGACAATTTTATTATTCTCCAGTTTTAACTGGTATACCCCTCCCCTCCATGTGCCGGCCCATAGGTTACAATATTTATCGATATCTAATGAATAGACTGCATTTGAATTACCAAAAACATCAGGATATTTGAAAATTTGTTTTGAAACCAGGTCGATTATATTTAATCCCAGGGTGGTTCCAACATATACTTTTTTATCATAAAACTTTAACGACCGGATTCTGGTGCTGGTTAAGGATTCGTTATTGATATTTCCTATTTGAAATGGGGTGCATTCTCCGGTTTCCGGATTATAAAAATCTATACCTTCGTTTTGTCCGGCAACCCAAACCCGCCCCAGATGGTCCTGAGTGATAGCACGCACAAAAGATTCTGTCAGCGAGTAATTTTTTCGTCCCGGATCTCTAACCAGTAATCGAAATTGTTTTTGTTCCAGGTTCAGAAAAGAAACTCCTCCTGCCCACGTACAGGCCCATATACAATTGGAGTTATCCAACAGTAAGCGTGAAACATTATTTGATGAAATTGAAAACGTATTGAACTGCGAGTGATTAAAAAGTTGTGATTGAGGTTTTTGACTTAATGGTTCATTGATTAACAGCAATCCTCCACTTGTGGCACACCAAAAGTTATTTTCACCATCTACTAAAAAATCATTAAAAGTTAACTGTTCATTCTCCCACTCTGTACCTTTAAAAACATTTCTTAAGTCAATAGTTTTTAAAAGACTCCTTAGTTTACCGTCATCTGACGACACTGAAAAAACCTGCAGATTTTCATCTAAAACAACCCAGAGCTGGTTGTTGAAATATTTTAGGTGATTGATTCTGTTGTGAGAAAAATCCAAAGAAGGTTTTCTATCCTCGGCAATTTCAAGCAGAGAGATTTTTTCATTTTCCTTTGTAAAAGAATATACCCCACGATTTGTACCTACCCAAAAAACATCTTTCGAATTGCTGTCAAAAGAAATTTTAATACTGTTTTTAAAACTTTCCGGAATATCCGGTTTATCAGATAAATCTTCAATAACTAACTCAGAACTTTCTTCAATGTATTTGCCCCGATACAAATTTCCATTACTTAAAAACCAAATTTCCTCATCAAATCCCCAAATCCGCGATACCACTTGTGGAGCATTATTGATATCAAATCCTGTTTGTTTTAGCGGAACAAATTTTTCGTATTTCAAATTGAATAAATGCAAACCACCTTCACAACCAACCCATAACAGTTCACCTTTCGAATAGAGGCTGGTAATACGGTTGTTATACACCTGATTGATGTTTGAAGTGGAATTAAAAAACAATTGGATATTCTGACCA
>CAJXZG010000033.1 GCA_913063265.1 uncultured Prolixibacteraceae bacterium | reverse complement strand
TCGAGTTGTTGTCTTGGGTTCCGCCATAAACGTTGTAAAAGGGTTCAGCATCGTCAACATGTACACGGTAAAACTGAGTAACCGGGAAATTTTCTTTGAAATCAAAAGTTTTCCCTTCATCCCATGTTTCATAAATACCACCATCTCCACCAATAATATAGTGTTGTGTATCCGTCGGATCAATCCAAAGCGCATGATCATCAACATGGCGTCCACTTGTACTGATTCTTGTCCATGTTTTCCCGGCATCTTTTGTTACTCGTGATACGGTTTCCACTGAATATACTTTATCAACATCCTTCGGATCACAGAAAATCTCATTGTAATATTGTCCACTTGAATGATAATCACTCATTTTATCCCAACTTTCTCCTTTATCTGTCGAACGGAAGAAACCACCTTTTTTACTGGCTGCTTCAACAATCAGATAAACTACATTTGGATCAACCGGAGAAACAGCAATACCCATTCCACCAATATGTACACCCGGAAGTCCCTTCATTACTTTTCTCCAGGTTGTTCCTGCATCTGTTGATTTGTAAACAGCAGATTCGGGTCCTCCACCGATTTTTGTAAACGACGTTCTTCTTCGTTGTTCTGAAGTGGCATACATAATATCGGGATTTGAAGGATCGATTACCACATTATTTACTCCTGTATTTTCACTAATTTCCAAAACTTTTTCCCATGTTTCTCCTCCATCTGCAGTTTTGTAGAGTCCTCTCTCTTCTCCCGGTCCCCAGGCAGAACCTTCGGCAGCAACAAATACAATATTTGAATTACGCGGATCGATTACAATTCCTCCTATCTGACGACTCTCTTTTAAACCCATATTTTTGAACGATTTTCCGCCATCGAGTGATTTGTATACTCCATCGCCATATCCCAAAGCTCGCTGGTGATTGTTTTCACCTGTTCCTACCCATACAACATTTGAATTGTTGGGATCTAACTTAACCACACCAATAGAATAAGCTCCGTATTTGTCAAAAATGGGTTTCCAGGTGGTGCCGTTATTTATGGTTTTCCAAACACCACCACTTGCAACGGCAACATAATATTCGCTGTTGCTATTCGGATTAACAGCAAAATCGGCAATTCGTCCACTTGCCCATGCCGGACCAATTCCACGCCATTTTAAACCACTTACCAAACCACTGTTGATGAATGGTTTTTCTTCTTCTTTTTTTTCTTCTTCTTTCTTTTTTGCAACGGTCACTGTTGATGCTAAAAACAGTATGGCCATTAATAGAATTAATTTTTTCATAAAAATTATTTTGTAATTGATTGATAAACTTTCACTTTTGAATTATTCCAAGGTTTTAAATAACCCATTTTATAAAATGAATTGAAATATATTTGGTTTTAGCTACAAACAGGCGTTGAAGTTAATAAATACGGCATTAAGGAAATAAGACAAAAGTCAGAAACATTAGAGAAAGTCAGAAGTCCGGAGTCGGAAGTCTCAGGTAATTTAAAATGTAAAACTAAAAACTAAGAACTTTCTTCAGGTTTTTGTAACCTGTTTTACTCACTTTTAGTTTAGTTTTATCGTGAAGAATAACTATGTATGATTCTTTTTCATATTGCTGAATTTCATTGATTTCGGATACTTTTACAATGTACGACCGATGAATACGAACATACTCTTTTGAATCGAGTGCTCCTTCAAAATAGCGCATGGTTTTTTGTTTCATATGTCTACCTTCGGTGGTGTATATCATTACATAATCATCCATCGATTCAATGTATCGAATATTGTCAACCGGTATTATATGTATTTTATGCCTGTCTTTTACCACCACTCTTTCCAGTGCTTCTTCTTTAGGATGCTCCACAATTTTATCTGCTACATCAGAGGTACTTCCTTCAACCGCAACTCTTTCAGCAACTTTATCTACTGCCTCAAGTAATCTTTCTTTCGAATAAGGTTTCAACAGATAATCAGCTGCATGATATTCAAAAGCTTTAATCGCGTACTGATCATATGCTGTGGCAAAAATAATTTGTGGCTTGTGATCAAGCAGTTCCAGTAATTCAAATCCTGTAATTTTTGGCATTTGGATGTCAAGAAAAACCAAATCGGGTTTTAACTCATTAATTTGCTTAACCCCTTCAAATCCATTTTCACATTCGGCAATAATTTCAATTTTTTCACTTCCGGTTAGAAACGATTTCATCAGGTTACGAGCCAGTTCTTCGTCTTCAACAATTATAGTTCGCAGTTTTTCGGACATTTTAATTCTGTTTTTGTGGAATGGATAAAGTTACGGTAAATTCTTTTTTGTTGTCTTCTGTTTTTATTAAATACGGATTTCCAAAAATCACCTGAAGTCTGTCGCGTATATTTCTTAAACCAATTCCCTCTCCTTTTTTTGCCTGAACATTGGCATCGTAAGGATTGCTGATTGTAATTTGTAATACATTCTGATTACACTTAGCAACAGTTTTAATTTCAATCGGTTCGGTAGCTTCATAAACACCGTATTTTATTGCATTTTCATAAAGTGGTTGCAATATCATGTTTGGGATTTCCAATTCAAGACATTTTTCATCGATTTCGAAAACAGGATTGAGTTTACTTCCAAACCTTACTTTTTCGATATGTAAATACAGCTTATTATTTTCCAATTCCTGTTTAAACAGTACTTTTTCTTTTTGGTCGTGTTTTAACGAATACCGCATCAGCTGCGAAAGATCAATAACCATTTCCTGCGCTCTTTCCGGATCGGACATTGTTAGCGATGAAATGCTGTTTAAACTGTTAAAAAGAAAATGTGGATTGATTTGTGATTTCAGGGCATGTAATTCAGCTTCTTTTACCAATGACAACAATTTACCTTCGTTTTTGAGTTTTTCTTTAAATCTTTGGTAGTAGTTTACTGCATAAAAAAAGACGACAAAAATGAGGTACATCATGTAACCACCAAAAATTCTGTTTATCGCGCCTTTTCTCATAAATTCTGATACTTCAGGGACAAAAATTTTAACCATAACAACCCCGAGATACATCCAGGTAAAAACAATAATTGATGCCGCAATCAAATGGGCAAAAACAATACGGTAGATAGTGTTATTTTCCAGGGTTGCAAATTTTATGACATACCAAATTGAACTTCCAATAAGTGCATAAATAATGACAAAAGAAAATACTTCAACCAGTGCAATATACAATTCAACACCATTTGCCAGCGTAAAAATCAACACCATAATTATTGATGCTGCCAGCCAGAACAATCCGTAATAAATTGCCAGTCGTGGATTGGTTAGAAAGGGATGGCGAAATTCCATTTTAGAAATGTTTTACTTCAACACCGCCAAAAGCGGCAAATCCTTTTATTACCAGAGTTTTTGAAGGATTTGTCACTACCTGGTTATAGGTGGCTCCCCTTTTATCGGTAAAAGCGCCAAACACAGCAGTAACTTCATTTTTAATAGTCCAGTCTGGCGGAACTTTAAAACCACAACCACCAAACATTGTGAAACATTCAATAACCGCCCCGTTTTCAGAAAGTTGAGCTTGCCTCAAATCGTATTCAGTTCCTCCAAACATTGAGGTAGTTTTTCCACCAATAAAATTTAATGAATTGATAAATATTTCACGACCGCCAAAAACCACAAAATCATCGAAATAATCCATACCCTGAGTACTTTCTCCTGGTGTAAACTTTGGTAATTCGCCACGTTTTTTCCGATGCGTAAGCAGTAAAACCACACCAATGCCGATTATTAATACGGGCCAGCCTATTCTTCTGATTTCCCATGGAATATTAATTACTTCATCTATTAAAAAAAATCCACCGATTCCAATTAAAATAGTACCGGCTGTTTTATTACCTCCGATAAATGAAAAAACTCCAATACCGATTAAGAGCATTTGCCAGGAAAAAAATACATTTTCCCAAACCTCCGGAATAAGATTCAATCTTTCAAGAATCCAGATACCTCCAAGAGCTATCAGGAATAATCCTAAATATATTCTCTTGTTTTCAGGTTCGCGGTTTTCAACATTTTTATGCATAATATTTTAATCTTTCAATTCTTAACTAATTTTTATTAAACTCTTTTTAAAATCATTGCTACTCCAATTGCAATGAGCACCAATGGAAACAACATGGATATTGTAATTCCTGTGAGAAAAAACAGTTTAGGTAATAAAAATATTCCGCCAATTACGATTAACACAATTCCTGCAGAACGTTTGCCTGCCATTAAAACCAGGCCTACTATGATTAATACAACAGGTAAAGAGAAGATAAATCCGAATAAACCATGAAAAGCGTGTCTAATCGGATCTATGATATGATAATAAAAATTTGGGAACTCAAAATGAAAACCTATTCTCCTTAATAACCAAAATATTCCTACCCCTATTAAAATCCATGCCAACACATTTCTTGAATTTCTGTTTTCCGGTGCATTTTCCATTTTGAACATTTTTATTGGTTACAGTTCAAAAATAGAAAACAATATCAAGCAGCTCACTTAACATTCGGTTAACATAGGTTATCAATCGGTAAAATGATTTTATCGGCAGAGTAAAGCTTTGTCAAAAAATGATTTTTTCGGTTAAAAACGTTCAGCAAAAAATCCTCTTCACCAATTTATTGCCTGAATTTCAACATCTTAAGGAAGCCTACTGTTTTTTATTTTGTTGTTTTGCCCACGAATCACGTAATTGTACCGTTCTGTTAAAAACCGGTTTTTCATCGGTAGAATCGGGATCGACATTAAAGTACCCCAATCGTTCAAACTGAAAATGATCTAATGTTTTAGCACCTTGTACAAATGGTTCTAAATAACAATCATTAAGCAATTTTAATGAATCAGGATTCAGAAATTCCTTAAAATCCCTGTCTTTATGACCATCCGGATTTTCGTCACGGAACAAACGGTCATACATTCTTACTTCAGATTTTATTGCATGTTTTGCAGAAACCCAGTGAAGCGTTGCTTTTACTTTTCTTCCATCGGGCGAATTTCCACCTTTTGATGCCGGATCATATGTACAATGTAATTCAGTAATATTTCCATTTGCATCTTTAATTACATCGTTACAGGTTACAAAATACGCATAACGCAAACGTACTTCTCTTCCAGGACCCAGGCGGAAAAATTTACGTGGCGGATCTTCCATAAAATCATCTCGTTCAATGTAAAGTTCTTTTGAGAATGGAACTTTTCTTGAACCCATTGAAGCATCTTCAGGATTATTTACTGCATCCAGTTCTTCAGACTGATTTTCCGGATAATTGGTAATCACCACTTTTAAAGGATTAATTACCCCCATAACTCTTTGTGCAGTTCTATTAAGATGTTCCTTTACACTGTGTTCCAGCAAAGTAACATCAATAACGCCATCAACTTTTGTTACCCCTATTCGGTCCGAGAAATTACGAATCGATTCAGGAGTATAACCTCTTCTTCTCAAACCTGAAATTGTAGGCATACGTGGATCATCCCATCCGTTTACATGTTTATCTTTAACCAGTTCGAGTAATTTACGTTTACTCATTACGGTATAGTTCAGGTTCAACCTGGCAAATTCAATCTGACGGGGCCGATAATCTGTTTCCTGCAACTGATCAATAAACCAATCGTACAAAGGCCTGTGCACTTCAAATTCCAGCGTACAAATTGAATGTGTAATTCCTTCCCAATAATCTGATTGTCCATGGGCAAAATCGTACATTGGATAAACACACCATTTGTCGCCTGTACGATGATGGTGTGCTTTCATGATTCGGTAAATAATCGGATCACGCATGTGCATATTGGGCGATGCCATATCTATTTTTGCCCTCAAAACACAACTTCCCTCATCAAATTCACCATTTGTCATTCGTGCAAATAAATCCAGATTTTCTTCAACCGAGCGTGTTCTGCAAGGGCTCTCAAAACCCGGACGAGTGGGTGTTCCTTTTTGATTACTAATGGTTTCGGCATCCTGATCATCTACATAAGCCTTGCCATCTTTTATTAGTTTAATTGCAAAATCGTGCAATTTTTCAAAATAATCGGATGCAAAATACAGTCGGTCTTCCCAGTCAAAACCTAACCAACGAACATCTTCCTTAATCGATTCAACATATTCTGTTTCTTCTTTTGACGGGTTTGTATCGTCGAAACGAAGATTGGTTTTACCGCCAAATTTTTCCGCAATGCCAAAATTCAGACAAATTGATTTGGCATGTCCAATGTGTAAATATCCATTTGGCTCAGGAGGAAAACGGGTATGCACACGTTTTTCATTTTTACCGGCTTTTAAATCTTCAGTAATTTGTGTATGAATAAAGTTTGCCTTTTTAACTGTACCCTCGTTATCTGGTTTGTTATTATATTCTGCCATGTTCGCTATCTTTTAACTGCATGAATTCGGCACAAAATTAAGAAATGATTTGTGAGATTGATTATTCGCCCAACGTTTTATTACAATATGTGACTAATTCTTAATTTCGTATAAAAAAACAATGGGAGTAATCGAAATTGAAGGGATGAATTTTTACGCTTACCATGGTCATTATAAGGCGGAACAAATTGTTGGGAACAGGTTTATAGTTGATTTAATACTTGAAACCGCTTGTGAAAAAGCTGCAGAAACAGATGATTTAAAAGATGCCCTAAACTACCAAACTGCTTACGATTTAGTAAAAAAAGAGATGGGAGTAACATCACACCTGCTTGAAAATGTGGCAAAACGAATTCTTGATAGTTTGTTTGAACAGTTCGATTCGATAGAAAAAGCCAGGGTTAAAATCTCAAAAATGAATCCTCCGATGGGTGGGAAAATAGATAAAGTGAGTGTTACGCTTGAGAGATAATTGGAAATGGCAGTTTTTAGTCACAGTTGCAGTGCACAGTCGTAGTAGTACAATTTCGCAATTTATCAGTTAACAGTTTAACAATTTGTATTTCTTATTCATGTTATTAAATACTTAATATACAAACAAATCCTGATTATTATAAAATTATTCGAACAAATTATTTGTATTTTCGAATCGAAGAATAAAACCATTAACCGATGTTTACGATTACAAATATTTTGAATGAAGGAGCGTGCCGTGGCAGGTGTCACGATGGACGTAAACGCGAACTAAAAGAGGGGGAAAATCCAAAATCAATTAATTCCAACCGTTTGTCAGAGAAGAGTAACACCCATGTGAATTCCAACTGGCAGAAATTACGCTGATAGATTCTTTTCAGCAGAATGTTGTTGGAGGATTTACAAAATTTCTTAGCTTTGCACTCCGAATAAAAAAGGTCTCTTGGCCGAGTGGCTAGGCAGTGGTCTGCAAAACCATGTACGGCGGTTCGAATCCGCCAGAGACCTCATATTTACATTTCTATAAATCAAAACGAATTTAAAAGTCCTTGTTTTTCAGGGACTTTTTTTATTTTCTAACAAGAATTTGCGTTAACATTAATTGAAAGGTTAATGGAGCAACAGGTTGAAGCCGGTGTAATGAATAGAATTGAATATAATCCTAACGAAATAAATTCAGGGATATATGTATACAAACTAATACAGGACGAAGATATTTCAATGGAAAAAGTGATATACAAAAAATAGGTATTTTATTCAATTTCATATTACAAACAAAGTATAAGTAAATAATATCTTAAAAATTATAAAAGAAGCTGGTTAAAAAAAATCAGCTTCTTTCTTTTTGACAGGTTAAAATTAATTTTAATCAGTTAGGTAATTTGTTGATTTTGAACGTATTTTTTTGTAATTTTAGATATAGCTCCCAATCCCGGTTACCACGTGATATTTCCAGTACATTGTTTAATTAAAAACCAATGTCATGAAAATCAAAATCACTTTACTTTTCAAAAAATTAATTCATTTTAGTAATTCAACTTAAATAAATACTATTTTCATTTTGAATGTATTAGTTAATGTTCCCATTGCTTTTATCAAAGCAATCTTCTTTCAGAATATCCAAAAAAATCCCTAACATTTTCATTTAACGTTGCTTCAATCAAGTAATGATTTAAATATCAATAATCTAAAAGCCATAGATATGAAAACTATATCTACTCACAACAATCATAATCTTATAAATTGGTTAAGTTCTGTGATTTTTGCTTTTTTAATTTTACTTTCCGGAATTTATCCAAACGCTCCTAAAGCTCAAACATTTAATTTTAATGACGGAACGACGCAAGGTTGGACACTTGACCAAATGTATACTACATCAGGTCAGGTTAAATTTACTCCTTTAGTGGGGTACTCATTATCAAATGTTAGCAATACGCTGACCGCCTCTACCGGTTCATTACTTATAGGCAGTACAGATCAAAATGATATTTATCTGGAATCTCCTGATTTATCTTCAAATTCTAACTGGCAAGGTATTGAAGGTTACAGTTTAGATGTCACGAGATCGTTGTATTCTCCATGCTGGGGTGATTTGCCAAATCAATTTTACATTCAGCTTCAAGTCAAAGTTATTGATACCAATGATGGAAACAAAGAGAAACTTTTTGCGGAACATGACGGATCTAATTTTGTATTCCATGAAATACTTACAGCTAATCTACTTTATCAATTTACATGGAATGCTTCATGGCTAAATGATCCCAGATATATTGTTAAAAGAATCTGTCTTCGCATAACCGGACCAGGAGACGTTGCTTCAGAATGCTGGTATCGTGGTGGTTGGAGCATAGATAATATTACAGCTGTTGAAAGTTCTGGAACCAAAACACTTGGCAACACGACAGTATTCGGTTCAACTTCCACCTACTCTGATAGAAGGGCCATTCCGGTAACTTTTACTGAGAGTGGTCAAATACAGAGTATATCCATTTACCACAATGGAGGTTCGGGCGGTGTTCAGCTGGGTGTATATACCGATGAATATATGGGTGTACCTGGTCAACCAGTTGCACGAATAGGCATAACAGCGGTTTCTTCCGTAAGTAGTTCAGCGGGTTGGCAAACGGTAGATCTAATTAGTCCAGTATCCGTATCATCAGGACAAACCGTTTGGCTGGCATGGGTATTTGAAAGCAATCCGGGAATAAGGTATACATCAGGTACAACTCCCAGGGCTAACGCAACAAATTGGTCAAATTACATTTATGGTATACCGGATATGTTTGATATTATGGGGACTACAACATTTGCGAATTACGATTACTCGATTTATTGTACCTATACTCCTGATTTATCAGAATCTTTAACCGTGACTTCTCCTAACGGTGGTGAGAGCTGGGAAGTTGGTAGTGGCCAAAGTATTACCTGGACCTCTTCAGGAACAAGTGGGACAGTTAAAATAGAATACTCTACTAATAACGGAGCAAGCTGGTCAACTCAAACAGCAAGTACTCCTGATGATGGAACCTATGCCTGGACTGTTCCAAATGTACCATCTGCAAACTGCTTGATACGAATTAGCGATACAGATGGAAGTCCTGTTGATCAGAGTAATGCTGCATTCACAATATCTTCAGGATCTATTTGTGATGATACCTGGGGCTATACAAATGTATTTAGCAGTACTTCTACAAGTGCCAGTCGTAGGGCTCTTCCCGTTACTGCAACAGAATCAGGTTCTATTGAAAGTATTGCAATATACCATAACGGGGGTACCGGAAATATGATTCTGGGGGTGTATTCTGATGCTTCTGCCCTGCCAGGTACTAGAATCGGTGTTACATCTTCAACCCCGGTGAGTGCCTCTGAAGGGTGGCAAAAGGTGAACCTGACTGGTCCTGTTTCTGTAACTCCCGGTCAAACCGTTTGGCTGGCATGGGTATTTGAAAACAATCCCGGTATCCGCTATACTGCAGGTACTCCCGGAAGGGCAGCATCCACTGCAACATGGTCAGGTGGTATGCCTGCAAGTTTTGGAACTTCTTCTACTGCAGATTACATCTATTCAATATATTGTTGTTATTCTCCGGGACCTCCTCCCTTGTTATGTGATAATACATGGGGGAATACTGATATTTATAACTTTAATTCGGGTGCGAACGACCGAAGGGCAATTCCAGTCACTGCCAGCGAGTCAGGTTTATTAGAGAGCATCGTATTATATCATAACGGAGGTACAGGAAACATGTTAATGGGTGTTTATGATGATGCTTCCGGTGCACCTGGAGAACGTTTGGGGGTAACTTCAACAACTGCTGTCAGTGGCCTGGAAGGGTGGCAAAAGGTTGACCTGCTAAGTTCTGTACCGGTATCATCGGGACAAACGATTTGGCTGGCATGGGTATTTGAGAATCAACCGGGCATCAGATACACCACAACAAGTACCCCGGGAACGGCATATGTAATAAGTGCAACATATTCAGATGGTATGCCAACCAGTTTTGGAAGTTCTTCTTCTTCAAATGTTACTTATTCAATTCATGGTTGCTACACTCCAGTACCTGATCCTTGTGATAATATTATTTCAATAGCAGGTATTGGTTCCGGTAATTCTAAAACTTTCAATGCCTCTGGTTTTGGTTTCTGGCAAGCTAACACTGCTTGCTGGTGGCCCGGTACAGGGGCAGACCAAATTTATACCTTTACCGCTCCTTATACAGGAACATATCATTTAGAGGTGACGGCACAATCCGGAGGCTTTATTGATTATTCCTGGAAACTGACAAGTGATGGTTGTTCTCAGACTGGATGGATATGTATCGCAGATGTAGCCTCGACTGGAACCAAGGGGGCAATGTCCTGGACAGCAGGAGAAACTTATTATATCCGGGCAGATGCTGAAGGTACCACTTCCAGATCCCAAACCTTCTATATTACTTATCCTGATCCATGTGACAATATTATTACTATAACTGGAACAGGATCCGGTTATTCTAAAACTTTCAGTACTACCGGTGTTGGTGTATGGCAGGGGTATACTGCTTGCTTATGGGCTGGTTCCGGTGCTGACCAAATTTATAGTTTTACTGCACCAGTAAACGGAACATATAATGTGATAGTAACATCTGCATCTGGAAGCTTTATTGACTACTCCTGGAAACCGGCAAGTGCAGGTTGTTCTCAGACAGGGTGGACATGTATATCTGATGTAATCAGTACCGGAACATATGGTTCAATGGATTGGATTGCTGGGACAGAATATTACATCCGATTGGATGCCGAAGTATCCACAACCAGTTCCCAGACGTTCCATATTTATACTTCAACTCCGGATCCATGTGACTATATTATCGCAATTGACGCACCCGGGCCTGCAAATGCCGTAACATTTAGCAGAAGTGGCACCGGTGTCTGGACAACTTCTGGCTGCGGATGGACTTATAACGGAAAGGAACAAATCTATGCATTCACTGCGCCGGTAACCGGCAACTATAGCCTGGTGACAACTTCAGCAACGACAGGAAACTGGTATGTGGGTTATTTAATCAAGTCAGCATATAGTTGCTCCTCAACCGGTTGGGATTGTATTGGTGCAACCAGCACTGCAGGGACTGTCGGTTCTATGTATATGTATGCAGGTTCAACATATTATATCCTGGCTGATGCTGTTAGTACTACTTACAGATCCCAAACATTTTATATCAAAGCTCCCGATCCATGCAGCAACATAATTACAATTGCAGGATTAGGATATTCAAAAACTTTTAATAGTATCGGGGAGGGATTATGGCAAGGAACAAGTGCCTGTGGATATACCTGTACAGGACTCGAACAGATTTATCAGTTTACTGCTCCTTACACAGGAACATACAGTATAGACATATCTGCAGCATCCGGAGATTATTTCGTAGACTTTATGTTTAAACCGGCAAGTGGAGGTTGTTCTTCTACGGGTTGGACCTGTATTGATGATATCTATCACACCGCTAATGGCAATTATGGATCAATGTATATGTATGGAGGTACAACCTATTATATTTTATTAAATGATGAAAATACAGCTTCCAGTTCCCGAACATTCTCAATAGCGTACAATTTATTGACTACTTCCGGTACAGAAAATTTAGTTTCTGACATTAGAAAATCAGGAGTTATTGATAACATGACAGTTACCAATATTGAAGAAACTCCTGGAATTAAAACCAATGATTTGAAGGTTTACCCAAATCCGTTTAGTGAGAAACTTAACTTTGAGTTTGTTTCGGCAAATGATGCCAATGCAATTCTTGAACTTTACAATGTCGCCGGACAATTAATTGAAAGGTTAATGGAGCAACAGGTTGATGCCGGTGTAATGAATAAAATTGAATATAATCCTAACGAAATAAATTCAGGCATGTATGTATACAAACTAATATTAGACGAAGATATTTCAATGGGAAAAGTGATATACAAAAAATAGGTATTTTATTCAATCACATATTACAAACAAAGTATAAGTAAATAATGTCTTCAAAATTTAAAAAAGAAGCTGGTTATGCAACCGGCTTCTTTTGCAAAAACATTAACTGCCCTGAATTAGTTTTTTTTGGAAAAAACAGCGAGGTTCAGTCATTAATAAACAGCACTAAACTAAACCAATCCCTCAACTGATCCAAAAGACAAAATACCTGCATTTCACTGATAATCAAAATGTTTTTCAGGCACGTCAGAAACAATAAAAACCGGTTGATAATTTCAACCGGTTTTTTAGACTCCCACTTTTAAATCCTTATTTACTTTTATCCGCTACTACTGAATAAACCATCGGAATCTTTTTCTCCAATCCTTTTATCTGAAACTTGTTCTCTTTTAACCTTAAAGTATTCTCAAAACAGTTGTACGGTGAATAATCGTACTCCTGAAAATCTTTAATTCTTAAACCTGACTTTATTAATGAACTGATTACACTTGCTAATCCGTGATTCCAGCAAACTGAACTGTTTTTAATTCCGGCGTTTCTATCCGTGTAAGTACCTTCCAGTTCTTCAATAATCGGTGGCGAATCCATATAATTGTATTCTATCTTTTTAAAATCGTAGCTAAACATCCAGACTATCGGATGGAACTCAACCAATATTAACTTTCCACCTGGTTTTAAAAAATGATTTGCTGTTTTTGCCCATTTTGTCATATCGGGCAGCCAACCCAATACTCCATATGTAGTAAATACAATGTCAAACTTTTTATCCAGTGTATTTTTTAAATTGTAAACATCACTCTGAATAAATCGGGCATTTAGATTTAATTTTTCCTTTAACTGATTTGCCTTTCCCATCGCTTTTTCTGAAAAATCTACACCGGTAACATTTGCTCCCATCCGGGCAAGCGAAAGTGTATCCTGACCAAAATGACATTGCAAATGCAAAACACTTTTTCCTTCGATATTTCCAAGCAAATCCAATTCAATTTTATTAAGAGAATTTTTCCCTTTGATAAATGCCTCAACATTATAAAAATCTGATTGAAAATGAACTTCGGTTCTGTCGTTCCAAAGTTTTTTATTGATTTTTAAATAATCCAAACTCATTTCTTATTATTTCTGGTTCATAAAATCTAAAAGTGTACTTATCAAAACAACCAAAATTAGTTTTTATATTTATCCAAAAGAATACCCTTTTAGTTTTTTCCTCAATATGAGAACCTTTCGAATTGTACTTTTTGCCCCACTTGCTTTATTGCGACTTATTTTTGTTGTTTTTATTTCGGCTTATGTAGCAGTTATAGGATGGATTTGGCTGATTACCAAAGGATTTAGTAATAAATTACAACATTGGGTTTTACAAACCTGGGGGAAAAGTTGTTTATTTATATTAGGTATTCAAATGAAACACAACAAACTTCCCAAAATTGAAAATTTTATTTTAATGCCCAATCACAGAAGCTACCTCGACATTTTTGTTGTTGCCTCATTAATTCCTGCCACAATGGTAAGTAAAGCTGAGTTAAAAAACTGGCCGATGGGAAAACTGGGAGCAAAAATTACCAACCTCATCCTTGTAGATCGTTCTGAAATAAAGAGTCTTATAAAAACTATGAACAGGATAAAAGAAACCGTAAACAATGGTATCCCGGTTATTCTATTCCCTGAAGGAGGTACTTATAAAGGACCACTTACAAAAAAGTTTAAGAACGGTAGTTTTCAAATTGCTTCACAAGCCCTTATTCCGGTAATCCCAGCGGCTATAAATTACAAAGACGAAGATGATGCATGGGTGGGTAAAGAGACTTTTCTCCCTCATTTTTTCCGGCAGATGGGCAAACCTGTTACAAAAGTTGATATTAGATTTGGGACTCCGGTTTCGGGTAATGACCATAAAGAAATTCAGAACCGGGTGAAGGGACAAATTGATGACATGTTAGGCTTATTACAGAATTGAAAAATATTAAGTTTCTTTCTTTTTAAACCAATAAAAAACCGGTATACCTGAGATTGCGGTAAGAATTGCAATTGAAGATTCCAATGGTCTTTCAAAAAATGCGAGGACCAAAATAGCAATTCCGGTAACTATAAATATTAAATGAACTATGGGATAACCGGGAAGTTTTAAAGCACTTTTTCCCTGATGCCTTAATTTGAAAACACCAAAAACGGCCAGAATCGGGAAGATTCCGAGAGAAAAACCCATATATACCAAAATCTGTTCAAATGTGCCGGAAAGTACTAATATTATTGCGATTGAACTTTGCAGGATTATCGCTCCTACAGGAACTTTATATTTCAAATTTACCTTAGCTGCAAAGCGAAAAAAGTAACCTTCTTTTGCCATTGAATAATAAACCCGAGGTCCCAAAATAATAAATGCGCTAAGTGAAGAAATCAGTGCAAAGGATATGAACAAAGAAATAACAGATTCGGCAAAAGCACCAAATGCTTTCCCTGCTGCCAATCCTGCAATTTCAGGCACTCCTTTAATTTCATCCGGTGAAAGTGCATAAACAAAAAACAGGTTAAACAGAATATAAAGCACCGTAACAATCAGTGTTGAAATTAATAAGGATCCGGGAATTACTTTTTTAGGATTTCTGATTTCGGAACCGATGTATGTTGCTGAATTCCATCCACTGTAAGCAAACATTACAAACATTAACGATAGTCCTATCGATTTCCATGATGAAAAAGAAAAACTTAAGTTCTCATTATTTTTGAAATTTACCAAACTGCCTTCACCAAAAGCAAAGCCTGCGCCAACAACACCAGCGATAAGCAATACTTTCAAAACAGTTAATATGTTTTGTATTCTTGAACCAAACACAATTCCTTTTGAATGAATTAAAGTAAAAACCAGAATAATTGTAATGGCCAGGGCCTTTTTTAATGCCACTCCTGAAAAAAATCCTGAAGATGAAAAAAAAGTTTCTACAGAAGGAAAAGCAAGTACCAGATATTCCGAAAAGCCAATTGCTGATGCAGCTATTGGAGCAGAAAAACCAACTATCAGCGATAACCAGCCACTTAAAAATCCCATCAAAGGATTAAAAAGTTTTGAGATAAAAAGATATTCACCACCTGCAGCAGGGAATGTAGCACCCAATTCACCAAAAGCTATTGCACCACAAAATGCTATAATTCCTCCGACTAACCATAAAATCAGCATTAATAGTGGATTTCCAAGGTAATCCATTATAAATCCGGAAGTTGTAAAAATTCCTGCACCAATTATATTGGCAACAACAATATTTGTTACGGGAAAAAGTCCTAACCTGCGAGATAATTTACTATTAGAATTTTTCAATTGATTACTTATTCAATCTATAAACGAGTTGAATTTTTATCTTTTCGTTTTAACCAGCTATTATTTTTTATTTGCTTGTTTTATAACTGATAGAAATACCTGATCTACTGGATTTGTCAAAAGTAGTTTTGTAATTGCTTAGGCCTTCAATATAGTCAACAAATTCTTTTATGCCTGACGCACGCATTGCAGTATTATGGGCAGTAAAACAACCACCAACCTTTAATTTCGGATCCATTGCAATAAAATAGTTTTTATACCAGTATTTATCGGCATCGCTAAAAACAAAATCATATTTCCCCGGCAATTCCGGCACAAGTTCATGAGCATCGGCCAATCTGGCATCAATATATTTTTCAAGACCGGCTTTTTTAAAGTTGGCTTTTGCCTGCATATATCTTCTTTTGTCTATTTCTATTGTAATTAATTTCCCATTAGTTTTGCTTAATGCCCAGGCAATCCATATGGCAGAATGACCTGTTGAGGTACCAATTTCTACTGCATCTTTATAATTGTTATTTACAATTATATCATATAAAACCTTGCCATCACTTAAAGGAATATTCATGTCCCCCCAGTTATCCGAGTTCTCTTTTAAGTATTCTTTTACTTTTTTATCAAGCTCGTTTTCAATCTCAGGAAATTGTCCACTAACAGTTTCAATGCACAGCAAACCGATAACAATAACAATAAAGTATTTCAATTTCATTTTTAATAATTCTGATTATCTTTTAAAGTTAAGACAAAATCTTTAAATGAGTGAAAACAAATTCAATATGATTAGTTTTATGAAATTTTCAAAAATTAATATCATGAATATTAAGCTCTCTCATGAAGCACCACACAATCAGATAGTTAACTAAATATTAATTATTTTGGCAATATAAAATACAAAATCATGTTACTTGTACGTACTAATTTTACATGATATTTATCATGAAAAATAACCCATACTAGATAGCTGAAATACAATTAATTACAAAACAAATTATTATAAAGCTTAAAAAATATTATTCTAAAATTTTTTAATATAAAAAAACAATTACCTTTGTAATGCATTTGGGATTCATCCCATATTGTGTGTTTGGGGGTTAACATTTAAGAAGGAGGCTATTGAGCTTCCTTCTTTCCGTTTGAGCCATTTATAAAACACATTTTATTCATTATTCAAATTCTGAATTTCCTTAAGCAAAGAACGATGATTTAGTTCATAACGAACAGTATATATCTAAAAAGCTTTTCACAGCAAATTATATAATGTCGCAAGTTTTACTATTTTTGCCGACGAATTAAAAAAAACAGAATTGATATGAAAGAGGCGGAAATATATACCTCAAAAGGAGTAATGAAAGTAAAGTTTTACGAAGAAGACGCACCTAAAAATGTTGCAAACTTTATAAATCTTTCTGAATCAGGTTTCTACGACGGGCTTACATTTCACAGGGTTATTCCAAATTTTGTTGTCCAGGGAGGTTGCCCGGATGGTACAGGTGCAGGAGGTCCGGGATATACAGTTGACTGTGAATTGGACGGAGATAATCAATATCATGACAGAGGAGTACTGTCTATGGCCCATGCAGGAAGAAACACAGGTGGCTCTCAATTCTTTATTTGTCATAACCGCCAGGGAACTCAACATCTCGACAGGCATCATACATGTTTTGGTAAGGTTTATGAAGGCTTGGATGTTATTGACCAAATCAGACAAGGTGATGTAATTGAAAGGATTGTTATTGTAGACGCTTAATCAGCAAAAAATATTTACAGGAAAGAGGAAATGACAACAGACATTTCCTCTTTTTTATTTATAATTGATTGCTGAAACATTACTATAATCTTACAAAAGATCAAAAATGATTAAAGAATTTAGTTTTGACTTTGATGAACTGGCTGTCATAAAAACAGACCTTGAAGAATTGATGGGATTTGATGATGAAATAATTCCTGAACCTTTTCCGGAATTGATTGAAACAGTATTAAAAAAAGCTCCAGGAATAAGTAATATCAAAGGAGGATTTAAAATTTATGACAACGTTAAAATCGATACACTTAATCAAAACATACAAATTGAAGATGTAGTTTTCAATCCATCGAAAGTTGTAGTTACGCAATTAAGAGGAGCCAGTTCCATCGCCATATTTTTATGTACTGCAGGACACGAAATTTCTGAATACGCAAAAAACGCAGCTTTAGAATCTGATCCTTTAATGAGTTATGTAATAGATGTACTGGGTTCGGTAACCGTGGAAAAAGCCATGGATAAAATACAGCAAACACTGGAAGAAGATTGTAAGAATGTTGGACTGGGAATTACGGATCGTTTCTCGCCGGGTTATTGCGAATGGAGTGTGGGTGAGCAACAACAATTATTCTCGCTCGTGCCTGAAAATTTTTGTGGTATAAAACTTTCCAATTCATCATTAATGTCTCCAATAAAATCTGTAAGTGGTATAATTGGCCTTGGAAAAGGGCTCAAAAAGAAAGGGTATCAATGTAACTGGTGCACCGATACGACCTGTATTTATGGGAAAATAAAACGAAATAAAAATGCAATAAAAAAATAGTAAAAAACTGTTGGATAATTCAATCCTAAAATATTTATTTGTTGAATAATACTTAGTAAAAACTCAGCCAAAGATTTTTAATCTTTAAGCTTAAACTTGTTCAAACTTATGACTGTAAATAAGCCCAGAGTAATAAAGGATTACAATAAACTTGAGAAAGAACTGCAACAACAGATAAAATTAATTTACGCAGATGGTTTTGCTGAAAACCTTATTCATTTTTTTGACAAAAACGGAGTTAAAATAACTGTTCTACCTTTTGAAACGGAGGACCGTTATTATATGTTGAGAATGACAGAGAATGAAGCGGTTCAGATTGTGGACGACGATGATGATTACGATGATGAAGGATTCCTGAAAGACAAGGTTAAACAAAACTACGAAGACAAGTATTCTGATCTAGACCATATTGCAGATCAAATGTCGGATGAAGATTAACAATTACCATGTATAAAAGAATAAAGGGTTTGCCATAAAGCAAACCCTTTTGTCCAATATAAATGGTTGGTGTTCACAGGGAAGCTAAAATACTTCCCACTATAAAATCATTGTAACATACTTCTGACGATTTCTGAAATCTCTTTACCATCTGCCACTCCAGCCAGTTTTTTCGAAGCTATTCCCATTACTCTTCCCATATCTTTCATCGTAGATGCCCCGACTTCTGTTATTATTTCCTGAATTTTTGCAGCAAGATCTTCTTTAGATAATTTTTCAGGTAGATATGTTTCAAATATTTCAACCTGCTCCATTTCCTGGCTATACAAATCTTCCCGACCTTGTTTCTTATAAATTTCTGCTGAATCTTTCCCTTGTTTGTAAAGTTTTGAGATAATCTTAATCACCTCATCATCAGCCAATTCACTTCCGGCTCCTTTTGCAGCTTTTGCCTCAATTATTACTTTTTTTACATTTCTTAAAGCCTCCAGTTTTGTCTTTTCCCGGGCTTTCATTGCTTCCTTTAAATCATTGTTTATTTTGTCTGAAAGTGCCATAATAGTATCAGTTTAGTCTACATTTTTATAGATGTAATTATTTTTATCAGAAATATTATTGTCGCTTGATACCGAATAGTTTGATTTTTGTTTTTTAAATCTTGGATCATTCATTCGTAATTTTCTTCGTAAATAAGCCGGAACATTTTCCATATTATCAACATCTTCCTCGCTCATTGCAGTGCAATCAGCTTCAATCGGTCTGTTTTCCACTTTATGCCTTTCTTTGCTTGTATTAGGATAAAGAGATTCAAAATCATCTTCTTCTTTTTGTTTTTCTTCGCTGATATTAAATTCGATAAATTTTTGATTTGTCTTTGTTGTGTTTTTTACATCATTCCCTGATACAATTTCTCTTTTTGAAGGTTTGCTATCTGAAAGTTCAACTGATATTTTTTCCGCTACAGAATCTTTATTCAACTCAGGAATAATGCTGGTACTAAAACCCGTTGCAATAATTGTAACCGAAAGATTATCTCCCAGGGATTCATCCTTTCCATTTCCCCAAATTAAATCAGCATCAAATCCGGCTTTATTTTGAACGTAATCTGTAATCAGGCCTACTTCAGCCATGGTAACTTCAATATTTCCGGATGTTATATTGACCAGAATGTTTCGTGCTCCCCTGATATCATTATTGTTCAGCAATGGTGAATTTAAAGCGTTTTCAATTGCTTCTTCTGCTCTGTTTTCGCCGGTAGCAATTCCGGTACCCATAATAGCAAGTCCGCTTTTTCTCATTACTGTTTCCACATCAGCAAAATCAACATTGATATACCCCGGAACCGTAATGATTTCAGCGATACCCTTCGCAGCTGTTGACAAAACATTATCAGCTTTTGAAAATGCTTCCGAAATGCCAAAATCTCCATACATCTCCCGGATGCGTTCATTATTAATAACCAACAATGAATCGACATAACCTTCCAGTTCCGCAATTCCTTCAGCAGCTTGTTTTATTCTTCTTCGCCCTTCATTCCTAAAGGGAATAGTAACAATTCCCACTGTAAGATAACCTTCTTCCTGGCAAGCTTTGGCAATAACAGGAGCAGCGCCGGTTCCGGTACCTCCACCCATTCCGGCTGTAATAAATACCATTTTGGTATTGTTTGAGAGGGCTTTTTTAACATCTTCAATATTTTCAATGGCAGCAGCCCGTCCCACTTCAGGTTTATTTCCTGCACCACGACCTTCAGTCAAGGATGCTCCCAATTGCACACATGCCTCAATCTGGCTTGATTTCATTGCCTGAGCATCAGTATTACATATCACAAAATCAACATCGCAAATACCTTGCTTATGCATGTAATTTACAGCATTTCCTCCTCCACCCCCGACACCAATCACTTTGATTTCGGCTCCTCGTTGGGACTCAATCTTATTTTCCATATTACTTTCCATGTTTCTCTATTTAATCGTTTAAAAGGGTACTACATTGGTTGATCTTCATCTTCTTCAAATAATTTTCCTAATCCAAAATTTTTAAAAAACCAATTGTCAACACTTGCTTCCTGAACAGGCTTTGGTTCTTTGGGTTTTTTAGTATTGCTTCCTTTTATCCGCTTAATAAAAGAAGTGTTTCTATTACTTTCTTTCTCCTGAACTTCAAACTTTTCCTCTTCCATTTCCATCTCTTGTTCTTCTTCAATTTCTTTTTCCGGTTCAGGAATAATCTCAGGCTCTTTTTCTGCTTCTATTCCATTGGAAAAAAAACTATCGTCAAAAACTTTATCCTCTGTCTGAACAAAAACAGATTCTTCTTTTGGCTCAGGTTCCAGACCAAATTTTTCAGGTTCAATTTTGGGTTGTAAAGTTTGATTTGGATTCGTCACAAATCCTGTAGCCAGTATGGTTACGCTTACCTTGTCTTCCAACGTTTCATCATAGCCATTTCCCCAAATTATTTCAGCCTCCTGACCAGCTCTTTCCTGAAGCGTTTCTATAATTTCACCAATTTCGCCAATCGTAATTTCTTCTTTCCCTGATATGATATTCAGAAGAATATTTTTGGTTCCATAAATATCGTTACTGTCTAACAATGGCGACTCCAATGCCAGATTTACCGCCTCCATTGCTCTGCCTTCCCCGGTTGCAAAACCGGTTCCCATTATAAATACCTTGCTTTGCTGCATTACAGTTTTTACATCGGCATAATCGATATTAACATTACCATGAACAGTAATAATTTCGGCTACTCCTTTTACTGCAGTGGTAATAATATTATCTGCCATTTTAAAGGCCTGACGAGTTGGCAAATCGCCATAAATATTATGTAATCGTTGATTGCTTATAACCAACATACTATCAACAAATTCCGATAGTTTTTCGATACCTTCCATGGCCTGCCCGTATCGTTTTTTACCTTCAGCAGGTGAAGGAATTGTTACAACAGCAATGGTTAAAATGTCAAGTTCACGAGCCAGTCTTGCAATAACAGGAGCTGCACCTGTACCTGTTCCCCCTCCCATTCCGGCGGCAATAAAAAGCATTTTTGTATTATCCTGAAGAACCTTTCTAAGATCTTCGTAATTTTCCCGAGCGGCCTCTTCTCCCATTTCTGGTTGGTTACCTGCACCTCGTCCTTCGGTTAAAGTTACTCCAAGCTGTATTTTAACCGGCACAATGCTACTTTCGAGAGCCTGGGAATCTGTATTGCAGATAATATAGTCTACTCCCTGAATACCCTCCTCACACATATGATTAACCGCATTACATCCTCCTCCTCCAACTCCAATAACTTTTATTATTGAAGATGACGTTTTTGGAAATTCAAAATTCACTAAATTTTCGGTCATATCTATTTGTTTTTGTTTGCTTAAAATATTTTAAAGCATTCGGTTTATTTTAACGGAATGTCTTCATTTTCATCATCAACCAAATCGAGAACCCCCTGCACCAGGTTACTTAATTTTTTGGAAAATCTTCCCGGCTCTTTTATCTTCTTTTCCTTTTTTACTTTTTTTGACAAAGTCGTCGCATTCTGCGTTGTGCGCTCAACAAGGCTTAATAAGCCCAGCGCAGTAAAATTCTCCTGTGCTGATATTTCCTTGTTATTTTCGTGTAATCCCATAACCAGTTTTGCCGGCCGAGCATCCAAACCTGTACGAAATTTCACCAGGGATATAATATTTTCAAGATTGGATGTACCTCCTGTTAATACTATTCCTGCCCCGAGCAATTCTGTTATTCCTGACTTTTCAATTTGATAATTTACACTATCTATAATTTCTTCAATCCTCGCCTGTATAATAAATGCTAAACTTTTAAAAGAAATCTCTTTGGGTTCCCAACCATTGTTTCCCGGAATAGTAACTACTTTCTGGTCGTCTGCAAAATCTCCCAAAGCCTGGCCATACTGAATTTTCAACTGCTCAGCAGTTTTCAACAATATTGAACACCCTTCTTTTATATCGCTTGTGACCACTTTGCCCCCAAAAGGAATAACTGCAGTATGAATCAATCTGCTATCGTGATAAATGGCCAGGTTGGTTGTACCGGCCCCCATATCCAGCACTATCACTCCAATTTCTTTTTCATCTTCTGTAAGCACAGCCTCAGAAACTGCAAAGGTTGAGAGGGTAATTTTTTCAAGTTTTACATCCAGTTTACCAAAAACCTTTAACAAGTTCACCCAATAGTTTTGTGGCATAACCAAAAGTTTATAACCGGCTTCAAGTTTCTGTCCCGTGCTTCCAACGGGATTTTCCATTAATTCGTTGTCAATTTTATATGAAACCGGAATTACCTCAACCAGTTTATATCCCTCTGCTAATTCAGCACCTTTGGCCTGTTCAAACAAACTATCTACATCAAACCGGCTTACTATTCCATCTTCCGCTGTCATTCTTTCACATTGAAAGTGGACTGTTTTAATGTGCTGTCCGGCATATGCAACATGCACTGATTCAATCTTTTCTTCAATTTGCGACTCAAGCTCATCAAGTAAGGATTTTACACACCCGGCTGTTTCCTCGATATTAAAAACAACACCTCGCCTGATACCCATCGCCGGTGTTTTTGCAATTGCAGCAACTTCCAGTTTTCCTGACTCATTTTTTGTGCCGGCAACGGCAACGAATTTAGATGTACCAATATCGATTACAACCGAAAGATTATTCTTTGAAGCCATATTTATCTCCTTTTTGCAACAACCTGATTATTATATTTTAAACTTATCTTTTCGTATTTATCCCAATTATTTTTCACCAAAACCTGCTTATAAAATTCTCTCATTATATTCAGTTTTTCAGTGTAATTTTCAACTTCTCCCAATTCAATTAAATGGTCACCAATCAGGGGGACCAGTATAACATCACCTTTTTCACTGACATGAATTTGTTCTATTTGAGCATGCCAGAATTCATTACCGTTTACATATTTCACAAAGGGTAAAAGTTTTTCAGATGCAAACTTTTGAGAAATATTTCCGGTGGCCACCAGAACATTGGAAGAATAGTTTACAGAAACCGGAATTTTTTTCCCAAACTCATCGAGATAATAATTTCCGGAAGAAGCTATCACCCTCATTACCGGCTCGCGATGTTTTACTTTTACCACAAGTACACCTTTGTAATCCCCATCTTTGTTAACTATTAATTTATAGGCATCAGCTGATAAAACTGCCGGTATTTCTTTTATTTTATCCTCCAGTTCTTCTCCGTTGATTTCACCCAATGTTTTTTCAATAATTTTGTTGTCAGCAGAATTAATTATTTTCAAAATCTGTTCTTTTTCTACACTAATCTCATCATCTTCATCATAAACAATTTCGATATTGTTACAAATTATGCTTTTACTTTCGGATGAAGTAAACGCCAGTGTACCGATAATAAAAATTATCAACACAAGAAATCCTGCTAATTTTAAAATCTTTTTAAACATTACACTTTTGTTTTCAAAGTCTCAACAATGTCATTTGCCATTCTGTCGATATCTCCTGCCCCCATGGTTACTACGATATCAAAATCTTCTTTTTTCAGCAACTCAAGCATCTCATCTTTGCTAACCAGGTATTTGTTCTTATTTTTCATTTGATTATATATAATTTCAGAAGAAATCCCCTTTATTGGTTCTTCGCGTGCCGGATACAATGGAATTAAAATTGCAGTATCCAGCATGTCTAAACTTTCCGCAAATTCAGCGGAAAAATCTCTTGTCCGGGAATATAAATGTGGCTGGAATGCACCAATGATTTTTCTTCCTTTATAAAGCTCTTTAAGCGAAGAAATAAATGCTTTAAGCTCTTCGGGGTGGTGAGCGTAATCGTCGATGTATATATATTTCTCATTTTTAAAATGTACATCAAACCTTCTAACCACACCCTGATAATCTTCAAGTCCTTCTCTAATCTCTTCTGGTGTTGCACCTGCCAAAAATGCCAGTGAAACTGCTCCAACCGCATTCTCCACATTTAGCAAACCGGGGTAATTCATTTTACAATCCTTAATTACACCTTCGGGTGTTTTAACATCAAATTGATAAAATCCTCCTTCTGAATTTAAATGAAGATTTTCAGTGGTAAAATCAGCTTCTTTGTTTAATGAATAGCTGTAAATTTTTGCACTCGTTTTTTCCGCATTAATTTCAACTCCTTTTTTAACTACCAAAGAACCGCCAGGCAGTATTTGAGAGATAAACTTTTCAAATGATTCTACAATTTTGTCTTTGGCTCCATAAATATCCAGATGGTCGGCATCGATACTTGTAATCAACGCAAGTTGTGGAGTTAAGTGTAAAAATGACCTGTCAAATTCATCTGCCTCAGCTACAATCCACGGAGATTCAACCTTTGGAAGCAATAAGTTTGTTCCAAAGTTTTTAGAAATACCACCTAAAAATGCCCCACAACCTTTACTGGTTTTATTCAAAATATTGGCCACCATAGTTGACATAGTAGTTTTTCCATGTGTTCCGGCTACTGCTATTCCGCTTCTTTCATTACAAACCAAACCCAATACTTTTGCCCTTTTTAACAGGCCAATTGGTTTTTCCCTGAACCAAGACAATTCTTTATGCTCATCGGGCAATGCCGGGGTAAAAACTGCTAAAGTTGTTGCCGGATTCCAGTTTGAAGGAATTTTTCTGATATCGTCTTCGAAATGTACATCAATCCCCTCTTTTTGCATGGCTTCCGTTAATGGTGTAGGTGTACGATCGTAACCTGCCACATTGCGCCCGGTAAATTTAAAATATCGGGCGAGCGCACTCATCCCAATTCCTCCGATTCCGAGGAAGTATACATTTTTTATATGCTGAAGATTCTTCATTTTCTAATTATCTTTTCTACTTCGTCAACAATTGTTTTAGTTGCTTCAGGTTTGGCCAGCGTTTTAATATTTGCTGACATCAACATGCTTAATTCCTTGTTTTTGACCAAACTAAAAGCTTCGGGGAATAGTTTTTTATCAATCTCATTATCGGCAATCATTATTGCCGCATCTTTTTCAACGAGGGCCATCGCATTTTTAGTTTGATGATCTTCAGAAACATTTGGAGAAGGAACCAGACTAGTAGGTTTTCCCACCAAACAAAGCTCTGAAATTGTTCCGGCTCCGGCTCTTGAAATCACCAAATCGGCTGCTGAATATGCCAAATCCATTCTTGATAAAAACTGATGGATATGTAAATTATCCGGTTTGTTATTTTTGGTTTCTTCCAGTATCTTTTCGTAATAAAAAGCACCGGTTTGCCAGATTACCTGCACACCTGAATTTCTTATCAGTTCAATATTTTTTAATACTGAGTTATTTATTGACCTCGCACCAAGACTACCTCCTACGATCAGTACAACTTTTTGGTCTTCTTTTAATTTAAAGAATTTAAGGGCCTCGGTTTTATTTCCCAATCCGTTCAGCAGATTTTCTCTTACCGGATTTCCTGTAAAAACAATTTTTTTAGCCGGAAAATAGCGTTCCATTTTATCGTATGCCACACAAACCTTTTTCACCTTTTTACCAAGAAGCTTATTGGTAATTCCTGCATAAGAATTTTGTTCCTGAATTAAGCTTGGTATTTTTCTTTTTGTTGCGGCCCTTAATACCGGTCCACTTGCATATCCTCCTACACCAATTGCTATTTCGGGCTGAAAATCCTTAACGATTTTTTTTGCCATCGATGCACTTTGCATCAGCATTTTAAAAAAGGTAAATATTTTAAGGCTGGGCTTCCGTGGAAATCCCATTACCGGTAATCCTATAATTTTGTAACCTGCTGCGGGAATTTTTTCCATTTCCATTCTACCTTGCGCACCCACAAACAAGATCTCAGAATCAGGATATCGTTTCCTGATTTCATTTGCAATTGAAAGCGCAGGAAAAATATGCCCTCCTGTTCCACCACCACTTAATATGACTTTGTTTATTTTCATTTTTGCATTTCCTGGTCTTCATCAGGTGCATTCACCTGAATTGGTTGTTGCTGAATTTCTTTGTCAACCTGATTTTGATGACTAACACTTAAAATACATCCAAAAGCTATCGATGTAAACAACAACGATGTTCCTCCCAAACTAATCCAAGGCAAGGGTTGCCCTGTTACCGGGAGCACTCCAGTGGAAACACCAATATTTATCATAGCCTGAAACACCAGTACCAATGATAATCCGATTACTACGAAAGCCGGGAATGTGCGTGTCGATCTTCGCACTATTATTATCCCCCTGAAAAAGAAAATCAGGTAGAGGAATATTACAACAGCACCAAAAATCAATCCATATTCTTCTACTATAATTGCGAAAATAAAATCGTTGTAAGCTGCGGCCATATAGTTACTCACATCAGACTGCCCGGGGCCTTTACCAAATATTCCACCTGAATAAATGGCAAGTTTGGCATAATCGGCTTGTGTTACTCCTTGCTGAGAACTGGGATCACCATGGATAAATCTTTCAATACGTCCCTGAATGGTGTGAATCCTTCCTACGCTATCGGGAACAAAATCGGCCAGAAAATAAATAGCTACAAGAAGTAAAAGTCCGGCTGCAAAAACTGCCAGCATATATTTTATCGGGATTCGTCCAACAAACATCATCGATATTATAGTAGCAAAAATCAATGCAGATGTTGAAAAGTTGGAAAGCAGAATTAGTCCGCAAACCATCCCCGCGAAAATCATAATTTTTTTGAAAGAGAAATATAAATCGATATTTGTTTCATGTTTTTTACTTAGCACTTTTGCCGTAAAAAGTATGAGCGAAATTTTTGCAACTTCTGCTGGTTGAAATGAAAGGATGCCTAAATTGAAAGTCCGGCCTGTTCCTTTAATCACTCCGGCAAATTTCAACACCACCGCCACAATCAATAATAATATACTCAGGTATAACAGGTAGTTGGCTGCCACCGAATAAAACTTTACCGGAATTACATTAACCATTAATAATATTACACCAAGCCCCATCCCTATAAATACCACCTGACGCACAAGGTAATACATTGTATTTCCACCATGTACACGATATGCCAATGCCCCCGTTGCACTGTAAACAATTAACAGCGATAATAGCGACAAAAACATTAATACCACCCAAATAACCCGGTCGCCCTTAAAATATTTTAAGATTGAGTTACCCATTATAAATTCCTGACATTCTGTTTAAATTGTAAGCCTCTGTCTTCGTAATTGTCAAACAAATCGAAACTGGCACATGCCGGCGACAATAAAACTGTATCTCCATTTCTTGCCAGATAATAAGCTGCTTTTACTGCCTCTTCCATATTCGATGCATCTACAATATTTTTAACAGCACCTTTAAATGAATCATGAATTTTCTGATTGTCTTTACCCAAACACACAATAGCTTTTACTTTATCTTTTGCCAGTTTTTTTAGCATTGAATAATCATTTCCCTTGTCAACACCACCGGCTATCCAGACTATTGGTTTACCGATACTTTCCAAAGCATACCAGGTTGAGTTTACATTGGTAGCCTTTGAATCATTAACAAACTCAATTCCGTGAACCTTAAGAAAACGTTCAAGTCGATGTTCGACTCCGGTAAAATCTGTTAAACTCTCTCTTAATTGCTCGTTTCGAATTTCTAAAATCATGCTTGAAATTCCGGCAGCCATGGAATTATAAGCATTGTGTTTCCCTTGTAATGCAAGATCAAGAATTGACATATTGAATTGCTTTTGATGTATATTAATTATGAATTGATTCTCTTTTATTCCAGCCTCATTTTCAGCAGGTTCTCCTAACCCAAATTGTATGAGCTGAGGTTTTATATATCTTTTATTAAGTTCGTTTTGTGTTATTTCATCGTCTTTGCAAACCACGAAATAGTCTTGTTCAGTTTGATTTTGAATAATTCGGAATTTGGAGTCAACGTAGTTCTGCATGTTGTAACCGTAGCGGTCCAAATGGTCGGGAGTAATATTCATTAACACTGCAACATCAGCCTTAAAATCGTACATATCGTCGAGCTGAAAACTGCTTAACTCCAGCACATAAACATCGAAGTTTTCTTTGGCAACCTGCCAGGCAAAACTATGACCAACATTTCCGGCTAATCCCACATTGATCCCTGCTTTTTTCAGAATATGATAAAGCAACATTGTGGTTGTGGTTTTGCCGTTACTTCCTGTAATACAAATAGTTTTTGCGTCGGTGTATCGTCCTGCAAATTCTATTTCTGAAATCACCGGAATATCCTTTTCCTTCAACTTCATAATCAAAGGTGCTTTTTCAGGAATTCCCGGACTTTTGATGACCAACCCGGAATTAAGAATCAACTCCTCCGAGTGTTTTTCTTCTTCAAAATTTATATTGTTATTTAAAAGAACGTTTTTGTATTTTTCTTTAATCACACCCAAATCTGACAGAAAAACAGAATAGCCCTTCTGTTGAGCCAGCATTGCTGCTCCAACACCACTTTCGCCACCGCCTAATATGGAAATCCTGCTATTCAACTATCTTACTTTAAGTGTTACCATTGTTATTACTGCCAGAATAATTCCCACAATCCAAAACCGGGTCACAATTTTTGCCTCCGGAATTCCTTTTTTCTGAAAATGATGATGTATCGGACTCATTAAGAACACCCTTCTACCTTCACCATATTTTCTTCGTGTATATTTAAACCAGCTAACCTGAATTACTACAGACAGATTTTCGATAAGAAAAATTCCACACAACAATGGAATTAATATTTCTTTCCGTATAATGATTGAGAAAACAGCCAGAATACCTCCCAGTGCCAGACTTCCCGTATCACCCATAAAAACCTGGGCCGGATAAGAGTTGTACCATAAAAAACCAACGGTAGCACCAATAAAAGCGGCAATAAAAATCGATAACTCACCAACATTCGGAATATACATGATATTCAGGTAATCAGTGTAAATAATGTTACCGCTAACATAAGCCAAAACCCCAAGTGTGGCACCACTTATTGCAGAGGTTCCGGTTGCCAGACCATCTAATCCATCGGTTAAATTGGCTGCATTTGATACTGCTGTAATAATCAAAATTATTGCCAATGCATAAATTAACCATTTCAACCAGGAAGAGGCTTCACCGGCAAAGGCAACCAACCATTCGTAATTAAATTCGTTTCGTTTCACAAACGGAATGGTTGTAACAGTAGATTTTACATCTTCTGTAACATATTGAACGGATTGTTCTCCAGTAATCGGATCGACAAGAATTTCCTGCAGATTGTTCCCAAATTCGTCTTTAACATGTTGCCGGACTTTTACATCATCGCTAATAAAAAGGGTAAAGGCCACTATTATCCCAAGAGTTACCTGCCCCAGAATTTTAAAACGCCCGGCAAGTCCCTCTTTATTTTTCAAAAATACTTTTATGTAATCATCAACAAAGCCAATAAATCCTAAAAGTACGGTGGTAATCAGCATCAACAGTATGTAGATATTGTCCAGCCGGGCAAATAATATCGTAGGAATAATTATGGAAGCGAGAATGATTAATCCTCCCATTGTGGGTGTACCTTTTTTTTGCATTTGTCCTTCAAGACCAAGGTCGCGAACCACTTCGCCAATTTGTTTTTTTTGCAGTACCCTGATAATTTTTCGACCAAAAACAGTAGAAATAAAAAGTGATGTTATTATTGCTCCCCCGGCCCGAAAGGTAATTCCGGGTATCATACCTAAACCCGGTATGTCGTAGCCTAATAATAGTTCGTAAATCCAATAAATCATGTTTTAGTCTTTATTCGTTTATTCCAAAGCAATTTTTGATTTCCTCTTTATCATCGAAATGGTGTTTTACACCATTTACTTCCTGGTAATTTTCATGTCCCTTACCGGCTATCAGAATAATATCACCGGGCTGCGCGAGCATAGCTGCAGTTTTAATAGCTTCTCTTCTGTTTTCAACAGAAAGCACTTTGTTTTTGTACTGCCCAACACCTTCTTCCATGTCTTTTATAATCTGTGCCGGATTTTCTGTTCTTGGATTATCAGAGGTAAGAATTACCTTATCGCTGGCCTGAAGTGCTTCTTTTGCCATTTCGGGGCGTTTGGTTTTATCCCGGTCGCCACCTGCTCCAACCACAGTTATTACCTGTTCGTTCCCTTGCCTGATTTCAGTTATTGCAGCCAGAACATTTTTTAATGCATCGGGTGTATGTGCATAATCGATAATGGCCAATTTCCCATCTAAACTTCTTACTGTTTCAAATCTTCCCTGAACCGGTAGCAGTTCGCTGATTACAGTTAAAACCTCATCCTTTTTTTGTTTTAGAAGAATCGCAGCAGCATAAACTGCAATCAAATTAGAAGCATTAAATCTGCCTACAAATCTCGTCCAAATTTCAGATCCATCAAGATTCAACAACATTCCGTCAAAATGACTTTCAATTACTTTGCAATGGAAATCAGCAACCGAACGATTAGAGTATGTTACTTTTTGGGCTATAGTATTTTGTAACATCACCAGACCATTTTTATCATCGAGGTTAGTTAAAGCAAACGCCTTATCTGAAAGCCCATCGAAAAATGCTTTTTTTGCTTTTATGTATTCAGCAAAAGTTTTGTGGTAATCTAAATGATCATGAGTAAGATTGGTAAAAATTCCACCGGCAAAATCAATCCCTGAAATTCTTTTTTGATGAATGGCATGTGAACTTACCTCCATAAAACAAAATTCGCATCCCGCATCGCTCATTTGGCTTAACAATTGCTGAATTCTCAGCGCATTTGGAGTGGTATGCGATGCAATTTCCTCTTTTTCATTAATTCGATATGATATGGTAGAGATTAAACCTACATTATATCCCAGTCTCAAAAACATTTTATACAGGAGTGTTGCAATACTGGTTTTCCCGTTGGTACCTGTAACGCCAACTACATTTAGTTTCTGCGAAGGAAATTCATAAAACGCAGCAGCCAGTTTACCAAGAACTTCGTTGGAATCCTTCACTTTTACAAAAGTTACTTCACTTTTGATTTCAGGAACTTTTTCACAAACGACTACAGATGCACCATTATCTATTGCCTTTCCAATAAATTGATGCCCATCTGAAACTACGCCCGGTTGAGCCACAAATATATTTCCTGTTTTTACCAAACGAGAATCAAACTCAATTCCATTAACTTCTGCATCCCCGGAACCAAGAATTTCAATAAAATTTATATGGTTTAATAATTTGCTAAGTTTCATTTTTCAACCAAGTGTTAAGATTACTGTTTGTCCCCTTCGGTATTTCCCCCCTGGTGTTAACGACTGCTTTTTTACTTTTCCAATACCGTATAGTTTTACCTGTAATCCTGCTTTTTCCATTACATAGGTGGCATCACTCGCGCCCATTCCTTTTACATTTGGCACTATTCCATCCTCGATTAATTCGTCAGTAATAAGCGCTGTTTCAGAATCAACTTCAACATTTGCGTATTCCGAATCGGGATCGCCTTCTACATTTTTTAATTTTAACGACTCCACAACTTTCATCAAATCTTCAGACTGCCCTCTTTTTATATCAGGAAAGATCACAGTATCAGTTAGATTCTCATCGGGAGATTGCTCATTCAGAATTTGGAAAGCATAAACCTTTTCAGCAATTTCCTTAAAAACCGGGCCGGCAACAGAACCTCCGTAATATCCGCCACGCGGATTATTAAAGGTTACAATCAAAGAATAAATAGGATTCTCGGCCGGAAAGTATCCAACAAATGACGCCAGGTACATTCCGGCACTGTATCCTTCACTGCTGGTAGCAACACGGGCAGTCCCGGTTTTTCCAGCAATATTGAAATATTTACTATTGATTGATTTCCCTGTTCCATAAAGACATACTCCTTTCAGCATATCCTGAGCTTTGGCAATTGTGTTTTTTGAAGCAATCATCGGATTAAGCACTTCTGTTTTATATTTCTTTACCAATGCCCCGTTATCGCGTATTTCTTTTACCAAATAAGGTTTTACCATTTTACCGTTATTGGCAACAGAATTATAAAAATTCAGGATTTGAATGGGAGTCATTTTGGTCTCATAACCATAGGACATACCTGCAAGTGTTGTTCCCCACCAGTCGGAATCTCCGGGATATTTAAAAAACGGTTTACCTTCGCCATCTATATCCAAACCAAGGGGTTTATTTATCCCGAAACTATAAACACGGTCAACATACTTTTCCGGATTATTTTCGTAGTGTTCTGTAATAATCTGAGCAACTCCAATATTTGAAGATTTTTCGAAGATTTGCTTTACGTTAATTTCTCCGTTGCCATGAGTATCTGTAATTCTTCTTCCGTTTTTATACCAGTGGCCATTACCGGTGTCGTATACATGGCTTGTATCAACAACACCATCTTCCAGTGCAACCATCAATGAAACCAGTTTAAATGTTGAACCCGGCTCATAACATCCACGCGGCCCAAGGGCAAAATTGTCTGTCTCAAAGTAGTCTCCGTTTAATTTGCCAAGATTGGCTATTGCTTTAATTTGCCCGGTTTGAACTTCCATCAAAACCGCAGTTGCCCAATCGGCCTGAGAAAGTTGCATTTGTTTATAAAGCGCATTTTCGGTAATGTCCTGCATTTTAACATTGATGGTAGTAACGATATCCATACCATCTTCGGGCTCAATTTCAGTTCTTGTCACCCATCTTCCCGAAAGATTTTGTTTATAACTTACGCCATCTTTCCCCTTCAAATAAGGCTCAAAGGATCCTTCCAAACCCGTAAAACCTATTGCTCCATGCTTTCCTCCAAAAGCTCCTTTATTTAATCCACCTATTGTCCTTAAAGCTAAAATCCCCAGTGGATTCACTCTTCTGTTTTCCTGCTCAACAATCAATCCTCCTCCATAGCGGCCGCGACGCAGTATCGGGAATTGTTTAATTTCCTGAAGTTCGACATAATCAATTTTTCGCGGAGTAAGCATAAATCCACGATTCTTTTTTTTGTATGCGACATTTAATTTTCTTATGTAAGCTGACTTTGAAGCATCACCAAAATATCTTGAGAGATAAAATGCAAGCGAATCACGCTCCTCATTAAAAACTTTTTTCACACCTTCGGCTGCGAGATCAATTCTTACATAATAACCGGGTACTGAAGTGGCAAGAACACTTCCATCATCGGCACAAATATTACCCCTTTCAGGACTTACAATTATCGTATTTCTACTTAGGTTGTCCTGAATTTTTTCCCAACGGTCGTTTTTGATCTTCTGAACAGAGACCATTTTACCAATAACTACCATGGCAAAAATCAACAACACCAGGTAAATCAGCGATACTCTCGTTATTATTACTCTCCGAATCTCCACAATTTATTCTTTTTGACAACTAATTTTTGAGGTGGCCGGGTTGGCTCTACCAAATCTATATTTGCATTCTCCACTTTTTTTGCTATTTCAGAGGGGCGGCTTGAATTCATTAATTTTGCCGACAGGGTTATAGACTCGGAACGCAATTCGTCCAGCGTCCCCTGAATCACCTCTATTTTTCTGATTGTTCTTTCAGACCAGTTACGATTGGTGATTAAAAGAATTGCCATAAACGCCAGAAAAATCAAAAATGGAATCTGCTTTGTAACCCGTTCATCGGTTAAAATCGTTCCTCCGATAAATGATTTCACCCCAGGTTTTTTACTATTTTTTGATCTTCCTGCCATATCAAATCTTTTCCGCTATTCTAAGTTTTGCACTTCGTGCTCTGTTATTTTTTTTTATTTCTTCCTCGCCGGGAACTATCACTTTTCGATTAATCAGCCTGAACGGAGAACTTATGTTTCCGTAAAAATCTTTTTCAACTTTGCCTTCAAAATTTCCGGCTTTCATAAAGTTTTTACACAATCTGTCCTCCAAACTATGGTAGGTGATAATCACCAAACGTCCTCCGGGTCTTAATAACTGCAATGAGGAATTCAAAAATTCTTTCAGTGCTTCCATTTCTTCGTTCACTTCGATTCGTAATGCCTGAAACACTTGTGCCAGATATTTATGCTCTATTTTTCCAGGTGTGCATTCGGCAATTGCTTCTTTTAGACCGAATGTAGATTTTATCGGTTTTTCGTTTCGTTTTTTACAAACAACAGAAGCAAGATGCCTGGCATTTTTAATCTCCCCATACATTCTAAAAATGGTAGTTAATTCTTCTTCGTTGTATTCATTTATGATTTTTGCAGCATCTACCTTTGCATTCCGGTTCATCCGCATATCCAACTTTCCGTCAAACCTGAAGGAAAATCCACGTTCCGGCACATCAAAATCGTGAGAGGAAACACCTAAGTCAGCAAAAATGGCATCGACTTTTTGCACACCGTAGTAATCCAGAAAATTCTTTATATATCTGAAATTGTGACGTATAAAACATAGTCTTTTGTCGTCTATAACATTTACAGCGGCGTCCAAATCCTGATCAAAAGCGAATAGTCGTCCACCTTCAAGTTTATTAATTATTAACCTGGAATGGCCTCCTCCACCATACGTTGCATCCACCACATCTGCATCAGGATACAGATTCATTCCCGCAATACTTTCATTTGCCAGTACAGGTATGTGATATGTTTCCGACATAAAAACTATGCTTTGTTCTGACGTTTTTGTTTTAATTTCAGTAAGAATTCGGACCTGCTCATTTCAGGCTTCTCAGGTTTTACTGACGACAACAAACGGATTGATTCACCCATTCCAATAAACTCGGCACCTTTTTCAAGTTTTGCATATTGCAGGTATGAATCAGGAATATTAACTCTTCCATTTGGAGCCATGGTAACTTTCACAAAATTCTGATAGAAAAACTGAAGCAAGGCATCATCATCTTCATCAAAGGGGTCCAGGGCACTTTTAAAATCTTCGACCCTTTTTCTCCAGAATTTCTCCGGATGTATATCAAGACAATCTTTATGCAGGTTTTTTTCAACAATCAAAGATTCCGATGCAAGCTCTCCCATCTCCTTTTTAAAAGTAGACGGAAGAACAACGCGGCCCTTGTCGTCGATTGTTGCGTTATATGTCCCTGCAAATTCTATCATGAAATTTAATTTCCGCTTTTAATAACGTAAAAATAGAAATTTTATTCCAAAATATGACACTTCATTCCATTCTATTCCACTCGCTATGAATTTATTAAATCAATAAATTGTTGAAAACTTGTTAACACAATGTTTAAAACTAAAATCAAAACAAAATATTGCAACTATATCATACTAAATATCAGGTAATTGAACATAAACATAAAATCATCAACAACTGGTTAATAACTCAACCGATAAAATCTGGCACATACAATGACAATTAACACCATACTTTTAAAAATCATCCCAAATTGTTCAAAACGGACAATAAGAAGGAAACTATAATGTGCTTAATTCAGTATTTGAATTATGACTATTTTTTGCTTAATTGCTGTAAATTTTCAGAATCGTGGAAGAAGTAAATAAGAAGATATTTAAGCCTATTAACATCAGGGAAATATTCAGGAATAAAAATCCATTTCTGGCTAAACTTATGCCCGGTTTTGTTTACAATTATATAAGCAATATGCTTCACCTGGATTATTTTAATGACTTTATTGACAGAAATGGTCATATGGAAGGAATTCCTTTTATCGACCAAGCGATTGATGAATTTAATATTAAAGGTGAAATCCATGGTTATAAAAACATTCCGGAATCTGGTAGATTTATTTTTGCAAGCAATCATCCTATGGGAGGTTTTGATGCGTTTTTATTAATGCAATGTGTAAATAAAAGGCTTGGAAAACTAAAATTTTTAACCAATGATATTCTACTAAGTATTCCCAGTCTTCGCCCTATGTTTATACCCATTAACAAACATGGCAGTAATAGCCGGGATGCAGCAATATTACTTAATAAAACTTACGATTCCGACGAACAGATTTTAATTTTTCCTTCGGGACTGGCATCACGAAAAATAAAAGGAAAAATTGAAGATTTGGAATGGAAAAAACATTTCATATCTAAAGCTGTAAAACACAAACGGGATATAATCCCTGTTTTCGTAGACAGTAGAAATTCCAACAGGTTTTATCGTGTTGCCAATTTCAGAAAGTTATTTAGACTAAAATGGAACCTCGAAATGTTCTATTTGCCTGATGAGTTAATGAAACATACCAACTCCGTAGTACCGGTTTATTTTGGCAAGCCAATTTCTTATAAAACCTTTGACAAATCCAAAACCCAGCAGGAATGGGCTCAATGGGTTAAAGAGAAGGTATATAAAATACCCGGTCAATCTGTGGAGAATAATTAAAATATCCCTTTAACCCAACAAACAGGATTTTTTTATAATTTTGCAGTCTATTTTCTTATAAATAACGAGATCGTAAATGAAAAATATTGTTGAGGCTCTGCCTAGAGAAAAGATTTACGCCGAACTTACTCCAGATAAATTATTAAGAACAACAAATAAAGGTGGCAATGAGATTTATGTTGTTACGCATCATGACTCACCTTCAGTGATGCACGAAATCGGCCGCTTACGTGAAATTACCTTTCGTGAAGCAGGAGGAGGAACAGGAAAAGAAACGGATATTGATGTTTACGACACTGCAGATGTACCTTACAAACAATTAATTGTTTGGGATCCTGATGCTAAAGAAATACTGGGTGGTTACAGATATATTCTTTGTGCCGAAGCACCAAAAGACAAAAATGGACATATACTGTTAGCTACCTCACGACTTTTCGATTTTTCTGAAAAATTTTTACAGGAATATTTACCATACTCATTAGAGTTGGGAAGGTCGTTTGTACAACCTGCATACCAATCAAGCAAAGCAGGTGCAAAGGCATTGTTTGCACTGGATAATTTATGGGACGGACTTGGTGCCTTGACAGTAGACCATCCGGAAATTAAATATTTCTTTGGTAAAATTACGATGTATACCCATTTTCACAATGAAGCCAGGAACCTGATTCAGTATTTCTTTAAAAAATATTTTAGAGACAAGGAAAATTTGGCGTACCCTAAAAAACCTGTAGAATTTGATTATGATGTGGCTTCCATGGAAAAGTTATTTAATGGAAAAGATTACAAGGAAGATTACAAAATTCTTTTTCAGAGTGTACGCCAGTTTGGTGAGAATGTACCTCCTTTAATTAATGCATATATGAACCTTTCTCCTTCGATGAAAACTTTTGGAACAGCCATGAATGAAAAGTTTGGAGAAGTATTGGAAACAGGAATTATTGTGACCATTGAGGATATTTACAGTTTTAAAGTTGACCGCCATATAGAAACTTATATTAAGGACAAAGAAAATGGGCAATGGCCTGAACCTAAATAAAGCTCTATATGGAATTTTACAGTAGTCACCCTAAACTTCTGGTTGCAGTTGATTCAATAATTTTTGGCTTCAATGAATATGAGCACGATTTGAAATTGCTGTTACTCAAACGAAATTTTGAACCGGAAAAGGGAAATTGGTCGCTGATGGGAGGATTTGTTTCACCAAATGAAAGTCTTGATGGTGCAGCTCAAAGAATTGTTTCTCAACTTACAGGTCTGGATAAGGTATATATGGAGCAGCTCTATGCTTTTGGAAATGTTGAACGTGATGCAGGAGGACGAATAGTTTCCGTAGCATACTTTTCACTGCTTAAAATCAACGATCACGACAGCGAATTGGTAAAACAACATGGAGCGCACTGGGTTTCGGTTAACGAACTTCCTGAATTAATTTTTGACCATCAGGAAATGGTTGAAAAGGCATTGAGAAAACTGAGAATCAGGGCAAGAACTCAGCCAATTGGATTTGAATTATTACCTAAAAAATTTACAATCCCACAGTTACAACGCTTATACGAATCAATCTACCAGGTACCCTTTGATAAAAGAAATTTCAGGCGCAAATTACTGGCAATGGGATTGCTTGAAAAGTTAAACGAAAAAGAAAAAGAAACTTCTAAAAAAGGTGCTTATTACTATCGTTTTAACCGACAGAAATATGAAGAATTAATTGAAAAAGGATTTAATTTCGATTTATAAAACCTTTATTCTTAATAAGCACGTTTGTCTTTTCCTTCAACAAAATTAATAAATGAACTATTTACAACCCTGTTTCCTCCCGGTGTTGGATAATTGCCTGTAAAATACCAGTCGCCCAAATCGTTTGGACAAGCTTTATGAAGATTTTCTATTGTCTGATAAACTATTTCAATTTCGGCATTACAATCTTCAGGTTTTAATATTTCTGCTATTTTGGCCGAAATCTGTTCAGCTGTAAAGTTTGTATAAATCTCTCTGACATAGTTCACCATTTCTTCTTTAGGCAGGTTTTCCTGTTGTTTACATTTTTCGTAAACATCGTCTATAACATTCTGCATACCTTTATCTTTCAATAACTCTATCGCAGCATTAAAAGCAATAAATTTATCCAACCTGGCCATATCAATACCATAACAATCAGGATACCTGATCTGGGGGGCCGAAGAAACTACTATTATTTTTTTAGGATTTAACCTGTCAAGGATTCGCAAGATACTTTTTTTAAGTGTTGTACCACGCACTATGGAATCATCGATAATAACCAGTGTATCCACATTGTTCTTTATAATACCATAGGTAACATCATACACATGGGCAACCAAATCATCACGACTGGCATCGTCGGCAATAAAAGTACGCAGCTTTACATCTTTAATTGCTATTTTTTCAACACGGGGCTCAAACGATATAATCCTTTTAATATCTTCATTTGTCAGCTTCCCGTTATTCTTTCTAATCTCTTCTATTTTCCAGTCTACCAGATAGTTTTTCACTCCTTCAACCATTCCATAGAAAGCAGTTTCTGCAGTATTAGGTATAAAAGAAAAAACGGTGTTTTCAAAGTCGTAATCCACTGCTTTTAAAACCGCCGGACAAATTAAATTGCCTAATTCTTTACGTTCTTTGTAAATGTCTTTGTCACTTCCCCGCGAAAAATAGATTCTTTCAAACGAACATGAACTCCGTTTATGCGGTACCCGAATCATTTCTTTGCTAATGCGGCCATCCTTTTTAACAATGAGCGCTTCACCCGGGCTTATCTCGTTAACATCCTGAACGCCAACATCCATTACAGTCTGAATAACGGGTCTCTCAGAAGCCACCACAACAATTTCGTCATCCGAATAATAGTGAGCAGGACGTATTCCCCATGGATCGCGCATAACAAATGCATCACCATGCCCAATTAAACCTGCAATTGCATATCCCCCATCCCAATCTTTTGATGCACGCTCCAAAATATTTTGAATATCAAGATTCTCCTCAATTTTGTGAGAGATCATATCATTGCTAATTCCTTCGTTTTTGTATTTTCTGAATAGCAATTCATTTTCCTGATCAAGAAAGTGACCAACTTTCTCCAGTGCAGTTACCGTATCTGTGTATGCCATCGGATGCTGACCCAAATCAATAAGAACTTTAAAAAGTTCGTCGGTGTTGGTAAGATTAAAATTTCCTGCCAAAACAAGATTTCTGGATTTCCAGTTGTTTTGCCTCATTACAGGATGAACAAATTTAATACTGTTTTTACCAAAGGTTCCGTAGCGAAGATGCCCCAGATAAAGCTCACCGGCAAAAGGAAAATTTTCGTAAGCCCAATCATCGTCATTTACATCAATTCTGTCCCACATTGCTTTCTCCAGTGGAACATTTATTTGATCAAAAACATCTTTTATTGGATTTTCATTTACTGAACGATGTCGACTGATATAGGCACTACCTGGCGCCAGGCTGTTTTTAACACATACGGCTCCTGCCCCATCCTGACCCCGGTTATGTTGCTTTTCCATCAACAGATATAACTTGTTTAAGCCATATTTCCATGTGCCATATTTTTCATGATAATATGATAATGGCTTTAACAAACGGATTAAAGCAATGCCACATTCATGTTTAATTGGGTCGCTCATAATTTTTATTTTTCATTGATGGAAATTCAATTGCATCGGCAACTATAAATGCTAACCTGTAGGTATCTTTGATTTCCCTATGAAGTTTCAATGCTTCATTTTTTGTTCTGAAATCACCTACTCTAACCCTAAAATTCGGTGAACTATACTTAATGTGAACGCTGTCCCGACTTTCGGGATAGTTCTCTTTAAACTCCTGCTTTACCTGTAAAGCTTTTTCCCTGGCATCCAGATCAGAACTAAAAAAGATTTCCACACGAAATCCATCAATTTTATTTTTAATTCTGTTATTCTCAATATGCCATTCAAGCATTTTATCCAATATTGGATCTTGCTCTACATCAATACTTTGTATTATTCCAGGTAGATTTTTATTTTGAAAATTTTCCTCGGAAGGAACTTCCTGTGCAAAAATTATCTGACAGGTAAACATGCTTAGAATTAGTGATAAATAACGCATCATTATTCCCTCTGATTTGTGGTGGCAAATATAATTTAAAATGCTTTAAATCGATAATATTTTTAAATCATACAATCTCTGTAAAAAATAACATTTTATTCAACACGCTAAAGTAAAGGATGTTACCAAAAAAACATTAATTAAATTGTTTATATCGGCAATTTTCTGGTAAGAAAAATTTAACATTCTCATTAACGAAATATCTCATTTCTATTAAAAAGTTCCCTTGTTTGAACATCAAATTTCTATTCAACCAAAAGAAAAATTATTTGTTATATTGTATAATTTCTGCCATATAATTCTTTTTTATTGATATTTTCGAATTGGAATAAGAATTATTAAATCATTTCAAGTTTAGAAGTTAAAAATGGGAAAGTTGGTTGATGAGTTCAATGCGTACAGGGCAAAAATGAATGAAAAGATTCTTGCTTCAGACAATAAAGTGATGAAAAGGATATACAGCCTTGACACTTTAACTTATCAGGAAGGAGCCCTAAGCACAAAAACCAAAGAAATGCTTGGGCTTGCAACATCAATGGTCTTGCGCTGCGACGATTGTGTTAAATATCATCTCGAAAAATGTAAGGAACAGGGTGTCAGTACTGAAGAGTTGTTTGAGATTTTTGGTGTAGCTAACCTTGTTGGAGGAACAATAGTAATACCTCATACGAGAAGAGCTGTTGAATACTGGGAAGAACTTTCAAAGAAATAAAATTATATAAAATATAACCGGAATTAATCAAAAACAAATGGGTAAAATATTTGCAATCACATCGAGTGGAAAGACTGAAAAATCATTTATGGATCTCAGGTTTGGAAAATGTGAAAACATAGTAATTTTTAATGCAGGCAAAAATGAATTTTCAATTAAGGAAAATCCGTTTAAAGATACCGGGAACAGTGGCATTCAGTTAGTAGGCTACTTAAAAGAATTTGGTGTTAGTTCAATTATTACCGGAGAAATTGGCCCTAAAGTAAGTTCTCTGTTGGAAACTGAGAAGTTTCAGTTAATCCTTTTGCCGGAAGAGAGAATAAAAATTGAGGAAATTATAGAACGAATTAAATCATAATCAAAATACCTCTATCCTCTGCAAAATCTTATTAATGAGAGATATACTTCTGTTTATAGTTTTGTTTCACCCGTGCATTTGAAATGTTACTCTAAAACTCAAAAACACAATAATTTAAAATCAGAATTCAATAAAGTGAATTTATGCTGGTAAGAAAAGCAACAATAAATGACATTGACTCGATAGTAGATTTTCAGTTAAAAATGGCCAACGAAACAGAAGGCATAGAACTGAACAAACCAACCGTAGCAGAAGGAGTTGCAGCGGTATTAAACGATACTAAAAAAGGGCAATATTATATTACTGAAATAGATAAAAAAGTTGTTGCTTCTCTTTTAACTACATACGAATGGAGTGATTGGCGAAATGGAACGGTTTTATGGATTCAATCGGTTTATGTACTTAAAGATTATCGAAGAAAAGGAGTTTACAGAAACATGTATTCCCATATCAAAAAGATAGTTCTTAATGACGATAATTTAAACGGTATACGCTTATATGCTGATAAATCAAATTATGCAGCGCACAAAACATATGAGCAAATGGGTATGAGCCCAGATCATTATATAACTTTTGAATGGCTAAAATAAAATGAAGAAGAATGAAATAAAAGTTAAAGAATTATCTCTGGCTATCAGAAGACAAATTGTTAAAGCACAAAAAAACGAGGTCACGGAATATCACATATATAAAAGACTTGCGCGCGACTCAAATAATAAGAAACAAAAAAATATCTTAAACTCGATTGCTGAAGATGAATTAAGGCATTACAAAGTTTGGATGAAGTACAGTGGTAAAGAGGTGGAACCAAATCAGTGGGATTTATTCAAATTTTACTGGCTAATAAGGTTATTTGGTATTGGGTATGGATTAAGAAAAATGGAGATGGGAGAACGAAGAGCAAAAATTAATTACAGTGAAATTGGAAAATTTGTACCTGAAGCACTAAAACTAAGCAAAGAAGAATCCCTCCATGAACAGGAGATTTTTAAAATGTTGGAAAGTAAACGTTTAAAGTAATTCAAAAAAATAAATGGTTTGAGTTATTCCCTTTATAAACTAATACAGGAAGGCGAACACCAACAGCAGGATTTCAAATTTTGTATCAATGATTCCAAAAAAATTGCAAAATCCCTGGTGGCTTTTGCAAATACAGATGGAGGAAGACTTCTTCTCGGAGTTAAAGACAACGGTAAAATTGCAGGAATTAGCTCAGATGAGGAATTTTACATGATCGAAGCTGCTGCAAAAATATACAGCAATCCACCAATAGTATTTTCAACCCAACAATGGCAGGTTGAAGGAAAAACCGTATTGGAAATTCAAATTGAGCCCAGTGAAGAAAAGCCACATTATGCCAAAGATGAAAATGGGAAATGGCTTGCCTACCAACGTATTGATGATCAAAACATTCTGGCTCATAAAATCAAAATAAATGTCTGGAAAAAAAAGAACAGTGCTGAAGGAATTTATTTTACTTATTCTGAATCCGAAAAATTTTTGATTGACTATTTGCAAAAATATCCATCTGTAACTTTTTCCAGGTTCATGAGAGAAGCACATATATCAAGAAGAAAAGCTGAGGAAATTCTTACAAATTTTGTATTGATGGAAATTGTGTTAATGAAAACAGAAAAGGAAGGCACTTCATTCCGGCTCAACAAAATGTTCGATGAAAACGTTTTAAAAAGGTTCACATAGTAAAAAACATATTTTTATTTTTCGTAGTACACTACCGGAATTTTTAAAAAGTATATTTTTGAACAAAAAACATTAAACATCATATCATGTATAAAAAATTAAATTTAATTGCTCTTTTATTATTTGCAGGTATAACAATTTTGGCACAAGACCAATACCTTACTGCAAATGCTGAAGACAATGAAAAGATTTATGTAAGTAAAAAAACTTATAACGTAAAAAAATTTCCTCACAAGTTTAAAACTGATAAACCTAAAAACATTATTCTTTTAATTGGTGATGGGATGGGTGTTTCTCAGGTATATGCCGGATTGACCGCAAACAAAGGCAAACTGTTTATTAATAATTGTAAACATATAGGCTTTTCAAAAACCCAGTCGGCCGATAACTATATAACAGATAGTGCTGCTGGCGGAACAGCAATTTCCAGTGGAATAAAAACATATAATGGTGCGATTGCAGTAGATATTGCAGGTGCTCCGGTAAAGACAATTCTGGAAGAAGCCTCGGATAAAGGTCTGGCAACCGGATTGGTTTCAAGTTCTGCAATAACACATGCCACACCGGCCTCTTTTATTGCACATCAACCCGATAGAGGCATGTACGAAGAAATTGCTGCCGATTTTTTAAACACTGATATTGATGTATTTATTGGAGGAGGCCTTGACCATTTTACAAAAAGACAAGACGGAAGAAACCTTGTGGAAGAGTTACAGGAAAAAGGTTACAAAGTAGAAACAGATATAAAAGCTATCAAAAAAACAAAATCAGGAAAACTTGCCGGATTAACTGCCGCGGTTCACAATGGACGAATCAACGACAGAGAAGATATGCTGCCTGTTGCCACTAATACGGCCCTTGAAATATTAAGCAACAACGAAGATGGCTTTTTCCTTATGGTTGAAGGATCGCAAATCGATTGGGGAGGACATGCTTCAAGTACAGTTTATATAGTTGAAGATATGCTGGATTTTGATAAGGTTGTAGGGCAAGCTCTTGCTTTTGCCGCCAAAGACAAAGAAACTTTGGTGATTGTTACAGCCGACCATGAAACCGGGGGAATGGCAATAACTGGCGGAAGTATCAAAGATGGTGTTGTAAAAGCCGAATATCCAACAAAAGGTCATACCGGTGTTATGGTACCAATTTTTTCTTATGGACCGGGTGCCGAAGAATTTACTGGAATAATAGAAAACACAGACATTTATACCAAAATGAAAAGGCTTTTATTAAAATAAAACAATTCAATATTACCAAGGAAACCGGAATCAAATTAAAAACGCTTCCGGTTTTTTCTTGTATTTTTCTTTCGAATTACTAATTTCATGGCAGGGAAAACATTCTAAACTTCAGAAAATAAAAGAATAAAGTTATTCACAATAACACGTATTGCAATTGAAAAAACGAAACAAATAAGTTCGTAAAACGTTGTTATTTAAAATATTAACCAAATTTCAGAATCGTGAAAGAAGCATTAGAAGTATTAGATCATGTTCGGTTAAATTTCTCACCTGAAGGATTAATAGCACTAAACATTACCATTGCCTTTATTATGTTCGGGGTTGCTCTTGACATAAAAATTGAGAATTTTAAAAACCTGATGATGAATCCAAAATCAGTTTTGGTAGGTGTATTGTCTCAGTTTTTTTTATTACCGGCAGTAACTTTCCTTTTTATTCTGATTTTAAATCCAACACCAACTGTTGCGCTGGGAATGATATTGATTTCTGCCTGCCCGGGAGGTAATATTTCCAACTTTATGACTGCGATGGCAAAAGGTAATATTGCCCTTTCTGTGAGTTTAACCGCAATAGCAACTTTAGCAGCCACATTTATGACTCCCCTCAATTTTGCCTTATGGGGAAAATTATTTGTGATGAATTATAATTCGGATGCAGCGGGAACCTTATTGGTTCCGATTACAATTAACTTTGGACAAATGGTACAAACTGTGGTAATTCTGTTAGGTATTCCTGTTGCTTTAGGTCTGTTACTGTCGCAATACTTTCCAAAATTTACTGAAAAATTAAAAAAACCAATTCGCAAACTTTCGATTATCATTTTTATTGGTTTTGTGATTATTCTTCTTTCGGCCAACTTTAATAATTTTATGCGTTATATTCACCTGGTATTTATTATTGTGCTTATTCATAATGCTATTGCCTTATCAACAGGTTATGGTACTTCCAGATTGTTTAGGTTACCCGATATCGACAGAAGGACAATAACCATTGAAACCGGAATTCAAAACTCGGGACTTGCTTTGGTACTGATGTTCAACCCAAAAATCTTCCCACCGGAACTTGAGTTGGGTGGAATGACCATCATTGCAGCATGGTGGGGAATCTGGCATATTATAAGCGGATTTGGTATATCATACATTTGGACACGTAGAAAAGTACCACAACCGGTTTAGAAATTATTGTTTTCTTTACAACCTGATTTACTAATTAAGTTTTATGAAGTACGAAAAATGGTCGTTTGGTTACTGGTTGCTTAAAAAGTATGTACAGTTTGTCGACTGGATAATTTATAACAAAGTAATTGTACACGGAGAAGAAAATCTTCCAAAAAATAAACCTATCGTTTTTTCACCAAATCATCAAAATGCATTGAGTGATCCTATGGCCATTTTATTACACACGCCTTTTCAGCCGGTTTGGTTGGCAAGGGCTGATATTTTTCAGAATAAAACGGCTGCTGCAATTTTGCGATTCCTGAAAATCATGCCGGTTTATCGAATGCGCGACGGCAAAGATAATCTGGCAAAAAATGATGAAACCTTTTCGAATTCGATTAAGGTTCTAAAAAATAACGTGCCACTGGGTTTATTCCCGGAAGCTGCTCACTCGGGGAAAAGACAAATGCTTGCCCACAAAAAAGCGGTACCCCGTATTGTTTTTATGGCCGAAGAAAAATCCGACAAAAATTTAGATATTCACATTATCCCAACCGGAATTTATTATAGTCACTACTGGAAATTTAACCGAAATCTGATTGTTGATTTTGGCAGTCCAATTAAGGTAAATGAATTTTTAGAGACGTATAAAGAAAGCGAAGTGGCCGCCACTCAAAGCTTAAGACAAAGAATTTTAGACGAAATGCAAAAGGTGGTTTTAGATATTAAAAGTAAAAACCATTACGACGACTTTGAAAATATCAGGGAGCTTTACGGGAAGCAATATCTGAGAAGACAAAATAAAAAATACTCTGTGTTAAACCTGTTTTTCTCCGACAAAAAAATGGTAGAAAAATTGGATATTGCAGAAGCTCAGCAACCACAAGCAATTGAACAACTTGTTAACGCAACAAATAGTTATATATCTAAAATCAAAAAGCTAAAACTAAGAACCTGGCTTTTAGAAAGACCGAAAAGCAATTGGTTAAAGCTTGGATTAAATAAACTTGTACTTTTGCTTGGATTCCCTTTTTTCCTTTTTGGATTTATTTTTAATGCAATACCATTTTTTCTAATTGATACAATAACCAGAAAAAAAATAAGAGACATTGGATTTTGGAGCACCTTCTTTCTGGTACTTGGATTAATATTGTTTCCAGTATTTTACATCATTGAATTTTTCGCTGTATCCTGGCTTATACCGGAACTATGGATGAAACTATTATTCTTGTTTTCGATGCCTTTTGCAGGTAAACTCGCCTTTTTATGGTATATTCTTTTCAGAAAAACAGTTGGAAGAGCAAGGTTGTGGTTTTTGGCAGTATTTAATAATAAAAAATACAGAACACTTATTAAACAAAAAGAAGAACTTTATAAAAATCTGGATGAATTAATTCCAGTGTAAAAAATTCAGTTACCGTCTTCTTTTTTTTCTTTTCTGGCGAGCTTTGGTTCTCTGAAACTTATCTTCGAAGTCTCTTTTCGATGCAAACTTCTTTTTCTTTTGATGAAATGCTCCCTGATAGGTAGGATCATCAATTCTTCTTTGCCTGTCAATTTCACGGAGGTAATCCTGATTTTCGTTAAATTCTGTTTCTATAATACTAACTTCTTCCGGCAAATCAAGGATTGGTACAGGCATTCGTATTATATCTTCAATTTTTTTCAGGTGCCATTCGTCACCCGGATCGATCAAAGATATGGCATCACCTTTATTTCCGGCCCGGGCAGTTCGTCCAATACGATGTACATAATCTTCATAATTAGAAGGCAAATCGAAATTGATCACATGACTTACCAAACTTGCATCCAATCCACGCGCTGAAACATCTGTAGAAATTAATATTCTCACCTCACCACTTTTAAAAGCATTTATCGAATTTATTCTGGCATTTTGTCCTTTGTTCGAATGTAATATTCGCTTCTCACCTTCTGTTTTTCTTTTTACAACTTTGAAAACCTCTTCGGCATGTTCTTTGGTTTTAACAAAAATTATAACTCTTGTAAAAGTTTCCTCATCCGATAAAAGATATTGAATCAGATTCAACTTAGTTCTGTAATTGGGAACTTTATAGGCTACCTGGGTTACCAAACCTGCAGGAGTTGCAGAAGGTGCAACCTCTACTTTCTCGTAATGATCGAGAAATTCTTCAGCCATTTTTTCAACATTCTCGTTAAAAGTAGCCGAAAACAATAAATTTTGTCTGCGATTTGGAAGCACCTCCAAAAGTTGTCTGAGTTGCGGAATAAAACCCATATCCAACATTCTGTCAGCTTCATCAATTACAAGGTATTTTATTTTTTTAAGAGAAAGAGCACCTGCGCGGTACAATTCCCACAATCTCCCGGGAGTAGCTATTAAAATATCAACCCCGGATTCGAGTAAAGCAGCATGTTTTGTCCATCCGATACCTCCAAAAACTGCCGCATGTCTTATGTCCGACATATCTGTCAATTCTTCCACATCTTCTCCAACCTGAATGGAAAGCTCCCTTGTAGGTACAACAATAACAACTCTTGGATCAGTCCCTTCTGCTTTCCTTAATTTTGTTAAAAGTGGTAGCAAATAGGCAGCAGTTTTTCCTGTTCCGGTCTGGGCAATGCCTACAACATTTTCTCCGGAATTGATTTTTGGAATTGCTTTCATTTGCACAGGAGTAGGTTCTTTAAATCCAATATTATCAAGAGTTTTTAATAAAACTTTGGCAATTTTTAAGTCCTCGAATGTTCTCTTCATGTTGCAAAAATAGTAAAAACCTGAGATGATATTTTAAACCAGGCTATCGTTTAAAGCAATCTATTACCTCAATTTATACATTTTCCCGGGTAAAGCTGATAATACATTTTTAAATTCCAGAGACAATAAAATGGAAGAAATTTTACTTACTGGGATTTTTAAGTCAGAGGAAATCTGATCTATAAAAAGTTCTCCTTTTTCCTGTAAGAGTGAGGTAATTTTTTCTTCCTCCCCAGTCAGTTCAACAAATAAACTGGATTGAAAAGCTTCCTTTTTATTATTTTGTTCCCAACCCATAAAATACTCAAGATCGTCTATTCCTTCAATTAAATTTGCACCGCTATTCTTAATTAACTGGTTACAACCTGTTGAATACGTATCACCCGAACGGCCCGGAAAAGCAAATACATCTCTATTATATGACGATGCTATATCTGCAGTTATTAATGCACCGCCTTTAGCAGCAGATTCCACAACTATTGTGGCATCAGCAAGCCCGGCAACAATTCGGTTTCTTCGTATAAAATTGGCAGGATCGATTTTTGTTTCACTTGGAAAATCACTTACCAATCCACCTTTTTGCAACATTTTCCTGGCTGTTTCTTTATGCAGTGATGGATATAATTTATCTAATCCGTGAGCAACAACACCAGCAGTTGGTATATTATATCTTAAAGCCGATTTATGCGCCTGAATATCTATTCCATAAGCCAGCCCACTTACAACCAAAATTTTATAATTTCTTTCTGAGAATTGACGAACCAAATCGTTACAAACCTGCTTGCCATAATCGGTTGCATTTCTTGTTCCCACGATGCTGATTACATAATGTTCGTTGAGGTTTAAATTTCCTTTAGAATATAAAATCACCGGTGCATCTACACAATTTTTCAATCGCCGGGGAAAATTTTTATCAGTATAAAAGCTTACATCAATTTTGTTTTTTTCGATGAAAAGAACTTCCTTTTCTGCTTTTTGCAGTACATTTTTATTCTTAATTCTTTTAGCATTTACCTCTCCTATCCCCGGAATCTTTTG
>CAJXZG010000032.1 GCA_913063265.1 uncultured Prolixibacteraceae bacterium | reverse complement strand
CGTAATCCGGAAAACAAAGGAAATAAAATCTGGCATTATAAAATATACAATTCGGCAGGTGTTATTGGAACAACCGAATTCAACCAAACCACTTTTACCCTTTCATCAGAAATCAAGGAGGAAAGTTTTTATGTAAAGGCTGTGAACTACTATTTTCAGGAATCGGTTCCCTCGAACAAAGTGTCAAAGTAATTTTTATTGTATCCTTATTGAGTAATTTTACTTGTTTTACGTTACAGGATTGTATCAATATCTCATAACAGATTCAAAGCAAATATCCTAAAAATAAGACAAATGAATTAAGTTCAGGTTGATGTTCTCCCATATTGGATTGCAGGCAGTATTTTTATAGATTTTACTTTTAGAAAAAATTTTGTTTTAGTAACATTTATATGTTTTACAAACACAAGTGAAACTTTAAGTGCAAAATTTCTGTAAATATTTTTACAACTGATTTTGAGATTTTATCACTTAAATTCAATTATTATGCCTGGTAAAAGATTAAAAGCGTTCCTCGATGAAAATGATGTCAGGTACATTACTATCAAACATTCAAAGGCTTATACAGCACAGGAAGTAGCGGCGAAGACACATGTTTCAGGAAAGGAATTTGCAAAAACGGTTATTATTAAGGTAGATGGTAAAATGGCAATGGCTGTTTTACCTGCTTCTTACGAGGTTGATTTTAGATTGTTGAAACAACTTTTTGGTTCTGAGCAGGTAAGCCTGGCATCAGAATCCGAATTCTCCTATTCTTTTCCAGACTGTGAACTGGGAGCAATGCCCCCGTTTGGAAATTTGTTTGATATGGAAGTTTATGTTGCAGAAAGTCTGGCGGAAGATTATCAGATTGCATTTAGTAATTGCAGTCATTCTGAGTCTATTAAAATGAGTTACGAGGATTTTGAAAGGCTGGTTCAACCTGTAGTTATTAGGTTTTCCAGAAAGAAAGTTGCCATTCCACACGATCCTGGAGACAGGTGGATGGAGGAATACTAAAAGAAAGAGGCTGCATCAAAAGTCTATTTAAAATTTTAGGGACTTACAGTTTGAAAGTAACCATCCTGTTTTTTACCCCTAAATCCCCTGCAGGGGACTTAAGCCTCTCCGCCAGCTGGCGGAAGGTTTGGAGGGGTAAAACGAAAGGCTGTTATAATCTGAAAGTTTCTTTTCTAATGTATTCTCTTTTGATACAGCCTCTTTTATTTCGCGTAATTTTTGCTTTACATTAAGAAGCTTAGAATAATACCTGCTGCCACTGCTGAACCAATTACTCCGGCAACGTTTGGTGCCATAGCATGCATCAATAAGTGGTTGGTTTTATCGTACTCCAATCCAACAACCTGAGAAACACGAGCACTGTCGGGTACTGCAGAAACTCCTGAATTACCGATAAGTGGGTTAATTTTATTTCCTTCTTTTAAAAATAAATTGAGGAATTTTACAAATAACACACCACAGGTTGTGGCAATGATAAATGAAAATGCACCCAGCATAAAAATTCCAACCGATTTAAAAGTCAGGAAAGTGGTTGCCTGGGTTGATGCACCAACGGTTAATCCCAATAAAATGGTTACGACATCAATCATCGGACCTTTTGCCGTATCTGCCAATCTTTTGGTTACACCGCTTTCTTTAAGCAGGTTCCCAAAAAATAACATTCCCAAAAGAGGTAAACCACTGGGCACAATAAACGTGGTAAGCAACATACCTGCAATTGCAAAAATCACCTTTTCTTTTTTCGAAACCGAACGAGGAGGTTTCATGCGGATTACTCTTTCTTTGGGAGAAGTAAGTAATCTCATAATAGGTGGTTGAATAACAGGCACCAAGGCCATGTATGAGTATGCCGAAATTGCAATTGCACCCATCAATTCCGGAGCCAGTTTTGAGGAAAGGAAAATCGCGGTAGGTCCGTCAGCACCTCCGATAATACCAATTGCACCGGCTTCTGTTGGACTAAAACCCAAAGCCAGGGCAATACAATATGCACCAAATATTCCAAACTGAGCAGAAGCTCCAATCAGAATCAATCTTGGATTGGAAATCAAAGCCGAGAAGTCAGTCATGGCGCCAATGCCAAGAAATATTAATGGAGGATATAATCCTTTTACAACACCAAAATAGAGGTAATTCAGTACGCTCCCTTCTTCGTAAACTCCAATCTGAAACCCGGGAGCAAAAGCGATGTTTCCCACGAGAATTCCAAAACCGATTGGGATAAGCAACATCGGTTCAAAATCTTTGGCAATGGCCAGATAAATAAAAATCAGCCCTATTGCTATCATGATAATATGGCCAATTGTAAGATTGGCAAAAGCTGTAAAACTTAAAAACTGCTGAATGTTTTCAAGAATAAATTCAAAAAAGGTCCCCATAATTAATCTCCGATTTCAATTAATAAATCACCTTCCATCACGCTATCGCCTTTTCCTTTTTTGACGGAAATAATCTTACCGGCTTTATCCGATTCAATATTATTTTCCATTTTCATTGCCTCAAGAACAAGCAATTTCTGTCCGCGTGTTACAGAATCGCCTTCTTTTACAAACATTTCGATAATCACACCCGGCAGAGGTGATTTTATAGTTCCAGCTCCTTTTGGGCCTTCCGGGCTACTTGTTTTTGCCACTGAGGGTTGGAAATCCGTATCAGGTACAGCTTTGGGTCTAACCAGTTTTGGAGTTTTTGTTGCAGTTTTCAATTCTTTGTCAACTTCAACCTTGTATATTGTTCCGTTTATCTCTACTTCAGCAACGTTATCTTCTACAGAGATTACTGCTGATTCGTAGGGATTTCCATTTATTGAGAATTTAAATTTTTTCATTTTGTTTATTGTATATGTTTTGCAAAAGATTGAATTCGTGTCAAATTGTTATTGTTTTAGATATTTGCCAATTCCATTCTTTTGCTCATATTGATTTTGAGTTGATATTGTAAAAATCGTTTTAGGTTTCTCCTTATAATTTACTTGGGCATTTTTCTGAGATTGTAAATTTTGGAGTTCCAGGGAGAATAATTTCTCGAAACTTTCTGTATGGTTAGTACAGTGTTTTCATAATCATGAACATCCATTTGATATAAATAAAGGGTCATTGCAATGGCTGCATTTAATTCGCCCGAAATTATTTCTACATCCTCATGAATCACTTCCTTATCTGCATCCTTCTTTTTTCTTGTCACTGAAGCTTTTCTGACAAAATATCTACCCGTAGTATTGTAAATCAGATACAAAATTGTCAGGGCACTAAATACCACAATCATTGCAATAATTGCCATACCGATTCCCATCGGATCCATTTTTGCAAAATTTTCGCCTGCCAGTTCCTCTTTATGTGGATTGTTATTCGAACCTGGAGTTGGTTCACTAAAAAATCCCCAATCCGGCGAATCGGGAGACTTTTTGCCGTAAGAAACATCCGGTTTTTGTGGCTGAACAATCTCAATTTTGTCAATTAAGGTGCGGCCACTGGCATCGAAAAGTGCAAGGATTTTGGCATCTTTAATCTCAAAATTTAAATGATGAATTCCCTGCGACGGACTATCTCCAGCTCTAAAAACCATGTAACCTCTTGTAGGAATAACTGTTGCCGGATTACCGGTAGGAATCCAGTATTTAGTTGGATTTTCAAGGTCATCCGTTAAATAACAACCTCCAATATTTATGGGATTATATGCCGAATTGAATATTTCAATCCAGGAACTTCGGTTTCCAAAATCGTCAACCGAATTGGTTTCGTTGTGTACTAAAATTTCATTAAACCTTAAATCTGTTGCATTTTGGGCAAATGAGTTTTTGCCTGCAACTATAAATACAATCAGGAAAATGAAACTATATATGTATTTGAATTCTATGCTTTTCATATTTCCTGAATTATAATGGAATATTCGTATGTTTTTTAGGTGGCATCACGTCTTTCTTGGTTGCCAGTGCCTGTAGGGCACGAATAATACGGAATCGTGTATTTCTAGGCTCAATAACATCATCTATATAACCGAATTGGGCAGCAGAATAAGGATTTGCAAATTTATCCTTGTATTCTTCTTCTTTTTTGGCGATATATTCAGCACGTTCCTGTTCGTCTTCGATCGCCCTTATTTTTTTGTTCTGAAGAACTTCTATAGCACCTTTAGGCCCCATAACCGCAATCTCTCCGGTTGGCCATGAGTAATTAATATCTCCGCGAAGATGTTTTGAACTCATCACACAGTATGCACCACCGTATGACTTACGCATTATAACGGTTATTTTTGGTACAGTTGCTTCACCATATGCAAATAACAATTTGGCACCATGAGAAATAATTCCGCCATATTCCTGTGCTGTTCCGGGTAAAAATCCAGGTACATCAACCAGTGTTACCAATGGTATATTAAATGCATCGCAGAATCTTACAAAACGTGCAGCTTTGCGTGAGGCATTGATATCAAGCACTCCTGCGAGATAATTTGGCTGGTTGGCCACAATACCAACAGCAACTCCGTTAAAACGGGCATAACCAACAACGATATTTTGAGCATAATTTCTGTGTACTTCAAGAAATTCGCCATAATCTGCGATTGAATGAATAACATCTTTTACATCATAAGGCTTGTTAGGATTATCAGGAATTATTTCATTTAAATTGGCATCCAGTCGATCAATCGGATCATCGCATGGTGCTATTGGTGGTTCTTCAAGGTTGTTTTGAGGAAGATAACTAATTAACTTTCTTGTGAGTAAAAGACCTTCTTTTTCATCATCAACAATAAAATGTGATACTCCTGATTTTGATCCATGAATATTGGCACCACCCAGTTGTTCGTCGGTTACTACCTCGCCTGTAACTGTTTTTACAACTTTCGGTCCGGTTACAAACATGTACGAAGTCTTTTTGGTCATCATTACAAAATCTGTTAATGCCGGAGAATAAACAGCACCACCTGCACAAGGGCCAAAAATTGCTGAAATTTGCGGCACAACTCCTGAGGCCATAATGTTTCTTTCGAAAATTTCTGCGTATCCTGCAAGAGCAGTTACACCTTCCTGTATTCGTGCTCCTCCTGAATCGTTAATGCCAATAATGGGTGCCCCGTTTTTTAGTGCCATATCCATTACTTTGCATATTTTTTGTGCATATGTTTCCGATAAGGAACCTCCAAATACGGTAAAATCCTGTGAGAAAACATATACAACGCGTCCATCGATTGTTCCCTGTCCGGTTACAACACCATCGCCCAAAAATTTCTTTTTGTCGACCCCAAAGTTTGTACACCTGTGCGATACGAACATATCGTATTCTTCAAAACTGCCTTCATCCAGTAACATTTCAATTCTTTCGCGGGCAGTATATTTTCCTTTTGAATGCTGGGTGTCGATTCTTTTTAATCCACCACCAAGCTTTGCTTCGGCACGTAGGTCAGTAAGTTTTTTTATTTTATCCTGGGTACTCATAAAAATCAGTTAATAGTTTTATCAATTATTCTTCACCGCAAATTTCTGTTAGAACACCCAGTGTAGATTTTGGATGTAAAAATCCGATATTTAATCCTTCTGCTCCTTTTCTCGGGTTTTTGTCTATTAAACGAACTCCTTTTTCTTCCAGCTCATTTAATGATTTATCAACATTATCGACAGCAAAAGCAAGGTGATGAATTCCCTGGCCTTTCTTTTCGATAAATTTTCCAACGGGACCTTCCGGATCTGTTGATTCCAGTAATTCAATTTTTGTTTGACCAACCATAAAAAATGCGGTTTTTACTTTTTGGTCAGCGATTTCTTCAACTGCATAGCATTTTAGACCAAGCATGCCTTCGTAATAAGGAATAGCTTCTTCCAGACTGTTTACCGCTATACCAATGTGTTCAATATGTGAAATATTCATGACTTAATTTTTTAAAAAAGTTATTATTCGAGTGACTTAAAATAATCTATATTATATTTGTTTGTATTATATACAATACGCTAAATATCAGATTTTTATATTCTCAAAGTTACGGTTCTGATTATTTCATACGTTCAAAATCACAAAACATCTCGATTTTCTTTAAGAAATTCAGAAATAGTTAATATTAGATTTAGGTTTTAGTTTGCAGGATTAACCAGGCGCAATGATTTTAATCAAATGGCTTTTAAAAAATCAAAAAAAGAACAAAAAATATATTTAGTAAAAAATATCAAAACCCGGTTTCACCCATCCTTCTCAATTTTAAAATGTGGTTTTAAGCAAGCTCGAATTTTGATATTTATTGTTGTTCAGGCTTACAATTAAATAAACTATTCGGCGTCCCAAACGAAATGGAAGTGTGGCCCAAAACGTTCAAAAGCAGCTTTATCAAGTGTCTCCTGGTGGTCAGGATGAGCAATTGAAATAATCAGTTTTGCCCGATCCTGCAATGTACGACCATAAAGGTTAACTGCACCATTTTCGGTTACCAGCCAGTGAATGTTTGCCCTGGTACTTACCACTCCGGCTCCGGGTGTAAGAATCGGAGAAATTTTACTGATACCTTTTGTTGTAATTGAAGGCATAGCTAGAATCGGTTTTCCACCCTTACTTAATGATGCTCCTCTTAAAAAGTCAATTTGTCCACCAACACCTGAATAATGGATTGTACCAATAGAATCGGCACAAACCTGACCGGTAATATCAACCTGTAAAGCTGAGTTAATAGCAGTAACTTTAGGATTTTTAGCAATTACACTTACCCGGTTTGTATACTTTACATCCTGCATGGATACCCCCGGGTTGTTGTCGATAAAATCATAAAGATTTTTTGATCCCATCAGGAAAGTAGCAACTAAACGACCTTTGTCTATTTTTTTGTTTTTACCGTTTACAACTCCCTTATCAACCAAAGGAAGAATACCGTCGGCAAACATTTCTGAATGAACACCCAAATCTTTATGGTTGCCAAGCATAGTAAGAACCGCATTTGGAATTGCACCGATTCCCATTTGTAATGTAGCACCATCTTCAACCAGCTCAGCAACAAAACGACCAATTTTGCTGTCTACATCAGTAATTGCTCCTGGTTCCGGGGCGTAAAGCGGACTATCATCTTCAACAAATAAGTCGATGTCATTGGTATGAATCATTGCATCTCCAAATGCTCTTGGTACATTAGGATTTACAATTGCTATTACGGTGTCGGCGTTTTCCACTGCTGCCAGCGTTGCATCAACAGAAGTACCCAAAGAAACATAGCCATGCTTGTCGGGTACCGAAACCTGAATCATTGCAACATTGACTTTTAAATAGCCTTCACGAATTAATCTTTGTGTTTCCTGCAGAAATACAGGGATATAATCTGCGTACCCGGCCTGAGTTTGTTTTCTTACATTGTGGCCAACAAAAAAGGATTCCAACTGAAAAATTCCTTCAAACTCCTTATCCGCATAAGCAACTTCACCTTCTGTATGGATATGTTGAATCCTTACATTTCTGAACTCTTTGTTTTTTCCTCTCTCTACCAATGCTTTAATAAGCGGGTGAGGCGTAACCGCAACACTATGCAAATGTACACGGTCGTTCGATTTCACAACTTTAACGGCTTCTTTGGCAGAAATGAACTTAATATTTTTCATGCTTTCCTTATAAAAATCGGTTGAATATTTAAAGCGTGCAAATATAGGAAAACTGAACTTTCGAATATTATAAAAGCTTGTTCAAAAGCATTTGTAAAGTATTTGTTAATTGCTTAAAACACTATTGAATAACATGTATTTTTTTTTGGAAATTAAAGTTGAGAAGATATGAACTTGGATTCTATTCAGAGTTCAATTATTTTTAAGTTCCAGTCATTAATTGAAATATTTTAGAATAAGTAATTCAATAACCGAAACAGGATCTTTATTATATTAAACAAGTAATTCATATAATAAGTAAAATTACTTACGAGTGATTTTACTTATTATAACTATATTTATATGTTTTGTTTTTCAATATAGACCTAAACTTTTTTCAACATTTTGTATTGCCATAAACTAAATATATGAAAGACACTGCATCCCATATAATATTCATAAAATCTCTTAGATCAAAGGACAAACTTATTCCACAGATATTAGTTAAGAAAGGATATCAGGTAAAAACCTATTATGATATAGAATCTGTTGAGGAAAAAATACTAAATAAAAATGTTGATTTGGTAATTTGTGAGAATAATGTGAATGGCAAGGATGGATTTTCGGTTTACAAGAGATTAATGAAACTGTTGCGAAATTTCGGAATTCCTTTTTTTTTGATTTTAGATAGGTTTGAGAAAGAAGATATGTTACTGGGTTTAGAAATTGGTATAGATAATTATCTTGTTTATCCCCTAAATGAAGAATCTATTTGTTATAAAATAGAAAACCAACTGACTAAAAGTAAAATGATTGATTCATTTGAATCAGAAAATTTTATGGATTTTTTTAGTTTCTCATCGGTTGCAATGTTTTTTTTACAGGATAATAAAATACACATGGTTAATGAAGCCTTTAGTAAATTAGTTAATGGCTGCGGAGAAAAGATAAAAGATAAATCAATTGAAACTGTTTTCAATATTTCCAAAAACAAGCAAAATGAATTGAATTACAGGCGATTTCAGAATGAAATTACCCATCATTGTAAATTATATAATTTGACATGTTTTGAATGTCCAAAACTGAATTTTGATTTGAGTTTTTACAGAGGAAGAAATAACCAAACTAATCATATTTTTGCTGAAATGATACCTTCAAATATTGATAAATTTCTCAATAATGATTATAATAAAAAGAGGTTTCAATCTAATGTTAAAGATTTTGAATCTTCAGTAACAGATGTGAGGAAAACATTCAAGGAAATAAAACTAACCAAACGAGAAACCGAAGTATTTGAATTATCGTCAATAGGATTGCCCATTAAATTAATAGCCGGTAAGTTAAATCTTTCAGTTCGTACGGTTGAGAAACACCGTGCTAATATTATGGCGAAGACCAATGCCAAAAATATAATTGAAGCAATTATTAAAATTCAAAAACAAACCAATTCTATTGAATTTCATGACAAGAGTTCTTAAAGGGCTCCATCATTAATGTTTAGAAAGAAATGATTTTCTTATCTGAAATTTGAAATTCATGTTACAAATAATCAATAATTATTAAGCTCTACAAATTCTTTAGCAGTTCTATTTGCTCTTAAGTTCTAAGTGTTAAATTCTTAATTGAAAATTGACAAAATAACTATGTATTATGTGAAATTTAATATTTCGACTTCGTATTTTCATACTTAGACTATTATCACCTTCTCTTAAAATATTCTTTCCAAAAATAATTTACGTAAGTAATTTTACTAAGTCGCAAATTACCGATTTTTTTCCATGTTTAATTGTTTTATTTTTAAGAAGTTGGAATGTAAGATTAGTTTCTCTTTTTTATTTCAAATCCCTATTTTTTTTTGACAAACTCCTAATTGAAAATACATCAGTTCTTTGCCGATGCTGAAATAATATCGGTGAATTAAGTTTTGATGATATACAATATAAAAGATATATAACTGGCCTGTTTGTATTTGATTTATTATGAATACAATACTTAAATAAATATTAAATATTTAAAATAATAAAATATTGAAGGAAATAAGGTGAGTTCATAATTTTTGACCTGAAACGAAATGTAATTCTATTAAAACTGGTTAATGGCAACATTAACCAAAACTTCTAAAAATTAATTTACTGCTTAGAATTATTAATTAAAAACTAACTCCAAAATTCATTTAAAAATTGTTACACATGAAAAATTTTACAAAATTAATTATGACAGTAACTGTTCTTTTAGCAACAGTTATAAGTGTTATGGCATGTCCCTTGACTGTTAATACCTTCGATAGTCAAGGGAATCCGATCTCCGGAAAGTATAAGGTTTGGAAAGGCCCAAATTACGTGGGTGAATATGCTTCGGGAACACAGATAAGTCTGGAATCCGGTAAAAGCTATACTGTATTTGCTCATTATCAGAATTCGCAAACTGAAAAGGTAACGTTTACAGCTGTATCTGCAGGGCATGTATATAATTTTTATACTACAAATATTAAATTTCACTGGTGCGGAGATTACTTAGACTATGGAAGCCCCAGTGGTGGGTTTACGTCTTTTGGTAAAACAAACGGTGAATGGAATGCCCTGGAGCTCTTTCCAAAAAGTTGGGGAAATGGGAATCCAATGACCTTCCACATTGCATATAAATGGAATGATACCAGAAAAATGAACTTCCAGTTGAATTATCAAGGGATTGCAAAAGTAGAAAAAGTATTGTCCCAGCTTCAATTGAAAGATCATAATGGAAATCCTTTGGAAGGTGGTAAAGCCAGAGGAGGATACGGAACTCCTACAGTTTGGCATGTTGCGGGTGAAACCAATGCACAAGGATTACTACTTGATATGCGGGATGGTTCTAATAATAACCTATCCTACGAGATGCGGTATAATAATACCAATAGTTGGAGTGCACAGCAAATAAGTTGTATTTACGAATTTCAAACACAGTTAATAACAGTAAGAATGGAAACTTGTGAAGGAGATCCTGTGAACGATGGAGTTGCGGCTTACGGTATTGGAACTAACACAGGTACCTGGTTTTTCCCCGGAGGAAAAACTGGAACTTCTGCACCGGGCGAAACCGAGGCAGAATTCTTTCCGGGAACTTACTCCTTCCGAATGCAATATAAAGCCACAACAGATTATGTTTCTTCTTTTGATTTTCCGACAGATGGCGAAAAAGTTATTTTTAAAACCACATCGGTAACTATAAATTACAATGGCCAGCTTGCTTATGGAGGATCTACCGGCGACAGCAAATTTTTTGAAAAGCCTACCATGGAGTTATTGCCCGGAACTTATGTATTTAATTTTAGAAGCGATGGCGTTCGAAAAAGCATAACAATCGGAGGATGTGAAACTACAAAAAGCGCATTCGGAATAAAACTTTTAGATAGTAATGGTGACGGTCTGGAAGGTGGTATAGGTAGTTATTATTTGTCGGGTTGGAAATCAGCCGGTACTACTGATACAGATGGAAATATATTTGTGTTGCTTGATGAAGATGTAACCAAACTTTCAGTAAGAATGAAATGGGCGGGTTACACACAACAACAATCAAATGTTGATATAACAACTACAAATCCGGTTATTTTCCAAACCATTCCTATGGTAGCCAGATTGGAAGATTCTGGTGGTAACGGCCTGGCTGATGGTGTAGCTAGCTATTACGCATCAGGTTGGAAATCACTTGGAACTACAGCTGCCGATGGAAACACCCCGGCTTTAGAGTTATTGCCCGGAAAATATTCATTCCGAATGAAATACCTTGGTTACAGTTTACAAAAATCAAATATTATAATTCCGGATACTAATCCTGTGGTTTTTGCTACAACACCAATGGTTGTTGAGTTACGTAATTCTGCAGATGCATTAATTGATGAAGGAGTAGTTACATATTACGCATCAGGTTGGAAAAACTTTGGTACTACTTCGGGGGGTACCGTTTCAAAAGAATTACTTCCCGGTAATTATTCATTCAGAATGAAGTATGAAGGATTTTCACAACAAAAATCAGGAGTTAAAGTAGATGATGATAGTCCTTTGGTTTTTAAAACAGAATTAATGGAAGTACAGTTGAAAAATTCAACTGGTTCGTTAATGGATGAAGGTGTAGTTACTTATTATGCTTCCGGGTGGAAATCATTTGGAACAACTTCAGGTGGAACAGTTAGTAAGGAACTGCTCCCGGGAAGTTATTCATTTAGAATGTTGTATGAAGGTTACTCACAGCAACAATCCAGTGTTGATATTACTTCTGTGAATCCACTAATTTTCCAGACCATTGCAATGGTTGTCTCACTGCAGACATGTGATCCAACAGGTTTACCCGGAGGTGATGTTACGTATTATGCCTCTGGATGGAAAACATTTGGCACAACAGATGTTAATGGTAATTCTGAAAAAGAATTATTGCCGGGTAAGTATTCTTTTAGAATGAAATATTTGGGGCAGAGTAATCAGGAGTCGAATGTGGATATTACAACAACTAATCCATTAGTTTATAACACTACTAAAGTTACATTGAATTACGGCGGAAACATTACATATTATGCGAGTGGTTGGAAACCATTTACCAAACCAACTATGGAAATGTTACCAAATAATTATTCATTTAGGTTTGATAAGAACCAAACTAAACTGGATATTCAAGGTTGTGATTTTGAATTAGGAGCAACAACTATTAAGCTTGTTGATAGCAATGGTGATGGCATAGAAGGCGCCTTAGCTAAATACAACGTAGGGGGTTGGCAAATCGCCGGGACTACTGACAGCAATGGAGAAGTATTTACATTTATTAATAGCAGTTCCAGTAATATAAAATTCAGAATTGAATATGGAGGATTGGCAAACGAAAAATATCAGGATATCAGTGTTTCACCAGAAGTTGTTTTCAACACAACTCTTGTAACCATGAAACTGTTAACCGAAGACAATTCAACTGAATTAGCAGCTGTGTCTAAATATAATGGCGGCGGATGGAAAACCTTTGGAAGCGGAACAACAACGACCACAATGGAATTATTGCCAAACAATGTGAAATTCAGGGTTGAATATGGAGGTTTGGCAAACGAAAAATATCAGGATATTAGTGTTGACCCTGTAGTAATTTTCAATACAAAACAAGTAACCATGAAATTACTTGCATCTGATAATTCGACAGAGTTAGCAGCTGTATCTAAATACAATGGTGCTGGTTGGAAAACTTTCGGTACAGGAACCACTACCACTACCATGGAATTGTTGCCAAATAATGTAAAATTCAGGGTTGAATATGGTGGTTTGGCAAACGAAAAATATCAGGATATTAGTTCTAATCCAATAGTAGTTTTCAACACTACAATGGTAACCATGAAATTACTTGCTTCGGATAATACAACTGAGTTAGCAGGAACAACCAAATATAACGGTGCAGGCTGGAAATCATTTGGAAGTGGTACCTCTACCACAACGATGGAATTGTTACCTAATAATGTAAAATTCAGGATTGAATATGGAGGTTTAGCCAACGAGAAATACCAGGACATCAGTGTTAATCCTGTTGTTATTTTCAATACTACTTTAGTGACAATGAAGTTACTTAATGGAACAACAGAACTAGCAGGTACATCGAAATACAATGGTGGCGGATGGAAAACTTTTGGTAGCGGAACAACAACTACTACCATGGAATTATTGCCGAACAATGTGAAATTTAGGTTAGAGTACAGTGGTACCGCTAAGGAAAAGTATCAGGATATTGGTGTTGATGCACTTGTAATATTCGATTGGGATGGAGCCTCGCTAAAATCTGGTTTAATTGGAGAAACAGCCGATAATGTAACTCCGGATTTTAGTTACAAACTTTATCCTGTTCCCGCTAATATTAAATTAAATGTGGAAGTTACGTTTGAAACAAATGTTGAGGCAGAATACCACATAATGGATATGTCCGGCAGAAAAATGGAAAACGGAATATGGAAACTTAAAAAGGGTATAAATACCAACGAAATAAGTTTGGATAATTTTGTAAGTGGTCAATACATTTTTATAATGCGAACTTCTGAAAAAGTAATTACTGAAAAATTCTCAGTGTTTAAATAATAGATAGTAAAGTAAAAGTAAAACATTAATTAAGTGGCAGGTTTTTCCTGCCACTTTATCATTACATATCACTATCAAAGATAAATCTGAAAATGTATTAACCGTTTTTTATAAAGAAAATACTGGGTTCTGATTAAAACATCTATAAACTTAATCAATAAACAGTTGAAAAAACTAACACACGTTTATAACCTATAAGCCTCATTCACAATTCTGGCGTAGAAAAAAAGCAATCCCTTTCTGTTCCGTTATCCACCAGGCTACGCTGATGCAAAACAGGAAACAAATTCTAAAAATGAGTTTAATACCAAATTATCAACAACTTAAATTAAAAAATGATGAAAAAGAAAATTTTATCTACACTCACAACGCTCTTGCTATCTTCATTTTTCATGATGGCTTTTGCACAGTCAACATTTACTGTGAGTCTGCTCGACAGTGAGGGTATTGCAACACTGAACTACTCAGAAGCTAAAGTGACATTCTGGGATAGTGGAGACAAAACTGCCATCAATAACAATGATGGGACCTTTACTGTTAACACTTCCAGCTCTACCGAAACGGTTAAAATGATATATTATGGAGCTTCCACGAGTGCCAACATTAGTGCTGACTACACATTCAATACTGTTCCTGTAACCTTTGAACTTAAGGGTTGTGATGATACTCCCCTTGAAGGTGGTGATATTATTGTTTGGAGCAATGGTTATAAAACGCTCGGTTCTACTGACGCGTCAGGATTGTATTCTACGGAATTGCTTCCTGTTTCTGATCAATTCAGAATGCAGTATGATGGGCAACATGTAGAAAAGACTCAGGATGTGGGTGCAAATCCAACGGTAACTTTTATCGCCACCAAAGTAGAATTAAATTGGTCTGGAGGTATCAGATATTGGTCGAGTGGCTATCAGTGGTTCAACTCACCACAATATATGCTAAAAGATCGCAGCTTTACATTCTTTGAAGGAACACCACCTAGTCCGGGTAGTCAAGTATTAACTACAACCGTTCCTATAAGTGGATGTACCGCAGGTGGAACACTAATTCAATTGGTTGATGAAACCGATGCACCCTTAGCTAACTTTGGAGGTGCGCCGCAACCAAACAACCTTAAATACAGGTCGAGATGCGGTGGTTCCTGGGCAAATTCAGGCACCTTTGAAACAGACGCCAATGGTTTTGCCTTTCTAACTACTTCTTGTGCTGCTAACAACTGGGATGGTAAAATTACTGTAACTGTAAATCAAACTTCCAAAGAACAGGATGTTACTGTAAATTCTGTTTTCCAATTATCAAAAGTAAATGTAACCCTGAATTCCTGTGACCCTTCTACACCAATTGCAGGTGGTATCGTTGATCAAGGTGGGGGGTATTGGTATAATCATGGTACAACTGATGCCAGCGGCACAGTGAGTTTTTATGCTTTTGCCGGAAACAATGTAAAGGTAAGAATGGGATACAATTACAACAGTAGCGAAACACGCACTGGTGTTCCGGTTGAATTCCCTGTAACCAATATTGATTATACAACTACAACACTTAATATTCGTTCTGGTGGAGAGGTTAAAATTGCAAATGGAAGCTGGTTTACCGTAACCTCTCCATCTGAAATTCTACCAGGTACCTATGATTTTACCTTTGATGGAGGACCCAAAACACCAATTGAAGTTTCAGGTTGTACTTTTGAAAAAACGGCAGTAACCGTGAAGTTAATTGACAGCGATGGAAATGGGCTTGAAGGAGGAGAAGCAAAATATAATTCAGGTGGTTGGCAGAGTTTAGGTACAACTGATGAAAACGGAGAAATTTTTGTGTTACTGGATGATCCGGCTAAAACATATGCTTTCAGAATGTATTGGGAAGGTTCTTATGTGCAGAAAAATCAGAATCTAAGCACTAATTCGGTTGTTGTTTTCCAAACAGTCAAAGCCCAAATGGAACTTCATGCCTCTGATGGTACAACTCAACTTATCGGTGAAGGAAAAGTAAATTCCGGAGGTTGGAAAACATTGGGAAATACACCAACAGCTGGGAAGGAATTATTACCTAAAACTTATGCATTCAGAATTTATTATGAAGGTAGTTATATTCAGAAAAATCAAAATATTGGTGCCGATCCATTAGTGGTTTTCGAAACAGTACTTGCTAAAATGGAACTTCATGCCTCTGATGGTACAACTCAACTTACCGGTGAAGGGAAAGTAAATTCCGGAGGTTGGAAATCCATGGGAAATACGCCTGATGCGGAAAAAGAATTGCTTCCTAAAACTTATGCGTTCCGTATTTATTATGAAGGTAGTTATATACAGAAAAATCAGGATATTGGTAGCGATCCACTTGTTGTTTTCGAAACAGTATTGGCTACAGTCAAACTGCTTGACTCTGATGATTCTGAACTAGCAGCAGAAGCCAAGGTTAATTCAGATGGTTGGAAAACTATGGGAACTACAACAACAACCATGGAATTATTGCCCAAAACCTATGCATTTAGAGTTTATTTCGAAGGTACATATCTTCAAAAAAATCAGAATATTGCAACTGATCCTGTTGTCATTTTCAGGGGGACTTCCGTGACTTTGCAGTTCACCGGAGATATACAATATAACTCAGGTGGTTGGAAAACGTTTAGCAGCCCAATGACTTTATTGCCGAAAACCTATGCCTTCAGATTTTCTGCACCAGGTTATCCAACCATCCAAAAAAATATTACTATAGCCGGTTCTGAAATGGAGAAAAGTATTGCTTATATCGTTCTTAGAGATAGCAAAGGAGATCCACTTGCAGGAGGTGAAGGAAAATACAATTTAAGTGGTTGGCAATCTGCAGGTACAACTGGGTCTAAGGGAGCAGTACTTGCGATAATTGAAGGACTTCAAAATACACTGGCATTCAGGATGTATTATGAGGATGCTTATGTTCAGAAAAATCAGAATATAGCAAGTAACTCGTTTGTGGAATTCCAGACAGTGCTGGCACAAATGGAACTCTATGCTTCTGACCAAACTACGCAATTGGTTGGTGAAGGAAAAGTAAATTCAGGAAGCTGGAAAACGTTAGGCAATACGCCTACGAGCGGAAAGGAACTGTTACCAAAAACCTATGCTTTCAGGATTTACTATGAAGGTTCATACATTCAGAAGAATCAAGACCTGGCTGTTGATCCGTTAGTTAAATTTGAAACTGTGCTTGTTCAGATGGAACTTCATTCATCAACAGGAGCTCAATTAACAGGAGAAGGAAAGGTAAATTCCGATGGTTATAAATCATTGGGATTAACACCAACACTTTCCAACAATGGTGGTATGGAACTATTACCTAAGACCTATGCTTTCAGAATTTACTATGAAGGTTCATACATTCAGAAAAATCAAGACGTGACCACTGATCAATTAGTAATATTTGAAACTGTGCTTGTTCAAATGGAATTACATTCCTCTACAGGAGCTGATTTAGAAGGTGAGGGCAAGGTAAATTCAGATGGTTACAAATCATTAGGATTAACACCAACACTCTCAAACGATGGCGGTATGGAATTATTGCCTATGACTTACGCTTTCAGGATTTACTATGAAGATTCTTATATTCAGAAAAACCAGAATGTTGCAAGCAATTCACTCGTAATATTCGAAACTGTGCTGGTGCAAATGGAATATAAAGCACAATCAGATGGTTCACAATTAACAGGTGAAGGAAAGGTCAATTCAGGGAGTTGGAAAACGTTAGGTAATACGCCTACAGCCGGAATGGAATTATTACCCAAAACATATGCGTTTAGAATTTACCATGACGATACTTACAACCAACAAAATTGGAATGTTGAAAGTGATCCTGTTGTGGTATTTATAGACGCAAATAAATCAGCCACAATTGTTATTCCAGAGGAATTTACACCAGACTTTAGCTTCATACTCTACCCGAATCCGGTACAAACCAAACTTAATATTCAGGTGACATATCCGGTGGAAGAACAGGTGAATTATCATGTGATGGATATGACAGGGCGCGTGGTACTTGAAGATGTCTGGAAACTCAACAAAGGGGTAAATAGCCACGAAATCAATGTAGATAACTTGTTAAATGGACAGTACATATTCATAATGCGCTCTACTGAAAAAGTAATTACCGAAAAATTCTCGGTTTTTAAATAATAGATATATACGAAATAGCAAAACATTATTAAAGTGGCGGTATTTTCCGCCACTTTTTTTGTGCAAATAATCAATGGGCATTTCCCTTGAAAAGTTGATAAAATATAAGTTTTGACCTTTACAGAACAATAAATGCTATGATACTGGATTTTTGAGATTGATATAGATAACAATCGCGTTCTTTATCTGAAATAAGGTGTTCCAACTAACAAATTTGCTAAAAAATCCGCATGCTCTTTTGTGTGATATGCAGTGTAGTATTTAAATATAACCAATAGAAAAATAACTACTTGATTGAAAGGCTTTTATAAAAGTTAAATGTAAAGTCAAGATTGTAGTCTAAGTAACCATAAAGCTGCGTATTTTTAATGTTTTTAGAATCCTAATTTTGGCTTATTATAAGAAATGAACCAATAAATTAGAATTTTTCCAATTTTAAACACATTTTCCCATTTTGACAAAACGGTTGCAGTTTCATTAATTATGTTGTACGCAAAAATGGTTATATACGCATTTATGCTTACTTTCACCTTTCAAACCCGGCAAATTAAACCAAAGATGAACTTTGCTAACACAAAACGAATCTTAATTCTGCAACCACAAAACAATGTGAAATCAGATTTAGAGAATGCTCTGAAAAATTCTGTTTACGAATTTTGTTGTGTGCATACAATAGAGTTAAGTATTGAACAAATTGTTACGGATACCTACGACTTGATAATTTGTAAAAATCAGCTGGACAATAAAAACGGTTTTGAAGTATATAAAATTTTAAAACCCTTTTTAGAAAGGAGTGGAATGCCATTTTTTTTATGCGATGAAAATTTTGAAAAAGAGGATATTCTTATTGGATTGGAAATGGGAATAGATAACTTTATTTTTTCTCCTATTGATAAAAAGGCATTGTTTTTTAAAATTGAGAAACAAATCAATAAATATAGGGAAATAAACATCTTTAAAACAGATGGTTTTGTAAATTATTTTTATTCTTCAAATGTTGCAATGTTATATGTCCGTAATGATAGGATAGAGTTGGTCAATGAAAGTTTTATAAGAATGTTGGAGAACACAAAGGAGGAAATTCTTCAAAGCACCTTTACAAGCTTGTTTGATTTTGAAGATAACCAACAAAATAAACTTAATTATCGCAAATTTATAAATGGAGTATATGATTCGTGTTTGCTAAAAAATATTAAAAGTAATTATTATACTTTTCTAAAGTTCGATGTAAGTTTGTACAGAGGAAATAATGGTTGTATGTCTTCTTTCTTTGCGGAATTTGTTGTTGTTGAAAACCCGGAAAAAAACTTTTCCAATATTGATTCCCAACTTAATCAAACAAGCAAAATTTTGGCAGACAATCCTGGCAGTAACGGGAACGGAAATGCCAGTGTCCATTTAACAGACCGGGAACACGAAATATTAGATCTTTCGGCCGAAGGATTGGCTATAAAAAATATTGCAGAACATTTAAACCTATCACAACGTACAGTTGCAAAGCATCGTTCAAACATTATGGCCAAATACAATTCTAAAAATATAATCGAAGCAATTCTTTCGTTTAAAAAGGAATCAATGCATTTCTGATTTGTACGTAATCTATTCCTTTTTTAATCTATTTATACGTAAAAATGAGTATTGAAACATATGGTCGTGCATAAATTGCTTATTTCAAATCTATTCTATTCAAAGTAGCTTTGGTTCATTAAATAATTTATATTGGTCCCCTAACCCAATGTAAGTTATTAGTTTTTATCCGGGAAGATAAAAACCATTTTAAATAATTATAGATAAAAACCCACCGTTAAAGTCTGGCTTGAATTGTTGAGCCAAAGTGATTTTATTAATAAAACTATAACAACAAGGTTATGATAATTATTTATGATGGGTTTAAAAGGTCTTTGTTCAAACTGAATTTGGTTTTATTTTTTGTATTGGCATTACAAAAAGCCATTTGCTTATTAAAAAATGAGCTAAATATTTCAGTCATTCCATGTTTTTGGCATTTATTTCTTTTGCAAAAAAAACAAACCCATCAATATCCTTTCAATTTAGTAGAAATATTTCCAGAATACAATGGCAATATTCAAAAATCAGGTAAGCATTTAACAATAAGTTGCAAATTACAATTTGTTCAACCAATTTTAATAAAATACAATTCTTAAACATAAAATTTAAATTATGAAAAAAAACAGAAGCCCAAATGAGTTGGTAAATGCCGTTTCCATTAAAATGTGGCGCAGATTACGGCGAAATGATATTTCAGGAATTAGCAATACTGCGATTGTTTAAGAGCCTGAATACTAATATCGATTTCGATATTATTTATAAAAAATACAAAAAGATATAGTTAACAATAAAAATCAAAAATCATGAAAAAAATATTTTTTCTTTTCGCCATGGTATTGGCAGCTAGTTTTACAATTGCACAAAATACAGCAGAGGTGACAGAAGTAGGCGATTTTAATTCCGCTACTGTAAATCAAATTGGTGTAAATGAGGCCACTGTAAATCAGTATAGTAAGTCTGTAAATGCCGGCGAAGGTAATTTAGTAACAGTAACTCAAACAAGCACTTCTTTAAAGAACGTTGCTACAGTTAATCAAGGAAGTGCGAGTAGCCTAATAAAAGAAGCAACTGGTATTGTTGACCAGCAGTCTGAAGACAATATTGCTACATTAAATCAAGGAACGAATTTGAGTACCAGTGGAACCTGGGGAAAAATTACTCAAAAAGTTGGTGGCAGTAATGAAGCAACAATAAACCAAATACGTTATACTCACGGGCGCGGTGATAAATGGGGGAAAATTACTGATAATGAAGCCGAAGTATATCAGGAAGGAATCAATAATGATGCCGTTATTACAACTGAAGTTGCAGGTGGTAAGTCTTTAATTAGTCAAATTGGAAATGACAATAGCGGAACAATACTTTCCGACGGAGAAAGAACATTTCAAGCCTATATTGTTCAGGAAGGAAGTAATAACATTGCAGACATTGATCAGTTTGGCGATGCAAATATTGTTGGAGATATTCATCAAATTGGAATCGGTAATGAAGCTTATTTAAAACAAAAAGGAAGCCGTTCAACCACATATATTGTACAGGATGGTAACGATAATGACGTCAATTTAAGCCAAACCGGAGGCGGTAATGCTGACATTTATCAAGAAGGTAACTTAAACGTTGTAATGGGATTAGATGCTGACCCTGTTGCAACATCTTTTAATGGAAGTACACTCGATGTAGACCAATTTGGAACCGGTAATACGCTTCATTTACAACAAACAAATGGGGCTTCAGCCACCGTTTTTCAAGATGGTATAACTAATACTTCTGTAATAATACAAAACTAAATGTTTAAACAACCCAAAATTTATAATCATGAAAAAATTTGTTTTCTTATTCTCCATGTTATTTGTGGCAAGCTTTGCTATTGCACAAAATACAGGAACTGTTTCACAAACCGGTGATGAAAACACTGGAGTTATTGATCAAACTGGTGATTTAAATGAAGCAACAATTACAACAACGGGAAATCTGAATAAAAATGACGTCCAAAAATGGAGAAATTGGCCAAGTGGGCTGTCAGGTTACATGTTGGCTAAAGGAATTACCCAGAATGGTGAAGGAAATACAGGATCAATTTTGCAAAACAGGCATAGAAGTGATGCCGGAATGGCTCAAATTGGAGATGGTAATACTGCTGAAATAACACAAAATGATCCAACAAATCACAGTTGGGGTGCGGAGAACCATGCTTTTGTAGATCAAGTTGGAAATCTTAACTCAAGTATTCAAAATCAGCAAGGTAGGGCCAATAGTAGTTATTTTCGTCAAATAGGAAATTCTAATGTGGCTGAATCACAGCAATTTGACTTGTATACTAGTTATACCATTTCAGAGCAAATAGGAAACGAAAATAAGTCTTATCAATTTCAAGAATTTGGAAATTGGGAAGGTAGAAATTATGCAACGATTTTTCAAGATGGAGATGAAAATGATGCATCCCAAAGTCAACATGGAAAATCTAATTCCTCCGATGTAACTCAATCAGGTTCTAAAAACATCGCGTCAATAGAAGAAAGAGGTGATGGAAACACAGCTAATGTTTATCAAAGTGGAACAAGTAATAAAGTGTTTGGCGGTAATGATTGGTTGGAATATGCTAATGGACAGTTGATTGAACATGTTCCTGAAGATAAGGGTATTTATCAAGACGGAAATGATAATACAGCTAACATCAGCCAAACAGCCACTTTGTTGGTTTACGGACACCAGGCAGCCATAAGGCAACTAGGTGATGGTAATAATGCTGATATCACTCAGACCGGACCAGGATTTAATGCTGCCTATGCAAGACAGGATGGAGATTTAAACGAAGGAACATTTACTCAAGATGGTAAATTTAATAGGGCACATTTGTATCAAGCAGGTAATTCAAATGAAGCAATATTTGCGCAGTCAGGAGAAGGAACAGGTGAAACCCCGAACGAAGCTGAAATTTTCCAATCAGGTGATTTAAATATTGGTTCGATAACTCAAACCGGTCTAAATAATTTTGGCTCGATTTCTTCAATTGGAAATGGACATTATGGAAGCATAACACAAACAGGGGGAATGAATCAAGCTTTAATTACTCAAAACTAAATTTTTACAATCATAAAATTAATAATCATGAAAAAAGTAATTCTATTAAAAATAATGGTTCTTACAGTAGCCATTGTTTTCGGACAAACAAGCGGAAATATAGCCGTTGTAGACCAGAATGCAAACGGTAACAATGCTGAGATTCTTCAAACGGGTAGCGACAATGTTGCAAAATTAAAACAAGAAGTAAAAGATAATGAGGCAAATATTGTTCAAACCGGAGATCGAAACATATTGACAAATTCAAAATTGGTATCGAGTAATCCTGGATTTGCTCACCAAAGGGCAACCAGCGTTTTAGACCTTGATCAAATTGGGAATGACAATGTACTTGGTTTATATCAAAACAATCAAAAAAACAAAGCATTTGTGTTACAAGATGGATTAAGTAATAATGCAGATGTTTGGCAAAAAGCATTTGGTGGTGTGGTTTCGGGAAATGAAACAGACATTGACCAAATAGGAGATGAGAACTCATCTGATATATACCAAACTGGAGATCTTAACAATGGAGTAGTTAATATTGAGGGAAATCTCAATATTACACAATTATCTCAAGATGGAATCAATGTAGGTCCAACTGGTGGGCTTTCAAATAGCTCCAATGTAAACATCACAGGTAATGAAAACAATGTAGATGTTGACCAATATGGAAATAATAATATTGGTAATGTTACAGTCGATTACTATGGCGATGCTAAAACTATTGCGGAACTAAATGTTGTTGTTGTGGATCAGGATGGTGATGGAAACCAGGGAAATATAACTGTAAAAGGAGCGTCGAATACAGTGGATTTAATTCAGGATGGAAATGGTAATCGTGAGTATGTACAAATTTTTGGAAGTACGAACGATGTAGATATAACTTCTACCGGTAATAATAACAGAGGGTTTTGGCTACTTAATGGTCAATCCGATAACAATGATCTTGATGTAGTTAAAGACGGAAATGGAAACAAAGCTACAGGTCACATAAGAGGAGATGATAACGTTGTAAATGTTAGTCAGACTGGTAACGACAATCTTGTTACAGCTTCTGGTCAGTATAATGGAAAAGATGGCGTTGTTATAGAGGGAGATTTTAATAATGCGGATATAGTGCAATTAGGCGATGGGAATACAGGTTTAATTTTCCAAACCGGTGATTCTAACATTGGCTCAATTTCCTCAACAGGAAATGGACATTTTGGAAGCATTACCCAAACCGGAAATATGAATCAGGCTTTAATAACTCAGAACTAAATTCTTAAACTTTAAAAAATAGAAATCATGAAAAAAATAATTTTTCTTTTCGCATTGGTGCTGGCTGTAAGTATGGCAATGGCGCAAAATACATCGACAACTACCCAGACCGGAAATGATCAGGAGGCAAGTGTTACCCAAACCGGTAATAATTTATCAACTGTTACACAAACTTCTGATTTGGCAACTGGAGGAAAACAAACGGCAACTGTAATTCAGGATGGAACAAACACTTCAGTTATTACGCAAAATAACTCCGGTGGCACACAAACAGTTCCTAATGATGCCTATATTGAACAATCGGGCTCAAATTCTGCAACGCAAACTTCAACTTCCCATGGAAATCAAGATCATAATGTTTGGGGGCTGCAAGATGGTACAGGTAATGTTTTAACTCAAACTACCAGCGGAGGTTATACGCTAAATTTGAAAATTTGGCAGTATAATTCAAACAATACTGCAACGCAAACTGCAACAGGAGCAACTCATAATACAGCAACTATAATTCAAGATGGGATTTCAAACACAGCTACTCAAACATTAGCCGGTTCTAACAATGGATACTACGGTGGAATATATGCCAATGAAAGAATCTTAATTGATCAACTGGGTAATCGAAATACAGCAACACAGGATTTTACTGGAAGTGGTTCAAGTCATGGTAATAGTGCAGATATTCAACAAATTGGTGAAGATAATTCTGCTAGCCAGACAGGTAGTGGTCGTAACATTTATGCTGATTTTGTTCAGGATGGAAATAATAATTTAGCAACAAGTATCCAAACAGGAGAAGCACAACAAGTTTTTGTTGACCAATTAGGAGATATGAATATTGCTACTGTATGGCAAGATCATGAGGGGCATTTAGTTGACATTAATCAAAATGGCTATGGTGACAAAGCATTTGTCAATCAAAAATATGGATTAAACAATACTGCTACAATAAATCAAAGTGGCGGCGATGCAGGAACCTTGAAGAATGGATATAATAATTTTGCTACAATTTTTCAATCTGGTAATGGTAATGATTTAACAGGAACTCAATCAGGTTATAATAATTTGTTGAATACGTCTCAACAAGGAACAAACGGAGAAATCAATGCAACGCAAGTCGGAGATATTGGCTATTCTGGGAATGCAAATGTTTGGAGTATTTATAATAATGCTGCTGTATTAACTCAAAAGGGAGGTGATGGAAGTGTAATGACATTATCGCAAGATGGTGCTGATAATTATGCGGAAAGCATGCAGGATGGGAGCCTAAACATAGGATCTATAACTCAGACCGGAGACTCTAATTTCGGAAGTTTGACTTCAGTTGGAAACAGCCATTCCGGAACTATTACCCAAACAGGGAATATGAATCAGGCTTTAGTAACTCAAAACTAAATAATCAATTCTTAAACTTTTAATAATTAAAAATTATGAAAAAACTAAGTTTTCTTTTCGCAATGATTTTTACTGTAACAATGGTTATGGCACAAAATTCTGGAAATATTGCAACTATTGACCAATTCGGGTCAAATATTGCTGAAATAGAACAAACAGGTTCTAATAATACTGGTGATATAGACCAGGGAACTCTTGGTACACCAGTAACAAATAACAAAGTACCTGGATATGCTGGAGATTGGAAAGGCGGAGCATTTATCGACCAAATTGGTGACGGTAATAATGCTTCTATAAATATGCATGATGGAGGAAATAATGGATCTAGCGTATATCAGTTAGGTAACAATAACGAAGGACATCAAGATATTGGTACGTCTCATAGTATTGCGACCTCATGGGATCTCATGGGAGTTGATTTGGATCAATTAGGAAACAATAATTCTGCAACTCAAACTACTGTTGCAAGTTTTGGTAGTGCTGGAGTTAAACGTATGTTTGTTATTCAGGACGGAAATTATAATGTGGCTGATCAATTAAGTATTGGAGGTTATGTTAATGACCAAAATATTACTCAAATTGGTGATAATAACAATAATCCTACGGAGAGTGGAAATGCATTTGATGTAAGTGCAACTACATTAGCTAATCCATTATCTCTTTCCTGGGCCCATAAACCAGCTGGAGACTATACGCAATATGCAAATCAAATGCGAGGAACTTCTCATATTTATGTTGAGGGTAGTGGTAATAACACAGCTCAATACCAAGAATATACAGTTTGGAGTCGAAGTGGAGAAAATGACGCATGGATGGATGTCTATGGTGATAATAACAATGTTGTCCAAGGTCAACTAGGATTCCAAAATAGCTCTGATATCGATATTGATGGAAATGGAAATGTTGTTACATCAAGCCAATTGGGTGATTCTAATTTGGTTGATATTGATTTAGTTGGTGGAAGTAATAATTGTGTTGTTGGAGTTGAACAAATTGGTAATAGCCATGACGCAACTGTATTCCAAAGTGGAGCTTCAAATTTTGCTAAAGTAATTCAGCAATAAATTATTAAAGAAATACCTAATTTTGATTAGGTTTTCCTCGATCATGTAATGTGATGGTTTACCTCCCGGAATTTTTCCGGGAGGTTTAACCAAAACATAACTGAGGAAGGATGTTCTAATAAATTTTATCAATCCAGTTTATTTTGATATTTATTCTTTATAATATTTAAATAATATTGGTAGATTTAACGGTCTTATTTAATAATGCTTTTGTAATTGTTAAATTGTAAAAACCAAAAACATGCGAAATAATCTATTAGTTATAATCTATTTTTTACTTGTTAGTTTTGCGGTAACTGCGCAAGAGGAGGAAAGTACATCAGTACTATCTGCGGGTGAAACGATGGAACTAATTAGTGGTCATGTAATTTTTCTTGAGATTCCTGTTGAAAACGATATTTTACAGCTCAATCAATTGGGCAATGAAAATCAGTTAACCGCAATTCAACAACTGGATGATGTATCTGATTATATTCTTAATGCAACTCAACAAGGAAACAGAAATATTGGGTATGTAAACCAAGAGGGGAATAATCATGAAAGTGTTCTTTTTCAGAATGGAGATTTAAACAACGCCAGTTTATGGTCTGTGGGAGCTAAAACACAAAATATAGTAAAACAGGACGGAGATGGAAATATGGTTAATTCTTATATAGAGAATTTTAACCTTTTAAACCGGGTTGCTTCTTCAGTTCAAATAGGGGATAAAAACAGAATCGACCTTCAGCTTTGGGATACCAATTCAAGTAATCCTTTAATGGGAGTTGAAGTGATTCAAAATGGGTCCAATAATCTGGCCGGATTATCCTTAGAACATTACGATGCACCCTATTTGAAAATTGAACAAACCGGAAATTCTGCACCCCCGGTAACCATAACACACACTGATTTTAGTTTCCCGTTAAAATAGGCAGATGAGGATTTTATTTTCCATATTATTTGTTTTCTTATTGCCTGGCGTGGCAAGCTCACAATCCGATACAATTAGAACTGAAAATAAAATACAAGAAGCTCCTGAAAGCCTAAAATCGCTGATCGAGGAAATAAAAGCGAGTGAACAGAAAAAGGCCGGAAAGGACTCAAAAGAAGATGCTGATATTGAAATAGACGGATTGTTATTTGATGAAACCAAAACAAAAGGAGGAAAAGATTTTTACGATTATTTTTATCGTGATTGGGAAGCTCCTCCAAATGCAAAAAATTATTCCATATTTTTAACAGAAAAACCTTATCGTTTAACCACGACTAAAATTGAAATAAGAATAAATGAAACTTTAGTTTTTCAATCATTTCTTCAACCAAGGGGTGATTATATAGAACTATTGGCAGCCCAGGCGGTTGCGCAAACAAAAAGATATTTATTACATTACGAGGAAATAATTCGCCAGTTAGAAGGCGACGACCGTTCAGGAACGGGAATATTTTAATACCAAAAACCATACATTATGAGACGCTTAATCTTATTATTAACGGGTATTCTGTTGCTCAGCTCAACAAATATAATTGCTCAGCAACTGGTATATACCCCAAAAAATCCTGCTTTTGGAGGAAATACTTTTAACTATCAATGGATGCTTAGTTCTGCACAGGCTCAGGATACTTATAAAGCACCATCAGATGGACTAGATCCATATAGCAGGTATAATGCAAATCCGGTAGATGATTTTGCCGAAAGTTTGAATCGACAAATTCTAAGTCGTTTGTCAAGAGAATTGGTTACACGACAATTTGGAGAAGACGCACTGGCGGAAGGCTCCTATATTCTTGGCGATTATCAAATTGATATTGGCAGCTCAGATGCAGGTATAAGTGTTAATATCGTTGATAATACTACAGGTGCCAGTACAAACGTTTTAGTACCTTATTTCTAATTTGAAAACATGAAACTTTAAGTTATGCTGAAAAGATTAATTTTCAGGAGTTTTGTGTTTTTCTCAATCTTTTTAATTCTGTATGGGTGCGGACCTTATTTTCATCAACCGTTTGGTAAAAGAGAAGCAAGGTTAGGACCCGAGACTGAAATTAAAAAAGATTTACTCGATTTACCAACTCCTAAGGAACCGATAGTAGTTGCTGTTTATAAGTTCAGAGACCAATCCGGACAATATAAAGCAACAGAGGTAGGTGCAAGCTGGTCAACTGCAGTCACGCAAGGGGCAACCAATATTCTGATTCGTGCCCTTGAAGAATCAGGATGGTTTATTCCAATTGAACGAGAAAATATTAGCAATTTGCTCAATGAACGAAAGATTATTCGTTCAAGCAGAGAACAATATGAAGGCAATAATAATGTTATGCTCCCTCCCTTATTATTTGCAGGAGTTCTTTTAGAAGGGGGTATTACTTCTTATGAAACAAATGTATACACCGGAGGTGCCGGAGTTCGTTATTTCGGGACTGATGCTTCTGCGCAATACAGAGAAGACCGGGTTAGTATTTATTTACGGGCTGTTTCTACAAGCAACGGAAAAATCTTAAAAACAATTTATACCACTAAATCTATCTTGTCTCAAGAGGTTTCTGTTGGTGTTTTTAGGTATGTGAAATTTAAAAGATTGTTAGAAGCAGAAACGGGTTATACTTATAACGAACCAACTGAAATGGCAGTTACAGAAGCTGTCGAAAAAGCAGTACATAGTTTGGTTATTGAGGGAATACTGGAAAATTTATGGGCTTTGGAAAATGAAGAAGATATTGGTTCTGAACAAATTCAAAGTTATCGTAAGGAAAAAGATGAGAATTATGAGGTAGATCTTATGGGGCGTAAATTCGACCAGGATTTACGTGCAAAATTTTATGCATCTATTTTAGGTTCAGGTCAAGCATATTTAGGAGACTATTCATCTAATAGTGTTCGCCCAGGGGCAACTTTTAATTTTGGACTTGGTTTTAACAAATCCTTTTTCATGGATGCCAATATAGGAGTCGAACAGATTTATGTTGAAAACTTATTAAAGACCAACCAATATTTTAGTGATTTGAGCTTATTATTTTTGATGAATCAAAAAGGGAAATTCTCTCCGTATTTAACTTTAGGAGCAGGTTCTTATTTTGATTTTGGAAATGAAATTGCATTATCAAATAAAACATGGATTCCATATTTCTCTTATGGTTTAGGTGCAGAATACTTAATTTCTGATAAAGTTTCCATTACAGGAAAAACTTATCTAAACCAAATGTTAACTGACTATTATGATGGTGTAAAGATTGGTGAGTATAACGATTTTATACTTGGCTTAAAATTAGGTTTTAAATTCTACTTGGGTAAATAAAAAATTATTACAATGAATAAAATTAAATATATAAGCTATTTTATAATCTTCCTTGCTTTCATTTCGTGTGAAGAGCAAATGATGGATTTAGAAAAGTATGGTTCCGTTTCAGGAATTATATTAGATGGTGAAAGTTATGAGCCACTATCAGGTGTACTTATTGCAACGAATCCTGCAAGTTCAAGTGTAATTACTGATGAAACCGGACAATTTAAGTTTGAAAAAATATTAAAGGGAGATGTTGCGATTACTGCAAGAAAAAAGGACTTTTTAACTAATAGTGTAAGTATTGCAGTTTACGAAAATGAGGAAACAAGTATTTCATTTTTTTTACTAAAAGATGAAAATAATGTAGGAAGTGTTGCTATATACGACCCAGTTCCCGGAAATGGTGCAGTGGATCAAAATACATCTTTCGACCTACAATGGAAAGTGGATCAGGAGAATAAAAGTAAAGTTCTGGAATACACAGTTTATATTTTTGAATCTAATTCAACAGTTCAGCAAATCGTTGGAGAAAACTTAACTACAAAACAGGTAACAGTAACTGGTTTAGAGGAGAACACAACCTATTATTGGTATGTAGTTGCTAAACATGAAGGAAGTAATGTGGCCAATAGTCCAACATGGTCCTTTAAAACAGCAACAGATAATTCAGGTTCGCAAGACTAATTTGATTGATAGATATAGATTATAGTAAATAGAAAATCAATATTAAGAAAGGCTCATTTTTGGGCCTTTCTTATTTTTTATGTGTCTTCTTTTTCCTAATTTTAACCCAAACAAAAACATAACGGTCATGATTAAAGAAAAAATGTTAGAAGCTCTGAATTCTCAAATTAACGCAGAACAATATTCAGCTTTATTATATCTTTCAATGTCGGCATATTTTAATGAAAAAGGATTGCCGGGTTTTGCCAACTGGATGTATATTCAATACCAGGAGGAACTGAGCCATGCCAACAAATTTTATAATTATGTTGTAGAAAGAGGTGGGAAAGCTGAAATAAGAGCCATAGAACAAATGCCAACAGAATGGAATGGTATTATCGAAGTTTTTGAAGCTACCCTGGAACATGAACAAAAAGTAACAGGTATGATAGACAGTTTAATGGATGTTGCAGTAGAGGTCAGCGACCATGCAACACAAAGTTTTTTAAAATGGTTTGTTGATGAACAAGTTGAGGAAGAAGCCAATGTAATGGAAATTCTGGATACCTTAAAACTCATCAATGGACAGGGAAACGGAATTTTTATGCTCGACAGAGAAATGCGTCAGCGTGTTTTTGTCGATGAAACTCAGGCAGCAGGATAAAGATTGTAATACTATATTTTTTTCAAAGGCTGCCAATTTTGGCGGCCTTTTTTGATTTTTAGACTATGGAAATACAGGAACAACTATTTACCAGATTCGAAAATCTAAGATCGATATGTGAGTTTACTTTCGACGCCGATGACATGTCAAGAATAGAAAAAGCTTTTAAGTTTGCTTTTGATGTTATTGGTGATAAAAAGTTCAAACATGGTGAAACAATTGTAAAACACTCAATTGAAGTAGCATCAATTATTGCAGAGGAAATAAGTCTTGGACCCGATTCTATTGTTGCAGGATTATTACATAATGTAATGTATGCCGGTCTAGAGAGAAAAGTAACACCTGAAGAAATTAAGGAAGAATTTGGAGAATTGATCTATACCATTCTGGAAGGAATGGCAAAAATTAATTCCTTAGGCACAGATACAGTTGACATACATTCGGAAAATTATAGAAAATTATTGTTGGCACTGGCGGGTGATGTACGTGTGATAATCATAAAAATTGCTGATCGTTTGCAGGTCATGCGTAACCTGGATACATATTCTGAAGAGAACAGAAACCGTATTGTTACAGAAACATCACATTTATATGCTCCTCTTGCTCATCGACTTGGATTATATACTGTAAATTCTGAATTGCTTGATTTATGTCTGAAATACCAAAAAACTGATTCGTATAATTACGTAGTACAAAGATTAAAAGAAACAGAAAATGAACGGACAAATTTTGTAGCTGAATTTGTAAAACCGGTAGAAAAGAAACTTAAGGACAAAGGATTTAATTTTTCGATGAAAGCCAGAACAAAATCTATTTCTTCGATTTTTAACAAAATGAATAAAAAAGGAGTTTCTTTCGATGAGGTAATGGATTTATTTGCCATCAGGATTATTCTTGAGTCAAAACCGGAAAATGAAAAAGCGGATTGTTGGACGGCTTATTCTTTTGTAACTGAGGAATATCAAACCAACCCAAACCGATTGCGCGATTGGATTACAATTCCCAAATCGAATGGTTACGAATCGCTTCATACCACAGTTTTGGGGCCGCAAGGGAAATGGGTTGAAATTCAGATTCGAACAAAAAGAATGGATGAAGTGGCAGAGAAAGGTCTTGCTGCTCACTGGAAATACAAGGGTGGAAAAGAAAATTCCGGCTATGATCAATGGTTGGCTGAGATTAGAAACATACTTGAAAATCCGGATGTAAATGTTGTCGATTTTATTGACCATTTCAGTACAAACATTTACAGCGACGAAATTTTTGTATTTACACCAAAGGGTGATTTGAAAAAACTTCCCAGCGGAGCGACCATGCTTGATTTTGCCTACGAAATTCATTCAAAACTTGGAGATACCTGCGTTGGAGGAAAAGTAAACGGGGTAAAAGTAACACTAAAACACAAACTGAAAAATGGCGATCATATTGAAATTGACACCTCAAAAAATCAGAAACCAAAAATGGATTGGTTGGATTTTCTGGTTACATCAAAAGCCAAAAACCGTGTAAAATACAGTTTAAATGAAGAAAGAAAGATTTTGGGTGAACAGGGTCGGGAGATATTGTTACGAAAATTTAAAAACTGGAAACTGGAATTAAACGATGAAGGAATAAGAAAGTTGTTAAAAAAATACGGCTTTAAATATGCCGTTGATTTGTATTATGAAGTAGCAACCGGTAAAATAGATCCGCTTGAAATCAAATCTGAATTTACAGAGAAAAAGGAAGAAACAACAAAACTAAAACTGGAAGAACTGCTTCCGGAGAAAGAAGTCAAAGATTTAAATTTTGAAGGTGAAGATGATTTTCTGATTATCGACAACAACCTTAAAAATGTAAATTATAAACTGGCACAATGCTGTAACCCGGTATTTGGAGATTCGATTTTTGGATTTGTTACTATCAACGATGGAATAAAAATTCACCGAAATGGTTGTCCCAATGCACCCTCAATGAAAGAACGTTTTCCCTACAGGGTTATAAATGCAAAATGGAAAAGTTCAAGTAACAAAAGTTCATTTCTTACAACCTTACATATTTCTGGAATGGATGAAATGGGAGTTGTAACTGAAATTACCCATGTAATTGCCAAAGATATCGGGGTTCAGATGCGATCAATCAATGTGGAATCGGAAAAAGGAAAGTTTGAAGGAAAGCTAAAAGTTTTGGTTTATAATATAGAGCATCTTGATTTTTTGATTCATAAGTTAAAAAAGATTAAGGGTATTCTATCGGTAACAAGGGGAGAGAATTAAAGATTTTTTTGGATTGATGTAGATTGATTTAGATTGATGAAGATTGAAGGAGATTGATATAGATTGATGAAGATTGATGAAGATTGAAGGAGATTGAAGAAGATTGAATGGATTGATAGATAAGTTTTATGTAATCAGTTTGGACGGAATCATAAAGACATTGGCAGGAAAGTTGTTATAACTATTTTCTACTGGTATTAATGTCAAAATTTTATTAAACCATTGCTCAAAGCAAATAATGGATAAAGAACATTTAGAAAAAGTAAAGGAATTAATTCAGGCAGAAAAAGCAAATGATGCACGGGAATTATTCAATCAAATAAAAGAAACCGAATCAATAGAATATTTTCTTATAAAAGGTAAACTGGAACAGAAGTTTCAAAATTGGGGAGATGCTCAAAATGCCTTTTTACGGGTATTAGAGATTGAACCTCAGAACAAAGAGGCACAAAGCCGACTTCAAATTATTAAAGGAATTTTAAACTTCTGGAATCCTGAAATGTTTAATCCTTAGAAATTGAAAAGGAATATAATTGAAAAAAAGGTATTTGTCCATAAAATAGAACAATTTGTTAATCAGATTATTGAAGTTTAAATAAGTTTAGGAAATTAATTCTTAATTGCTATTTTTGGGACTTTGAAAAAACAGAAGTAAAAAAATAATAAAAATCAGGTTTAACTAAAAGAAAATTTAAAGATGAAAAAAGTATTACTATTGTTTATTGCAGTTTTTATTACGGTTTTTTCTTTTGCACAGGATGCAGCTGAAAAAATCAATGAAGCAAATGAGGCTCTAACCGCACAGGATTACGCCAAAGCTTTTCAGTTATATGATGAGGCCATGAATAATCTGGGAGAAGTTGAGGTTGATGCAGCAATAAACTATAACATTGGTTTTGCAGCTTACAAGTCGGAAAATCTTGAAGGAGCAGTTAAATATTTTGACAAATCTATTGAAGCCGGTGTTAACGTTTCAAAATGTCATGAGTTTAAAGCCTTGGCTTACAATGACAAAAAAGATTACAAAAATGCGGTTGCAAGTTTTGAAGAAGCAATTGCCACATCGGATTCAGATGAGGATAAACAGTCTCTTGTGTACAATGCTGCGATTGCTGCTTACAGAGCAAAAAGCTATGATAAAGCAGTTGAACTTTTTAGCCAATCGGTTGCAAATGGTTACAAGGATGAAACAGCTACTTATTATAAGTCTGTTGTTTTAAAGAGACAAAACAAGGATGATGAATACAAAGCAACTTTGGTGGAGGGAGCTGAGAAGTATCCTGGGAATGATAAAATAACTTCAGCTTTGGCTGGTGTTTATGTCAACGAAGGTAATGAATTTTATAAAGCCGGTACAGCCATTTTGATTGCTGCTAACGAGAAAGTGGATGCAGGTAGTATGACAACCGCTGATGAAGCTTATACAAAAGAAGTAGATAAGGTAAAAGCAGAATTGAAAAAAGCTATTGAAGTTCTTGAAAAAGCAAAAGCGTTGGATGCTTCCAATGCAAATGCTCAGGCTTTGTTAGACGCGTGCAATGCACAACTTGGTGCGCTTAACTAACAGGCGATTTACAGCCAAAAAAACCACGTTATTTAATAGCGTGGTTTTTTTATGCTTTATTTTTTATAAAGACCGGATTATTCAAATTTTAAAATACCCCAAATATTAAGATTTGGAATTTTTAATACCTTTCCCTTTAGTGAGTCAGAAACCACAATCGCTAAAGGTTTTTCTTCCGGTGCAAACAAGGTTACTTTTGAAATATTAAAATCATCTACCAATTGTTTCGCCAGTTCAATTACAAAATCCGTTTTTTTGTTCATGCTGTCAGTTTTTGAATTGTAATCATGGTTGAGAAGATGGATAACCAGTTCTTGTCCAGACCCATTATTTGAAGATTTAACTCTTGGAAGTGTCCAGATTCCTGATTCATTTTTTACAGAAATAAGTTCAGGAATTTGTGTTTTTAGATTTAGATTTTCTGACCATTTAAAAATCGTTCTTCCGCTTTTTCTGTAGTTTTCTATAATTTTATTTTCTTCCTTAGTCAATTTGTTTTCCGATGGAAGAATCAAAAAATCAAATTTATTAACCGAACCGGAAACAAGTTTGTGTTTCATCCACAAGTCATCTCCTGAAGCAGCCAATCCGAAAGGAATATTGTTGTAGTGAAGATTTTTGCAAATTTCCTTGATTTCCCAGTTTCCTGCCCTGCTAATTTCATTTTCATACAGTATCCCTATTTGCGTAAATGGTTCATAATCATCGAACAGAAATCTGTTTTCACTGATAAAAGAACAGTAGGGTTCGTAATATTCAATGGGTATCTGATACCATTGTGTTCCTGTTTCTTCTGAAAATCCCCATTTATTGTATGAATACATAAAATAGTGCCCAAAAGCATAAGCTGTTGCAATCCAGCGATTTATTCTTGTAGCTTGCGGATTTTGTCTGATATGAATCCAGTCTTCTCCTGTTCCTGTGCTAAAAACAGGTTTATTCATTGCATTGGCCAGTAAATAAACAAAGGGTGGATTTTTGTCTTCCAATTCAAAATGACTGACCTCATTGGAAAAATAATCTGCATAATGAGAAGTTGCGAGTTGAGTTGGATCCAGGTTCCATGAATTTACGCCAAGGGGTGTATTTTTTGTGGAAACTGAATCAACCAGTGTACTTAGTTCATTTACAAATTCAGCTGCTTCATACAATTGAAATTTCATAAATTCATCTCTTAATGGTAGTGTATTTTTTTGTATGGCAGTTTTGTACTTTTTTGTGGTATCAAATCCGGCGTTTTTAAGAAAATGTAAATAATTAAAAGTTTCAATATTTTCAATTCCAATTTGAACCAGTTTTCCTTCTGAATAATTTACTTGTAACCAATTTTTAAAACCATTGACACAATACCGGCAAAAACATCCTCCTGAATGGTTTGCTGCGGCTGCGGTTCCCATATGGTCATCGAGGTGAAGCAGATTTGCCCCGCTTTTAATTCCGATAGTTGCCCTTTCCATTACCAATTCCCTGAATAAAGGGTGATTGGTACATCCCCACCATGGTTTGATGCCATTAAATTCTGAATCAAGCCATCCGGGAACTATTTTATTACCTTCAATATCCTTACAAACAGCATCCTGCAAATCCGGGTTTTTGTGCATGTATCGTTCTGTAGCGGTTAACATCCAAACATTACAAGCCAGATTCTCTATGCCAATTTTTTTGTATTTCGAAAAATGATTTTCCAGTTTTTGGACGTCCAGAGCATAATGAATTGGATCGATTCCCCAGGCAACAATGGTGGGCGACAGTGGTAAAAATGTTTTTATGTTTTCAGGTTCACCTTCAGGCATCAAAGTAACAGCCGAATGTTTAAATATGACATTATCGGACGGTAATGTTTTTTGAGCAAAAACATTAATATTCAAACTCAAAAGTATTATTACATAAATGTAGATTGCTTTCACAGGTTTTGGTTTAGTTTAAAAATTTAATGCTTTATTCCATAAGTTTTTTGTATTTCACTCTTTTGGGAGCTTCATTTCCCATTCGTTTTTTTCTGTTTTCTTCATATTCAGAAAACGAACCTTCAAAAAAGTAAACTTCCGAATTACCCTCAAAGGCAAGAATATGTGTTGCAATTCTATCCAGAAACCAGCGATCGTGGGAAATAACTACAGCACATCCGGCAAAATCTTCGAGACCTTCTTCCAAAGCTCTTAAAGTATTTACATCGATATCGTTGGTTGGCTCATCCAGAAGCAGAACATTTCCTTCTGCTTTTAGTGCCAATGCCAGATGCAGCCTGTTTCTTTCTCCTCCTGAAAGTACACCACATTTTTTTTCCTGGTCGGCACCGGTAAAGTTAAACCGACCGACATACGCACGTGAATTCACCATTTTGTTGCCCAGCATCATCGATTCTGTACCACCGGAAATCACTTCAAAAACCGATTTCTCCGGGTCAATGGCTTTATGGGTTTGATCCACATAGCTGATACTTACTGTATCACCAATGTCTATGATGCCTTTATCAGCTTCCAGTTGTTTCATTATCAGTTTGAAGAGTGTGGTTTTTCCAGCACCGTTGGGACCAATTACACCAATTATACCTGCCGGTGGAAGTCTGAAAGAAAGATCATCAAAAAGAATTTTATCTCCATAAGCTTTTGAAACCCCTTCCATTTCAATCACTTTATCACCTAATCGGGGACCATTAGGAATAAAAATTTCAAGTTTATCTTCTTTTTGTTTTACATCTTCGTTGAGCATTTTATCATAAGCTCCCAAACGTGCTTTAGATTTAGCATGACGGGCTTTTGGTGTCATACGAACCCATTCCAACTCACGTTCCAGTGTTTTTCTGCGTTTTGAATGGGTTTTTTCTTCCATTTCCAGTCTTTTTGCTTTTTGGTCGAGCCACGAGGTATAATTTCCTTTCCATGGAATTCCCTGTCCGCGGTCGAGTTCCAAAATCCAGCCTGCAACATTATCAAGGAAATAACGGTCGTGTGTGATACAGATAACTGTTCCCTTGTATTGGGCCAAATGCATTTCGAGCCATAGTATACTTTCTGCATCCAAATGGTTGGTAGGTTCATCCAAAAGTAACACATCCGGTTCCTGCAGTAATAGTCTGCATAGCGCAACCCTGCGTCGTTCACCACCTGATAATTCACTTACCGGCTGGTCATCAGGAGGACACTGCAAGGCATCCATTGCCCGTTCCAGTTTGCTGTCGAGATTCCATGCATCCAACTGGTCAATTCGTTCCTGCAATTTGGCTTGCTCTGCCATTAATTTTTCCATTTCATCCGGATTTTCATAAACCTCCGGCAAACCAAATTTCAGGTTGATATCTTCATATGCCGCCAGCACATCAACGGTTTCCTGTGCTCCTTCTTTTACAATCTCTTTAACAGTTTTGTTTTCATCTAAATGTGGCTCCTGTTCCAGTAATCCAGCTGTATATCCCGGAGAAAAAACCAACTCTCCATTAAAAGCTTTGTCATGTCCGGCAATTATTCGAAGTAGGGTAGACTTTCCTGACCCGTTTAATCCGATTATTCCAATTTTTGCACCCAGGAAAAACGAAAGAGAAATGTCTTTAATTACCGTTTTATTGGGAGGGTAAGTTTTACTTACCTTGTACATCGAAAATATTATTTTTTCGTCACTCATTTTGAATATGGTTTTATTATTCTTCTGTTTCTTAAAAAGTTACAACATTTTTATGTCATCTTCATAATCAAATTGTAAGTCTTCGTGTAAAGAGGAATGAACTTTTATAATTCTGTCGACCTGCCGCCAGTACATATTTAAAATAACCCGGTTATGTCGTGAGGTAATTCCTGATTTTCTCATTTTTTTACAGAAATATATCAGTAACTCAATTTCCGTTTCTTTAATTCCCGAAAATTTAATGTGTTTTTGTGTAGTACGGAGCACCTTACGAAGTGTTTTTTTTGCCAGGTAAGCACTGGTTTTATTAAGCATAAGAAATTGATTGTCAATTTCTTCTTTTACACTTTTAATAAATTCCTGTTCATTAATTGAATCGAAAAGCAGGTAACTCAGTAATTCTTTATTTTCTTTTTTATACCTGGCCAGTCTTAGACAAAGCTCTTGTAATTGTTGCGGAGGGATTAATTTAAGTTCTTTTCTTATATGACTGATTGATGCGGTTTCCATATTGTATCTGCAATAATTGCGTTGTGTTGCAAATTTAGTTTTTTCCTATTTCGCAACATCGATTTATCATCTAAATAGTTGTGAACATTAAAAACCAATTCTTGTTTGATGTTTTAAATCTGAATAAAAAGAAGAATCAAAAACATGAGAATATGAAAGTAAATTTCTTTTGTCCGTTGTGGGGCTCCAATTCAATTCCTTTTGAAGATTTTGTAATAAAGGCAAAAAAAGTAGGATATGAAGGAGTGGAGTTGCCCTTGCCTGAATCAAAGGATTTACAAAAAGAGTACCTGAAAATACTTCAGGATTATGAAATGCCTTATATTCTTCAGCATTACCAAACAGACAAAAAGAATGTAAAGGAATATATTCATGAGTTTTCGGGAAGGTTAGAGGGATTGGTAAAGGAAAATCCTGTTTTTATAAATTCTCAAACAGGTAAAGACTTTTTTACTTTTAATGATAATTGCAAAATAATAGAAAGGGCAAATAAAATTGAGGCTAATTCCGGAGTGACCATTATGCATGAAATCCATCGTGGAAAATTTAGTTTTGCTTGCCATTTAATGCCCGATTATCTGAAGGCGTTTCCGGAAATGAAAATCACAGCTGATTTTTCGCATTGGGTAAATGTTTCAGAATCGATGTTAGAACATCAGCAGGAAAATCTGGAGGCCGTATTCCCGAATGTTTTTCATATCCATTCAAGAGTTGGATTTATGGAAAGTGCGCAGGTAAATGATCCACGTGCACCGGAAAATAAACCATTTCTTGAAAGACATATGGAATGGTGGGACGAAATAATCAGACAAAGAAAAGAAAGCGGAGATTCTGAATTTACAATAACAACAGAATTTGGCCCGGCACCATATATGCCACTCTTACCATATACAAAACAACCGGTAGCTAATCAGTGGGATATCAATGTTTTTATGATGGACTTGCTAAGGGAAAGGTATCGCAAGTAGTATAATGTAATTTTAAGAAAGATACTTTACATGTTTAACCCCTTCAGGGCAAAATTCTCTTTATTATTTTTCCCCGAATTTCATTCGGGGTTATTCGAATTAAATCCCTTTGGGATTTTAGAATTAAGATAAATAATCCTGATAGGATTAAACTAAATTAACCATGGGTGAAGCCAGTGGTATTAGGTGTAAAAAGTTAAAAATCCAGAGGTAGGTTCAACATTTGGAATTTATCGATTTACCGACTTCCCATAAACCTCAATCCAATCAATTCTGGAACAGGCATTTGACTTGCCTCCCGACATCAAATCTGTAAATCCGATTTCTTCAATATCAGACAATTCGGGTTGAGGATTGGCAAGTCCAACTTCTGTTATTCTTTCTGAATCAAGTTTGTGCCATGTTATATCACTAATGTTGAATTCTTTAATTCTCCAGTCTTTGGATGCATCATCAAATAAATCACTAACATACCAATTCCCGTTCGCCAGTTTTATGGTAATCCTGAGTTGCCTCAATCCAAAGTTTTTAGTTCGCCAAAGAATTTTTGAATATTCGCTTAAATCTACATTTTGATTTTTGTGTTTTAACGTTACCATCCAGTTTTCCAAACAAAGCCCGGTCCACACATAATAGGGATCATCGACAGGTTGCTCATGGTTACTCTTTTTCAAACTGTCTTTTCCCGCTCCATAGAGTTGAACCAATAAATCAGGATTATCGACATGTTTTTGAGAAAGTGGAATTTCAGCCGGTATTTCTTTCCAGTCTTCACGAAAAAAAAGACCGGGGCGATAGTTTTCCTGACTAAACAAATGGGTTGAGGCAATCAGAAGTAAAAACAGAAATATTATTTTTCTTGACATAATCTATTCTTTTAATACCAATACAATAGTAATAAAAATTGTTTTGATTCATTCCAAATTCAGCCATTTTACAAACAAATTCAAATGGATGCCTTTTTTATTTTTTACGGCGAACAAATTACACCGAAGTTCTATTAATATTGAATTGTCATTATTATATTTTGCACAAATGATTGTCACATTTTTCAAGTTATCTGTTTACTTAATTTCAGTTAAAAGAGCGAATTAACAAAGCTTCCCATTTAATACTATATTTGAGAAAACTTAAAAACCATACCATGAAAAAACTGATACTCTTCACGCTTGTTTCCATAATATTTTTGGGATGTGAAAAAAAAAGTAACTGGAATCAATATTTGGGACCAAACAGAAATGCCATTTCAGAAGAAACAGGAATAATAAGAAACTGGAATGAACAGGAACCTGAAAAATTATGGGAGATAAAATTAGGTCCGGGTTATGGTGGCGCAAGTGTTTTTGGCGATGAGGTATTTGTTCTTGACCGTGTAGAAGAGAAATGGGATATCTTAAGATGTATAGATATTAACACTGGAGAAGAGAAGTGGAATTATCAGTATGATGCGGAAGGTGAAATTCCATTCCCGGGCTCAAGAATTGTTCCCTATGTAGACAAAGACTTTGTGTGGATGGTGGGGCCGCACGGCGATTTTTATTGTATCAGTAAAAAAACCAGGGATAAAGTTTGGTATCACAATTTAAAGGAAGAATTTGGAGCACCAATGCCGAATTGGGGATTTTCACAATCGCCTGTAATTCATAACGATTTAGTTGTAGTAGCACCGCAAGGTAAAAAGGCTGGAGTAGCTACTTTTAATAAATTTACAGGAGAATTGGTTTGGAAAAGTCGTCCTTTAACGGGAATGAGTTTTCATGCTTCACCAACTCCGGCAAATTTTGGAGGAGTTGATCAGGTTATTATGATTAGCCCTTATAATCGCAGGGATTCAACACAAATTCATGAGGTAGTAAGTTTTGATATAAATTCCGGAGAAGAATTGTGGAAATACGATGGACTAAATTCTTTTGCGACCATTACCCCGGCTACAGTTATCGATGACAAACATCTTGTTTTTACTGACTGTTCAAACAATGGAAATTATAATCCTGTTACAATTCTTGTAGAAATTTTGAAGGAAGAAGATGGATTTAAAGTAAATGAAATATTTAGAACAGAAGAAGCAGGATGTAAAATGCATCCGCCAATATACTACGAAAACCACCTGTATTTAAACAACAATGGCAGACCTAATGAAATGACCTGTTTAACTATGGAAGGGGAAGTGGTTTGGGAGAAAAAAACTGCTCAGAATTTTGAAATGGGCGGAATGATTATGATGGATGGCTTAATTATTAATCAGAATGGGAAAAATGGTGATATTCATTTGGTAGAACCATCGGCTGAAGGATACAAAGAATTAGGAAAAGCTTCGTATTTTAATTCAGAAAAATCTCAGGCCTGGACTCCACTTGCATTTGCACAGGGTAAACTATTTGTTCGGGATATGGAGAAGTTGGTATGTGTGAATTTGATGCCGTAAAAAGTCGGAGGTCGGAAGTCGGAAGTCGGAAGACACCACCAGTACCCATTATTCGTTATCCAGTATCAAGTATCCAGGCATGGTCAGCTCTTCCGTGAAACATGAAATAATGTGGGCTTACATTATGTCTGTAATCTCAATCTTTTTTCCCTGGAAATTGATTTTGTCACCAACAGTTTTCCCCATCAAAATTTTTCCGATGGGTGAAGCGGCAGAGATGCAGAAAAAAGATTCATTTCCAAGCGCTACTTTACCTAATCCGATTGAAATAAAATAATTGCCATTTTTAGTAATGACAATACTGCCAAATTCCACTCTTTGAAATATTTTGCCTACATCAATTTTTGCAAGGTCGTTTTTCAGTTGGTTTGCTTTAGAAAGCTGGACTTTGTTCTTTTCAATTTCAAACTGCATCATAGCCCGGCCGGTCTCGTACTTATCGCCAACACTACTTTTGGTTTCATTATCCCGGGCTTCTTTTGCTGATTCAATTGAATTTAAAGCATTGTCAATTTTGTCCTGGACAAGCTTCTGAAGCTGAGTTAAAAGTATTTGTTTTAATTCATTAAGCTCACCCATTCCTGTTGACCATTTTTAGCTGATAGATATCTTTTCGTCTGTCTTTTAAATTTCGTACACTTCCAAACTGATTTAACTCGCGCAATAAATCTATATCCAGGTCAGCTATCACAATCATTTCTGTATTGGGAGTAGCTTCGGCTTTTATACCATTGGCAGGGAAAGCAAAATCGCAGGGAGTAAATACCATTGATTGTGCATATTGAATGTCCATATTATGTACTTTGGGCAGGTTACCTACGCTGCCAGCAATGGCCACATAACATTCATTTTCGATGGCACGTGCCTGGGCACAGTTTCTCACCCGTGAATAACCATTTTGTGTATCGGTCAGAAAGGGTACAAAAAGTATATCCATACCTTCGTCAGCAAGCAAACGGCTCAATTCCGGAAATTCCACATCGTAACAAATCAGCACTCCTATTTTTCCACAATCGGTGTCCAGAACTTTGAGTTCATTGCCTTTTTCCATACCCCAAACCTTTACTTCGTCAGGTGTTACATGTAGTTTTACATAGCGGTCCATTGTTCCATCCCGCCTGCATAAATATCCCACATTATACAGGTTATTATCTACAACTTCGGGCAGACTGCCGGTAATAATATTGATATTGTATGAAATGGCCAATTCTGAAAGTCGCTGAACTATTGTAGGCGTATGCACTGCCAGTTTTCGAATTGCCTCCGGCTCCGACAAATGATTATCTTCAGCCATCAACGGTGCATCAAAAAACTCGGGGAACAAAGCAAAGTCTGACCTGTAGCCGGAAACAGCATCTACAAAAAACTCTGCTTGCTGCAGTAATTCTTCCATATTTTTGTAAGGCCTCATTTGCCACTGAATCAATCCCAGGCGAACCATTTTCTTTACAACACCGGGTGTGGCCTGCTCCTTTTCGTAATATATGTTATCCCATTCCAGTAAAACTGCATATTCATTGGAAGCCTCATCTCCTTCGAGATAGTTTTTTAATATTTTGCTTGGGTGAAAATCGTTGGATACCTGGAAGTTTAAAACCGGATCGTGAATTTCTTTTTTTCTTACTTTCTCGATGTATTGTTTAGGTGTCATCGAATCAGAATATTTGTGGTAATTCGGAATTCTGCCTCCAAATGCAATTCCTTTCAGATTTAATCGCTCACAAAGTTCCTTGCGGTAGTCGTATAATCTTCGGCCTAAACGCAATCCGCGGAATTCCGGTTTAATAAAAACATCAATGCCATATAACATATCACCGTCGGCAGTGTGTGTATTAAAGGTATGGTTACCGGTAATTTGTTTATAGGTATGTTTATTCTCGAATTTTTTATAATCCACAATAATCGAAAGCGCACATCCAGCCAATTCGTTGTTTATTTTTATAACAGCTTGTCCTTCCGGAAATTTATTGATTAATGTCTTGATTTGTTTTTCTCTCCAATAAGCATCGGGCATGGTTTTATATGCCGCAATCATCGCCTCCTTTAACTCTTCATAATCATCAAGACTCAGGTAGGTAAGTTCAATGTTTTCAATATCTTTCATTTCCATATTCCAACAAGATAAAAGTGTTTATAATTAAGAAGTATCTTATGCTGATAAATCTTTTGTGTTCATTGAAAGTTATTCAATTTTCCGGGATGAAAAGTATAGAATAAAAATGGAGTTTTACTTGTTTACAGAAAAAATATTTCACCGGTATTATGGCCTTGCTTCCACAATCATTTCCACCTCCACAGCCACACCAAGTGGTAAGGATGCCACTCCAATTGCTGCCCTGGCATGTTTCCCTCTTTTGCCAAAAACCTCAACCATTAAGTCGGAGAAACCATTTACCACCTTTGACTGGTCTGTAAAATTTGGATCAGAATTTACATATCCGGTAACTTTAACTATTCGAACCACTTTGTTTAAATCTCCCAACTCTTCTTTTAAGGTTGACAGAATAGAAATACCACAGTTTTTTGCTGCTTCATAACCTTGTTCAACTGTTAAATCCTTACCCAGCTTTCCTTTTATTAATTCTCCGTTTTGGTCTTTTGATATTTTTCCTGAAAGAAATATTAAAGTCCCTGACCGAATAGCACCCACATAGTTTGCAACAGGTTGTGCCGGTGTTGTTAATTCAATACCAAGTTCTTTGATTCTTTTTTCAACACTGTAATCGTAGAGTTTTTGAGCAGAAATATTAAAAGTAAATGCCAGAAAAACAAAAAGAGTAAGATACCTCATAAGATTTTCTTTTAAAGATAGTGAATGCAATCAGCAAAAAAAAAGCATTTTTGTAATTGAAACTTGCAATCAACTGTTAATCAATTAAACAAACTTCTAAATTCCTGACTACTTTTCTTCTTCCCGGAGAATTTTTTTTCTAAGACATCAAAAAATTCCGCTTCAATATTATATGATAAAAGAAAAAAACCATCCGATAACTCGAATGGTTTTCTCCTTGATCCTGGCTCTTTGCTCAGAGCCAGCTACATATTCTTTATCTCATTCACCAACTTGGTAATCGAGCTTTTGGCATCGCCAAACAGCATACGGGTTTTTTCATTAAAGAACAGGAAGTTTTCAATTCCTGCATAACCTTTACCCATACCTCGTTTCATAATAATGATATTTTTTGCAAGATGAGCATCGATGATTGGCATACCATAAATCGGGCTACTAGGATCATCGTAGGCAGCAGGATTTACCACATCGTTGGCACCAACTACAATCGCCACATCAACATTTGACATATCCGGATTAATATCATCCATTTCTACCAGTTGTTCGTAAGGGACATCTGCTTCAGCCAGCAAAACATTCATATGTCCCGGCATACGTCCGGCAACCGGATGAATTGCATATTTTACTTCCACTCCTTTACTCTCCAGTAAGGCATCCAGTTCGTGAGCTATGTGTTGTGCCTGCGCAACAGCCAAACCATAACCCGGAATTACCACTACTTTTTGTGAGTAGCTCAAAAGAACAGAAGCATCGCTTAAGGTAATTTCCTTAATTGTTCCCTGTTCACCACCCGGACCGGCAGCACCGCCACCACCAAAGGCACCAATAATTACATTTAATAAGGAGCGATTCATGGCTTTACACATCAGCATGGTCAGAATCATTCCGGCAGCACCTACAAGAATACCTCCCAGAATCATCGCCTGGTTGTTGTAAATAAAACCGGCCATGGCAGCTGCAATTCCTGTTAAAGAATTCAGCAAGGAAATTACAACCGGCATATCGGCACCACCAATCGGCATAACGAACATTATACCATAAATTAAGGCAAGTGCCAGCAAGGTGTAAATTGCCCAAATCATTTCTGCAGGCGGATTTGGAGAAATTACGATATACACTCCCAAACCTAAAGTGACGATTAACAGAACCAGGTTGATATAAGTCATAAATGGTTTCATGATATCTCCAACCCGTCCGTCGAGTTTTGCAAATGCAATAATACTTCCGCTAAATGCAATTGTACCGATAATTAGTCCGAGAACAGTTACTAAAATTGAACCGATGTCTCCTGCAATGGCATTTGGATATTCCAACAGTGCCACCAACATTGAAGCTGCACCACCTGTTGCGTTATAAATAGATACCAACTGTGGCATAGCGGTCATTTTTACTTTTCTGGCAACAATCCAACCAATCGCCGAGCCAACGCCAATAGCCGCAAGGATAATCCATACATTGGTTAATGGAATACCGCTGCCATTTCCATCTTTATGAAGTAATAATGTTGTAAGCATTGCCAGGCCCATTCCGCCGGCAGCCCATAAATTTCCCCTTCGCGCGGTTTCAGGATGTGAAAGTAATTTTAATCCAAAAACAAATAAAAGTGCGGCAACCAGGTAACTTAATTCTAATATTGAGTCTCCTATGGTAAATTCAATACCATCTACTATTCCTAATACTTTATCCATGATTTCCTACTTTTTTTTCTTTTTAAACATTTCAAGCATTCTGTCGGTTACGGCAAATCCGCCAACTACATTCAGGGTTCCGAAAATTAAAGCCAGAATACCCAGTACAAGGTTTAACGAAAATTTTGAAAGGTCGGCATGACCAACCAAAATAATACCTCCGATAATAATTACACCACTAATTGCATTAGCTCCCGACATCAGGGGAGTGTGCAAAACTGATGGTACATTGGAAATCACTTCAATACCCACAAATATGGATAGTGCGATAATAAAAATCGCTTCTTTGTATTCGAAGAAAAAAGTTAATATTTGTTCCATATCTGTTATGCTTTTTCGATTACTGATTTAACACGTTCGTTGTAAATTTCTTTTGCATGTGTGATGCAGGTTCCTTTTACAATATCATCCTCAAAATTGAGATTTAACTGACCCTCTTCGCCAATTATAAGTTTCATAAAATTTAGTACATTTTTGCCAAACATACGACTGGCATCGACTGGCATTTGAGCAGGATAGTTAGATTGACCGATAATGCTTACTCCATTGTGTTCGATAGTTTCATCATTTTTTGTCAATTCGCAATTCCCTCCAGTTGATGCTGCCAAATCGATAATTACAGATCCCGGTTTCATCGATTCTACCGCTGTTTTAGGAATCAGTAAAGGAGCTTTTCTACCCGGTATCTGTGCAGTACAAATCACAACATTTGATTTTGCTGCTACTGCATTAATGGCTTCCTGTTGTTTTTTCTTAAACGCTTCGGTTTGCTCAACCGCATAACCACCTGCAGCTTTGTCTTCGGTAGCACCTTCTACTTCAACAAACTTACCACCCAAACTCATTACTTCTTCTTTTACTGCTGAACGTACATCAAAAACCTGTACCTGAGCACCAAGTTTACGCGAAGTAGCGATGGCCTGCAATCCTGCAACACCGGCTCCCAGAATTAAAACGTTGGCCGGACGGATTGTTCCGGCTGCTGTCATAAACATCGGGAAGAATGTTGGTAATTTAATTGCAGCTTCCAATACCGCCATATAACCTGAAACTGTTGCCATGGAAGATAAAATATCCATAGCTTGTGCACGGGTTGTACGTGGAATAAGATCAAGACTAAAAGTGGTAGTGCCTTTTTTAAGAAATTCTTTAACAAGGTCTGTATCCCACAATGGGTTAAAGGCACTGATCCAAACCTGGTTATCCTTAATTTTCTGAGTATCTCCATCAGCCGGTGGCTGAATTTGTAGTAAAACTTCGGCCTTATCGAAGACATCTTTTCGCGATACAGTTTTCGCTCCAACGGCTTCGTAATCGGCATCTTTTGCAAATGCAGTTTCCCCGGCACCTTTCTCAACCCAGACCTCAACTTTTAAATCGATAAAGGTCTTTACTATTTCGGGAAGTAAGGCTACTCGGGTTTCGTTACCATGTTCCTTTAATAAGCCTAGAATCATATAATTAGATTTTGATTAAATTTTGCAAGCAAAGCTAATAAAAATAAAATACCGTTAACGTTAACGGTAAAAATTTTTGACATGATATTTAGCAGTTTTTACAAATTTTTTGAAAGTATTATTCTTTTAAATTGAAAATCAGGTTTTTGGGCTTTAATAGCTGCTGCATTTTGCCTTTTATGAATGGCTATTCAAACCAAACAAGTCGAAAGGTGCCTCCTTAAGTGAATTACCAAATACAAAGTAAACCAGTACAATTAAAGAAACATATCCCAACACAATTAAAAATTGATTAAAAGTGGTTTTTTGAATTTCATGCCTCGATTTTATATCACAAACCTCACCCGGGCAGTATTGTAGATTTTCTTTGCCAAAAAACCAAGGGTATGTTTTACAACCAAGACAAATACCAAATGCCGATTCAAAAAACAGAAAGATTAAACAGACAAAACAGATTATTCCTGTAATCGGACTAAAGGAGTTAACAATGACTATTAATACAAACATTATGCTTGCCAGCGCAATCCCAATTTTCCAGGCAAACTTTTTCTGGCGGGCCCCAACATATTCAGGTGTTTGATTTCGGACTATTAACCTGCCGATTATCAGGGTGGGGGCATATTTAGGATTGATTAATACACGAATTAACATATCGGTTAAGAAGGCAATTACTGAATATTTTAACATAGTAAAATCACCCGAAGCTGCTTGCTGAATAGATATAAACATCACAAGAAATAGAATACCGGCTGCAGCACGTATTTCTCTTTCGTTTAAAACCGGAATATTGTATCCCTCTACTTTTTCACCAAACTGAATAGTTTTTTTCATTGAAAATATTTTTTGATAAAAATTTTAGTAAAAATGTCAAAGAAACAAAAAAGAGTAATAACAGTTTATAGAAATCTGTATTACTCTTATATTTTTTTACGCGATATTTTTTAACAGCTAATTTTTGGGAGGATAATCCTTTAAAATTTGTTTGATTGCATTATTTATGTTGGCTTCAACTTTAGATTCCGGAAGATCTTTTACTATCGACTTAGTTCCTGTACCCTGCCAAATAATTTTTCTTGATTCTTCGTCTATAAAACTTAAAACAAGAGTTCCCTGAGTAAAACCATGGTAATAAAAGCTGTTTGCCGCCTCTGTTACCGGACTAAATTTTTCTCCTGCCAGCAAAACATTCACTAACATATCCGGATCTGAAGATTTGGTAAGTCCTTCGTCAGCCATTTTATCATCTATTGCAGCCCGAAAGTAATCGCGATATTGTTCCGCTACATACAATTCAAAAACCTCCTGGTCTAAAGCATATGTTTTATACTTTGAAAAATCCTTCTTTTCATCGTAAACAGAACTAACTTCTATTACTTTACAGGAAAATGCAGAAAATAAAATTAAAAGGATAAATAATTTTTTCATAATTAGAAAGGTTATTAGTTAAATATAAATAATTGTCTGTAGTTGTATGTTGAATATAATTCAGGTAGAAATTTAGTAAATAATCGCCATTCACACAATAAAAGTTTTTTTAAATATATTTCTTCTGGGCTTAAAAACATAATTGAAATAATACTTTTCCTGAACATTAACAAAAAGAAAAGAAATAAAGGATTGATAAACTAAATAAGGTGTTTTTTGTTTGTTTCGTAAAACCAAAATTTAGAAATGAGAAAAAGATTATTGTTTGTCACTTTGTTCACTTTTTTGAATGTTATATTATTTGGACAGGAACATCATGAACATGCACATGATCACGAGCATGAAAACGAGCACCGCCATGTTCATGAGATAGGAATATCAGCCGGACCGGTTTACTTTTTTAATGCACAGGAATTTAGCTTTGCCACTCACTTTCATTATGTATATAATTTTCCGGAGTCAAAATTTGGCATCGGTATTGGTTATGAAAGAATATTTGATGACCACAAACACAATTTTGTTGGTGCAGAATTTAATTACCGTGTCATTCATCCTTTAACATTAAGTATTTCGCC
>CAJXZG010000031.1 GCA_913063265.1 uncultured Prolixibacteraceae bacterium | reverse complement strand
AGAATTTACTACATCAATTCTTACCACATGGGATACGGCAGCAGTGATGATGTGATGGAAGGTATCACGGAAACTCTGGCGGACAAAAACGTTGAGCTCATAACCTTTTTTATGGACACAAAACGCAAATCTTCAGAAGAGGAAATGCAGCAGGCTACAACAAAAGCATTAGCAGAAATTAAAGATTTTAAACCTGATATTTTATTGGTTTCCGACGATAATGCAGTAAAATATATAATTCAAGCTCATTTTAATAACACCGAAATTCCGGTAGTTTTTTGTGGAGTAAACTGGTCGGCAGAACAATATGGTTTGGGAGAAAATGTAACCGGCATGTTGGAAGTAATTCCGCTTTATGAATGTATCTCAGAGGTAATTAAAAGCTATCCTGAAACAGAGGATCTTATCATACTCTCAGAAAATTCACTCTCAGAACAAAACAACACCATTCTTCTGGATACCATGTACAAAAACCTGCAACTGAAACCTAAATATTTGTTGGCTAATGATTTTGAACAGTGGAAAACATATTTTAAGGAAGCAAATCAATCAGCTGATTTAATTTATATGCCAACAAATGGGGCGGTAAAAAACTGGAACGATAACGAAGCCCAAAAACTGGTTGAAGAAAATTTACAAATCCCTGCCATAACCTGCGATGATTTTATGATGCCGTTTGTAGTTTTTGGCTTAACAAAAATTGCCAAAGAACAGGGAGAGTGGGCAGCCCAAACTGCTTTGAAAATTTTGGATGGAACTTCTCCTTCTGAAATTCCATACACTAAAAATATACAGTCGAAAGCCTGGTTAAATAAAAAACTGGCTGAGAAAATAAATTTCAAACTTGATATAGCAACGCTTAAAAATTGCACCAAACTATAAAATAACCTTAACATGACACCGCAAGCAAAAAACAGAATAGTAAATCAAATTACTTTTTTAAAATCCAATAAGCATTCAATCACCATAGATGCAGATACTCATATTTCTGACACTGAAAATCTTGTTGAGCCTTTGAAAACCAAATACATGCAATCGGATAATTATTATCACGGGAAACCTATTTCTGCTGAGGATTTAATTATGGAGATGGAAATGTCAGGAGTTGATATGTGTCTGACCTGGCAAAATCCTGCTGTAACTGTCTATGGTAAAGACAAGGATAAAAACTTTGAAACCCTATTAAAGGCTAACCAATACCTTTTTGATATGGATGCCAAATATCCAAATCATTTTATTCCGGGAGGCTGGACTGATCCTAAAAATCTGGGAGAAGAACTGGCAATTAAAATGGCAGAGTTTTGTATAAAAGAATTGGGTTTCCTTTTTGTGAAAATGAATCCGGCTCAAAATGCCTATCCGATTGATTCTGATGCAGTAGTGAATGTATTTAATAAGATTATAGAACTCGGAGGGATTCCTGCTTTCCACTTTGGAGGCGATACACCTTATACAAAAGCTGAAGGATTTGAAACTTTGGCACAAATACATCCTGAACATCCGATGGTTGGAATACATATGGGAGGTGGTGGCCCATCTTATATGGAAGGTGAAATTCATTACCAAAAAGCACGCGAACTTGGACTTCGTCGGCCCAACATTCGTTTTATAGAAAGTGCAAAGCGCGATACCCATATCGAAAGTGATTTTATCACCTATCAATTGGCCGGAGAACCTTTTTGTAAAAATATTTTTTGTGCAAGTGATGCTCCTTACGGCAGACAAACATGGAATTTTGGAGGATTCCGTTTAATGCTTGAAAGTTTGAAAAAAGGGAAATTGCATACGGATAAAAGACTTCAACAAAACCCTGCATTATTTAATAACGAAATAGCACAAAATTATTTGGGAAGAAATTTTGCAGAGTTTGCCATTGAGTGGTATGGGAAGTTATTGGAGAATTATGATTAACCTGTTACCAGGAAACGGACTTTCCAAGTCCGATATAATTGGAATTATATACTCCGATTTCTATTGTCTCGTACTTTCCCGCACTTCAATCGTGGTATCCAAAACACACAATTCAGGGGGTAGATCCGGATCGTTGATTTGTGCAAATAAAAGTTTTGAAGCAGTTTCACCAATTTCGTAAATAGGTTGTTTTACCGTGGTTAGCGAAGGTTCTACCAATTCGGCCATGGGTTCGTTGGTAAATCCTGCAACCGAAATTTCTTCAGGTATTTTAATTCTATTTTGCTTTAACACCTTTATTACGCCAAATGCAACAGCATCACAGACCGCAAAAATGGCATCGATTTTTTCATTTTTTTCCAGAAGCTTTTGTGTTGTATTTATACCGCTTTCCATGGTAAAATCGGCTTCAAGAACAATATCTTCATTTATTAACAGGCCTGCTTCTGTTAAAGCGTCAAAATAGCCAGCTTTCCGATTATTACTTAGTAGTATATTATTTGGGCCTGAAATATGTGCAATGTTTTTACATCCGGTATTAATCAGATAGTTAATCATATTTTTAGCACCGTAATAATCATTCACCACAACTTTAGCAGCCTTAAAATCCTCAATTACACGGTTAAACAAAACCAGCGGAATACCTAATCTTTTCAACTTTCTAATATGTTCATTCTTTTCAGTATCGCGGGCCACCGAAATAATAATCCCTTCAACATTGGCAGCCAATAAAGCATCTACATTTTTAATTTCAATTTCATATTGTTCGTTCGAATGACAAATCATAACGTTGTAACCCATTTTCATGGCAAAATCCTGAATACCGCAAATGGCATTTGAATAAAAAGGAATATGATAAGCCGGAACAATAACTCCTATGGTTTTTGTACTTCGGCTTCTCAAACTTTGAGCTACAATATCGGGGTGAAAATCGTGTTCATCAGCGTATTCAAGAATTCTTTTTTTAGTAAGCGGATTGATATCGTGTTTGTTTCTAATGGCTCTTGAAACAGTTGATTTTGATATGTTTAGCGCTTTAGCAATGTCGTTTATGGTGAGGTTTCTTTTTCTCATGGTTTAGTTATTTGCCTAAATATATAAAAGAAACTTTAATCTGATAATGAAACGTTAACTGATTTCGGGAACGTTCCCGATAAAAATGGTCAATATCCTTAAAAAATCCTTTTCAGTTTTAGCTTTCTCTGGATAAATTGCAAATGTAATTCAGTTACAACTAACTAGCTATAATCTTGAAATCAAACTTTGAGCATAGTGAAGAAAAACTCCTTCGCCGACTAAAAAAAGGTGATGAAATGGCTTTTGAAATTCTTTTTCATCGTTATAAAAACAAGGTAAAGGGTTTTGTTCATAAAATGTTGCCTCCCCATATTTCTTCCGATAAAATAGTACAGGAGGTTTTTATAAAAATATGGATAAAACGTTCAAAAATTGACATTCAAAAAAACTTCTCATCCTATTTATTTACTATTTCAAAGAATTTGGTTTTAGATGCCATTAAAACTGCTGTCCATAAGAAACTGGTTTACACCGAAACTTATATTTTAGAAGAGGTAATCCCTGATCATGAATCCTTTGAAACATCAGAAAAAGAAATGTTTTCAAGGCTTCAAAAAGTTTTACAGAAATTACCGCAACGCCGAAGACAAATCTTTAGCTTATCGCGTTTTGAGGGATTAACCTACAAACAAATAGCCTCAAAATTGAACATAACAGAAAACACAGTCGATACTCAAATAAGAAAATCACTTCAGTTTCTTCGTCAGGAATTTAGCAACATTTTGTAATTAATTAACACATTTAAAAATTAGTTACTTTTTTCTTCACGGAACTTTCTTTTTAAATCGTAATACTTGTGAGAATAATATTATGGCTAAAAAGGAGAAAGAAATATTATCCGGTTTTTTAGCGGATGAAAATACTTCGACGGAAGATTTGAAAAGACTAAAAAAGTGGCTTGAGGAGAGTGATGAACCACATGTGGTTCTTTTTGATGAATGGAATAAAAATGATAGCAAGGAAACAGATCTTAGTTTTTCATCGGTTCAAAAAGGCATTGTAAAATTGAACTCACAGGAACCTGATTTATTAAAAAGGATTGTAACAAATTTTCAAAAAGCTGCGGCAATAATAATATTTCCTTTGTTAGTAGTTTCATTGTATTTGTTTATTCAACAACGAAATACCGAACCGGTCTATTTTGAAACGCTTGCTGAAAGAGGACAAAAATCTCAATTGGTTTTACCCGACGGAACCAAAGTATGGCTCAATTCAGATTCAAAAATACTTTACCCCGATAATTTTGGAAAGAGAAACAGAAGTATAAAACTTATCGGTGAAGCATATTTTGAAGTAAAAAAGGATGCTGAAAAACCTTTCTTTATTGAAGCAGAAGAGGCCGGTATTAAAGTTTTGGGAACATCGTTTAACGTAAGAGCTTATCCTGAAGATAAAGAAATTGAAACCACTCTTTTTGAAGGAAACATAGAACTAACGATAAATCCCCAGAATGAAAATATAGCTGCCCGGACATTAAAACTCAAACCCGGAGAATCCATCAAATTTGATAAAACTCAAAATGTTCTGAAATATAACAATCAAAAAAGCGATGAGATTTTGGCATGGACAAATAACCAGTTGATTTTCAGAAATGACAATTTTGAAAACCTGGTTGGAAAAATTGAGCGGTGGTACGACGTTGATATAGTTTACGATAAGGAGAGTCTTGATAATCAAAGATTAACAGTAGAGTTGTACCAGGGAGAACTATTATTTCGCCTGCTTGAAATTATCGAACTGGCAATGAATGTTGAATGTGAATCGAAAGAAAATAAAATCTATATAAAACCAACAGAAAAATGATATGAAAAAAAGGGTAGATCCTGCGCCAACACGAGCTACCCTCAAAATTTTAGCCAATCTTAATGTTTAACTAAAACGTAACAAATTTATGAAAAAAATTACGAGTTACTGGTTTTGGGATGACTTTGTTCCATACCAAAAGTTACTAAGAATTATGAAACTAACTTTCATTCTGATCCTGACCGGTCTTGTTACTTATGCAAGTAACACATACTCACAGGCTACCAGGCTTTCATTAAAAATGGAGCAGGTAACAATTCAACAGGTTTTTGATGAAATTGAAAACCAGTCGGAATTTAAAATTGCATTCAACAGTAATAAACTGGATGTTAACCGAAAGGTGAATGTGGATGTAAATAAGCAAACAGTGGATAAAATTCTCGATGAAGTTCTTGAAAATCAGGGGCTGAATTATGAGATTGTTGACAGATATATTGTAATTACGGATAAAACCGTGGAAACTGGATCACCTGCTAAAGCCAAACAAAAATCAGTTTCCGGGAAAGTCACCAATGAAACAGGAGAGTCACTGCCGGGAGTTGCAGTTATGGTAAAAGAAACAGTGAGCGGAGCTGTTACTGACGAAGAGGGGAATTATTCTCTTACAATCCCGGACGGTGGTGAAATACTTGTATTTTCTTTTGTTGGGATGTTAACCCAGGAAATTGTAATTGGCACTCAAACTACTATTGATGTGGTATTGGTGGAAGATATAATTGGTATTGAAGAAGTAGTAGCAGTGGGATATGCAACCCAACGAAAAGTTAATCTTACTGGTGCTGTTGCTGTAGTTGATGCTGAAAAAATTGCTGACAGGCCAATAGTTCAAACTTCTACAGCCTTACAGGGTTTGGCCCCCGGAGTGGTGGTTACTCAAAACCTTGGAACTCCTGGTAGCGATGCCGCAACTATACGCATTCGTGGTCGTGGTTCAATTTCAAGCAATCAAAATCCTTTGGTTATTGTTGACGGTATTCAGGTTGGAAGTATCAACGATGTAAATCCTGAGGATATAGAAAGTATTTCAGTATTGAAAGATGCTGCTTCAGCAGCTATTTACGGTTCCCGCGCTGCAAATGGTGTAATTCTGATTACTACAAAAAGAGCCACTAAAGGAACTTTCAGCGTAAGTGGTGATTTTTCCGCCGGATTACAATCACCAACCATGTTGCCGGAATTTGTAGGCCTAAGAAACCAGTTTTTGTTGGAAGATGTAAACAGGTATAACAGAGGTTTAGACCTCGAATGGAATCCGGAATACATTAACAATTACGTGAATGAAGTAGAAACTAATGGAACGTCTGATGCTTATCAAAATAACAATTGGTACGATCTTGCGGTAAAAAGTAATGCTCCGTTACATCGCGAACAGGTTGTATTTTCAGGTGGATCAGAAATGGTTCAGGCAAGAGTGTCATTAGTTAATATGGATCAAAACGGTTTAATTGATAATGCTTCTTTTAACAGAAAATCAATTCGATCGAATATTGGAGTTACACCTGTTAACTGGCTGAAGTTTAACGCTGATTTCTATTTGATGAGAACAAAACAAGAACGTCCTCCCAAAGATATCGGTACAATCTTTCATATGGTGAATGAGTTGGAACCTTACCGGCAGGCCCGGGTAGGAGATGGCTTATATGGTTGGGCCTGGAAGGGTGACAACCCAATCGGATTTACTGAGTCAGGCGGACTTAACACCAATGAAGGTGAATATACATTGATTAATTTAAATGCCATAATAACACCTGTAAAGGGCTTAAAAGTTGAGCTGGGTTATTCCAATACCGTTGACAATAATTATCACACCAACTTTACCGAAACATTCGATTTTTATGCTGAATTGACATCCAATGATGAGCCACTGACTTTTGATGGTACTACACCGGATAAAAACAGTCTTAGAAAAGAAACACAAAGAAGAAATCAAAACTACTATAAAGCAATAGCCACATATACCAATACCTTTGGAGAGCACGAATTAACTGCGATGCTTGGTGGTGACGCGCTTGATTTTGAATATGGAAATCACTGGGGCTCAAGAACCGAGTTTCCGTTTGGTATTAATTACCCTCAGTTAGGATTGGGTAATACCGAAGGAATGAATAATGGAAGCAGTGGTTACGAGTGGGCTTTGGCATCTGGTTTTGGCAGAATTAACTATGTTTTTAAAAATCGTTACCTGGCAGAAGTGAGTTTCCGTTACGATGGCTCATCTCGTTTTGCCCAGGATTATCGCTGGGGTTTCTTCCCTGCAGTTTCATTAGGTTGGCGTTTGTCTGAAGAAGGATTTTTGAATGATGTCGAATGGTTAAGTAATTTAAAACTAAGAGCATCATGGGGACAACTGGGTAACCAGAATATTGGAAATTATCCATACCAATCTTTAACCGATATAAACCAGTCAGTAATTCTCAGTGAAATTCGTCAACAGGGTGCAGCAATTACCGAATGGGCTGTTAATGATATTACATGGGAAAAATCAGAACAATTCGATATAGGCCTTGATTTTGGATTTTTTAATAATCGATTAAATGGTTCTTTTGATTATTACCACAAAAATAATACAGATATTTTATTAAAACTTCAGATTCCACAGGTTACAGGTTTAGAAGCCAATTATCAGAATGCGGCTTCAATGGAAAACAAAGGATGGGAAATTATCCTGAACTGGAATGACAAGGTTGGAGATTTTGGTTATTATATAACCGGACAACTCGATGATAACCAAAATAAAGTTACCGATCTGCTGGGCACAGGGCCTTATATTAGTGGTGACAGGATAAGGGAAGAAGGAACTGAATTTGATGCTTACTACGGATATGTTGCCGAAGGTGGATTTATGTCGGCAGCTGATCTCGAAGACCCCAATGTTCCTAAATGGGATTCAGAAACAATTCAGGAAGGTTCGTTAAAACTTAAAGACATTAGCGGGCCCGATGGAGTTCCTGATGGTAAAATTGATATCAACGACCGAACAGTATTGGGAAGTTCAATGCCCCGTTATAATTACAGTATTTTATTTGGTGGCGACTGGAAAGGTTTGGCTCTGGACGTGATATTACAGGGAGTAGGTAAGCGTCAGGGATATATGCGACGGACAGGCGAAAATTTTGGAAACTACTTGTACGACTGGGAAGCCGACTTTTATATAGGTGAAAATCATCCGGTGTTAACGGAGTATGGTTACGATGCAGCAGGATTAAAAGCAAATACCACTGCAGAATATCCGGCTTATGGCGTTGACAATGGAGGTTTCTCTGACTTCTGGCTTAAAAGCAGGGCTTATTTAAGAATTAAGAATGTTACTTTAAGTTATACTTTACCTAAAAGAGTAAGCAACCAGTTAAAACTAAAAAATGTAAGATTCTATATCTCTGCCGACAATCTTTACACCTTCCACAACTTTATTCAGGGCTTTGATCCTGAAAATGCCGATGGAAGAGGATATTTCCAGTATCCTAATATTTCGAAATTTATGGGTGGTATAAACATTGCCTTTTAAAAAGCATTTAGTTGAAAACTATAAAGATTATTACAATGAAGAATAAAATATATATAATAATAGTTCTCGTACTTATTAGTGTTATTGGGTGCGACGATTATCTTGACAAGCAACCGCTGGATATGCCAAGCAGCGAAACTTTTCTTTCTACTCCGGCTGAAGTTAAAATGGGGGTAAATGCATGTTACAAACTTCTTGATAATGACAATACTTTTAGCCATCGATCCTATTACCGGCTTTTTGTGGCTCTGGAGGATGCAGGTCAAATCAGAATGACAAACAGCCTTTCTCCATTTCGTGAAGGTAATGTAAATCCCGAATTAGCTCCTGTAAGGAATTTTTGGAGCGATTATTACAGCGGTGTAACAAGGTGTAACATTGTTATTGAAGGAATGGAAAAAGCCAAAGACAAAATGAATGAAAGCGATTGGCTTGAGCTAAAAGCGGAAGCACAGGTTATTCGCGCCTGGTGCTACTATAGTTTGGTGGTTAAATTTGGAGATATTCCATTTACAGATAAACTTTTGGAAATGAATGATTATGCCAATTTACCAAGAACATCTGAAGATGAAATCTATGACTTTATATTTAAACAAATGGAAGAAGCTGCTCCCAATCTCCCTGCAACCCGAACAGGTGACGATGCAGGTAGAGTAACTGCCGGAACTGCATGGGCAATTGCTGCAAAAGCGGCAATTTACAGGGCATACTTTCAAAAAGGGAAAGCCATTTCTCCCGATGCAAATTATTTAAACAAGGTTAAAACTTATACGGGAAATTGTATCAATACCGGTGGACACGAACTGTATTACGATTCTTCAAATCCGGAAGAGAGTTATAAAAATCTTTTTATTTATACTGGTGAAAATTGCAGCGAGGTTTTACTTCAAAAAGAATTTAATTATTCACAAAACAGTTCTCACGATTGGTTGAGGACAACCGGTAGCCGTAACTACTCAAGGTGTATGTCTGGTACAACTCCTCAGGAATACTTAATTCATTCTTATGAAGATACATTGGGAAATACAGTGGATGTGTCGCCATATTTCGATCCCAAAAATCCATTTGCAGGAAGAGAACCCCGTTTCTATCAAACTATTGTTTGGCCGCGTGTTGAGGGATCTGAAAAATTTACCATGACCTTGACTGAGTCCAACGGTAAAACACGAGAGCTAACAGGATTCGAAGAAGTTTATCCGGGGGCTAAATTTCCTGAAGACAGTGATCCTACTTTTATCTGGGAGTACAATACACTTCTAAAACCATGGGGTGAAGCAGAAGGCGTAAATTATGACCAGGTGGGTTATAAAATAAATGATGATGGCACTGCAAAAATTCTTACCAACCAGGATTGTACAAATGGCTGGAGTAGTCGCACGGGTTACCTCACCTGGAAATATCAGGCACTCGAAGATGGTATGGCCGGTTTGGCAGCTAACGGATCGTTAAATATGATTTTATTGAGATATGCTGATGTTTTATTGATGAGAGCGGAAGCCTTGATAGAATTGAATGATAACCTGCAGGAAGCAGTAGATTTAATTAATATGGTTCGTGCCAGGGGCTGGGGAATGTCTTCTGCTGAATATGCATCTCATCCTTCGGCAAAAACAACTGCTTTAGGACAGGATGGTTTACGTGCCCTTGTACGTCGCGAGCGTAAAATTGAATTGTGCCATGAAGGACATCGTTACGAAGATTTGAAACGTTATGGTGCAACAGTTAAAGCCCTGGGAATGGATGTAGTAGGACGCCCAAAATATTTCCACAAAGAAGCAGAAACCAATATTCCACAAATTGATGGAAATGGTGTGGTTAGATTGCCCTGGCTCGAAGGATTGGATGGTCAGGCTCCTGATTATCCAAACCGCTGGTGGATGTCATCAAATTACAAACAGCATTACGATCTGTGGCCCATTCCGCAAACAGAATTTGATAATGGAAACCTTGACTCGGCAGCACAAAATCCGGGATATTAAGGAGCATAGTTTTTTTCATATTTGGAATAGTTAAGTGAGTATTTTATCAATAAGAGCGGAGTTATTTTCTCCGCTCTTATTTAAAACAAAAATGAAAAGTAGTTTTCTTTCATCATCAGCAATCGGAGATGAAACTACTGTAAAAAGTTTATTTCATGGTAATTCATTAGGTTAAGTAGAAGAAAAAAGTTTAAAAATTAATTAGGAAACAGACGATTTGATATTTTTTAAAATTTAAAATCAGATAAAAATAATGAAGTTTAATGTTGTATTTTTATTGATGCTTTTTATTTCTTCCCTTCAGGCACAACCTACTGATTTTACAAAAGTGCATTGCGAAGTTCATTTCGATAAAACTTTGCAAGACTGGGATGGCTTTGGCTTTAATTATGTTGAAGTTTGCCAGACTCCCGATTACAAGGAGTTTAAGCAGGAGTACGGTGGTTTTAGTATTTTGCCGCAAGCCAGTCGGGATACCATTTTACAAATGGTTTTTGGTGAAAAGGGGTTAAAAGTCGGGTTGGTAAAAATGTTCCTCGATGCCATTCATCAACCGCTTGGAAATGGAAAATACAATCATACTGAAACAACAGAATGGATGCGCTATTTTGTGAAAAACGGATTGGAAATTACCCGAAAAAGAGGTAGCGATTTACAAATAATAACCACACTATACGGTCCGCCAGCATGGGCATTTAAAAGTGGTGAATTGCGGTCGCGTGATTTAAATCCTGAGAAATTTGAGCGACTGACAGAATATGAAATCGACTGGATTAAATTTTTATTGAATGAAGGTTTATCGGTAAAATATTTTTCGCTACATAACCAGGGCGATCAACCTTTTAATTTTCCACTCGATGGCAGTGGTTATCTGTTAAACGGGAAAGATTATAACGCCTATTGGTCGCCACAACAAGTGGTGGAATATGTAAAATTACTCCGAAAAAAAATGGATGAAAACGGTTTGCAGCAAATTGGTGTTACACCGGGAGAAACAAGTCGCTGGCATTTTTTCCAGGATTATGGTTATGCGCCTCATTTAAGCTGGGATGACGAAGCACTGAATTCCCTTGGATTAATAAGCTCTCACGGTTTTCATAAAAGTAAATTTTCGGAATGGTTTGGCGAGCAACGCAGTGCAGGAACCGACTTGCTTCGTTCAAAACGTCCCGAATTGCATGCCTGGACTACCTCAAGCGGATTTCTCGACATGAGCGTGAATTACGCGAAAGAGGTTCACGGAAATATTTACACTGCCAAAGTGAATGGATATATTCCATGGGCTGGAATTCAACGGCCTGAACATTGGATAAATCAGGAGTGGAATCCGGGTACCTGTTTTTATGTGCGTGAGGATGGTTCGTTTGAAATTTTGCAGGGGTATTATCTCTACAAACAAATTTCACGAGCAGGTCAATCCGGGATGAAAGTGGCCACAGCAATTGCCAATTGGAAACACCTTCATATTATTGCATTTTCTTCCAATGGAACTTCAAATCCTGATGCCTTTGTGGTGATGAATCTGGATGAAAAAGACAAAGCATTAAATGTTTTTACAGAAGGTTCGAAAAGCAAAGAATTTGAAGCTTTCAGAACCAACGATGAAAAAACGGAACAATACAATAATATCGGTAAATTTGAGAACAAAGAAGGTTTAATTCAGTATCTTGCCCCGGCACGCTCTGTAACCACTTTCTTTGGAGTAAAATAAACTAAACCTTAACCTGAAATGAAGATTAATCTTTTAGCCTGTTTTTTACTATTTGTATATTCAGTATGTTCACAAACCACAGAAATCAAAACTATTCCAGCTGAAATCGATTTCTCGAAGAAGGTGGCCGATTGGGATGGATTTGGATTTAATTACGTTGAGTTTTGCCAGGTGCGTAACTATCCCGAATCAACTCAGGATTATGGCGGATTTAGTCTTTTAAATCAAAATCAAAAAGAAGAAATACTTGATTTGGTATTTGGTGAAGAGGGTTTAAATATTGAAATCGTAAAAATGTTTCACGATCCCTGGCATCAAAATACTCCCGATTCAAAATTTGACCATGAATCGACAACATCCTGGATGCGAGAATTTGTCAAAGGCGGTTTACAACGAAACAAAAACCTTAAAATCATTACAACACTCTATGGCCCGCCGGCCTGGGCAACCCAACAAAAACACATTGGTGGCAGGGATTTAGATGAATCACAAACCGATAATCTATGTAATTATATGACGGATTGGGTGAAGTTTTTAAAAGAAAACGAATTTCCGGTTAAATATTATTCCTTACACAATGAGGGCGAAGATTTTTACCGCTGGAATTACGACGATGCTTTGCAACGAATGGAAAAATTTGATTACAACCTGTACTGGCCACCAGAGCAGGTAAATACCTTTTTAAAAGAACTTCCAAAACATTTTAAAAATGCCGGGATTTCTGATGTGAAAGTTACCAACGGTGAACCCTCAAACTGGACACGTTTTTACAATTGGGGCTACACCAAAGCCCTTTTTAACGACGATGAAGCAATAGAAAACCTGGGATTGCTGACCACCCATGGATTTATAAACGGTGATTACAGAAAACTATCACATGCTTATATCGATGGCAGGACGACTTCACTTTTTAAAAGCAAAAAGCCCGGTTTAAAAACCTGGATAACATCTTACAGTTGGGGAGACTCAGGAACAGAGTTTGTAAAAACTTCATTTGAACACATTTACACCGCAAAAGTAAATGCTTTAATTCCCTGGGCCGGAATACAAAATCCTTCGAAATGGATTGGCGGAGATCCAAACCTGGGAACAGCAATTCGGGTAAACGACGACGGAACCTACGAATTAACTTCTCACTATTATTTTTATAAACAGCTTTCCACTGCCGGACATCGGGGGATGGCCTGTGTTTACACCATGCTGGCAAATCCGGTGGCATTTATTATTGCTTTTGCAAACAACGGAACAAAGCACCCGGATGCTTTTGTAGTAACAAGTAATACTTCTATATGGAAATTGCCGCTTGAAATAGAAATAAAAGGAACCCAAAGTACCCGCTTCAAAGCTTTCAGAAGTAGTGAAGATGGAATGGAAAAATATAAAGAAATTGGTGTTTTTGAAGTGAAAAACGGGGTTATTATTTATGACCCTCCCAAAGCTTCAACCACAACTTTTATAGCAATTAACTAATTTAAATGGATAACAAGAATCTAATAAAACAAAAATCTTCACACAAACCTTTGGCTATTTGGTATTTGGTATTTGGTATTGAGTATTCGATATTGAATATAGGAAATTTTCTTGTTTTTGTTTTATCGGTTTACAGTATATCTGTCTCTGCCCAGCGTTATCCCAATACGGGCTACAAAGTAAATGTAGTTCCGGATTCTGAAGTGATAGTTTATTTCGACCGCCCATTGCGAGATTGGGATGGTTTTGGAGTAAATTATGTAGAAGCTTGTCAAACCCGCGATTATAGTAAATTCGCACAGGATTACAGCGGTTTTAGTTTCGCCTCTGAAGAAACCCGGGAGAAAATTCTGGAAATGATTTTTGGAGAAGACGGCTGGAAACCATCATTGACTAAACTTTTCCTTGACCCTTTTCACGAGGGATTGACCAAAGCCGGAAACGACAATGACGATCCTTTGAAAATGAACATGGCCGGCTTTGACCATGAAAGTACAACTGAATGGATGCGTTATTTTAACCGCGAGGGACAAAAACGTGTACAAAAGTGGGGAGGCAAACTCACCGGGATGGTTACACTTTACGGACCGGCACCATGGCAAACCACACAAAAATATGTACTGGGGCGAGACATTGACCCGAATGAAAAATACGAAGTGGCCGAATACATGGTTTCGTGGGCAAAGTATCTGCGCGAAGAGGAAAATTTGGATATTCGCTACATCTCATTCCACAACGAAGGAGATGCTTATTACCGCTGGCCACGCGATGGCAGTAATCCGGGCGAAGACCACCGCGATTACAATTCATATTGGACACCTGATCAGGTAGTGGATTTCCTGAAAATAACTCAAAAAGTATTGGAAGCCAATGATTTAAAAGAAGTCGGATTAACGCCCGGTGAAACTCAAACCTGGTTTCGTTTCGATACCTGGGGTTATGCCACAGCTATTGTAAACGATAAAAACGCTTTAGAAAATCTTTCATTAATTACAAGTCACAGTTTTGCTGTTTGGGATATTCCCAATTCCGTTTATTACGGCGATTACCGAAGTGTGGGACAAGACTTAATACAAGAACAGCGTCCCGACGTAAAATCCTGGGTAACTTCCCGGCCATGGACCATCGATTATCAGTTTATTGAAAATATCCGCCGGGATATTTATGAATGTAAAGTAAATGGATTGATTCCCTGGGCACCCATTTCAGGAGCCGGACAATGGATGGAATCCAATGGTGAATACCGCGATGGTTCAATGAGATGTGCATTTAATATCCGCGAAGATGGTTCGTTGGAAATACTGAAAGGATATTATTTCTACAAACAAGTGAGTCGCGCTGGACAACCCGGAATGCATGTGGCTCAAGTAATTAACCTCGATCCTGCTTTGGGAGTGATTGCTTTTTCCTCAGCAAAAACAAAAAATCCTGATGCCTTTATCATCATCAATAAATCTGAAAAAGAAAAGGATATTAAAATTACTGTGAGTGGCTCAAAAAGCAAATCATTTGAAGTTTACCGAACTTCTCCAGAGGAAGATTATCAACAATTCAACGATATAAAAACTAATGACAATAAATTAATTTATACATGTCCGGCAGGTTCAGTTACAACTTTTTTCGGAAAATAAAAAAATAGAAACATGAAGAAACTTACATCTTTTGGAGTATTAATGCTTATCTGTATTATTACACTTGCCCAATACCCAGTAATAAAAGGAGTTGACATCAAAGTAAAATTCGACCAGAAAATACGAGACTGGGATGGATTTGGTTTTAACTATGTTGAAACAGCTCAGACACCCGATTACAACGAATTTAAACAGGAGTATGGAGGTTTTAGCCTGCTCGACGAAAACGAAAAAGCCGAAGTTATAGATTTGGTTTTTGGCGAGGATGGATTAAAGGTGGGACTTGTAAAAATGTTTTACGATCCATTCCATCAGACTGAGCCGGGAGGTGCGTATGACCATGAAACTACCACAAAATATATGCGCGAATTTGTTCGCATGGGGTTGGCTAAAACCCTGGAGTGGGGTGGCGGTTTAAATATAATTACTACACTTTATGGTCCACCTGCCTACATGACTCTTCAGAAAAAAATTCGGGGACGCGACATGGATCCTGCACACAAAGGCGATATGGCCGACTACCTGATAAGCTGGGTAAAATTCCTTCGGGAAAAAGAAAAATTCCCTGTGAATTACGTTTCACTGCATAACGAAGGTGAAGACTGGGAACGTTGGCCATGGGATGGGGAAGATCCAAATATTGGACACGGCCACGACTATAACATGTATTGGAGGCCTGAACTGGTAAACGAAATGATGGTGCTTACCCGCAAAAAACTGGATGACGCAGGTTTAAAAAATGTTGGAGTAACACCCGGCGAAAACACCAATTGGTATCGCTTTTCGTACTGGGGTTATGCTGATGCCATTGCATCAGATAAAAAAGCAATACAGGCAATTGGTTTAATAACCTCTCATGGTTTTTTCTCTGGTAAATATGAAAACCGGTGGTTTGGTGATCACAATTGTATGGGAACAGAACTTATACGCGAAAAGAAACCGGAGCTTCATGCGTGGGTAACTTCCACCAGTTGGAGTAAAATGGATACAAAGAATATCAAGGAAATGCACGACAATATTTATTCAGCAAGGGTAAACGGCATTATTCCCTGGGCTGGCATCCAGCGCCCTGTGCAGTGGGTAGGCGGAGATCCAAATCCGGGCTCTGCTTTTACGGTGAATGAAGACGGTAGTTATGTGATTAGACGCGGATATTATTTCTATAAACAAATTACCCGTCCGGGTCAGCCCGGATCAAAAGTGTGCCGAACACTTTCCAATGATACCCAGGTTCCGGTGATAGCGTTTGCAAAAGGAACATCCGATTCAGAGGATGCTTTTATTATTACCAATATGAGTGAAAACTGGAAAAAACCTTGTGTTATTACTATTACTGGAACTGGTGCAAGTTCATTTAAAGCTTTCAGAACGAATGAAGCTGAAACAGAGAAATTTAAGGAAATTGGAACTTTCAATGTAGAGAACGGAGTCCTTTTTTATGAAGCACCTGTGGGATCAGTTACTACTTTTTTTGCACAATAATTCTAAATATCTTATATCATGAAACAACTTTTTCTAAGCATGCTAATTCTAATCGGATTATCATTTCAAACTATTAACACATTTGCACAAGCCCGTGATTTTACAGCCGTTCGTGCCGGAGTTTATTTCGACCAACCATTACGCGACTGGGACGGTTTTGGTTTTAATTATGTTGAAAGTGCCCACTTTGTAAACAGCGAATTGGGACCTGAAAGAACACAACAATGGTGGAAAGAAGTGCATCCCGGAGAAAAAACCTTTACCCAGGAATATGGCGGATTCAGCCTGTTAGATGAGAAGGAAAAACAGGAAATTGTAGAATTGGTTTTTGGCAAAGATGGCTTGAAGCCTGGGATTGTAAAAATGTTTCTTGATGCTAAACACCAAACTGAACCGGGTGGAGCTTTTGATCATGAAACAACCACCAGTCACATGCGCGAGTTTGTAAGGGCAGGATTAAAAATTACCCGTGCCAGAGGCGCAGATTTGGAAATTATAACTACACTTTATGGCCCTCCCGGATATATAACCATACAAAAAGCAGACCGTGGCCGCGACCTCGACCCGGAAATGAAAGAAGACCTTGCTTTGTACATGATAGATTGGGTAAAATTCTTAAAAGAAAAAGATGGTTTGCCTGTAAAATATTTGTCGTTGCACAACGAAGGAGAGGATTGGCACCGATGGACTCAGGATGGTTACACCGACCGTGGAAATCACGACTTTAATTTGTATTGGCCTCCTGAGCAGGTAAACGAGTTTTTAAAATACATGCCCAAAATGTTTAAAAAATATGGTCTGGAGGGAGTTGGAATTACCAACGGCGAACCTTCCAACTGGTATCGTTTTACAGGATGGGGATTGGGCGATTTTATTGCCGATGACAAAGAAGCAGTTGACAATCTTGCTCTACTTACTTCGCATGGTTTTTACCGTGGAACCTACGGAGCATGGTTTGGCGAACATAATTCTTACCCAAGCGATATTTTACGTGCTCTAAAACCTGAATTACATACCTGGGTAACTTCAACCAGTTGGGCGGAGATGGATGCCAGTTTTGTAAAACAAATCCACGGAAATATTTATACTTCAAAAGTAAATGCCATAATTCCGTGGGCCGGAATCCAACGACCAACACATTGGATTGGTGGTGACCCAAATCCTGGAAATGCCATCCAGGTAAATGAAAACGGTAATTATGAAGTACGCAAAGGTTATTATTTTTATAAACAAGCATCAAGGGCCGGGCAGCCTGGAATGAAAGTGGCACGTACTTTTGCCATGAATTCAGAAATTGCTGTAATTGGATTTGCTAAAGCTGAAACTGATAATCCGGATGCATTTATTGTTGTTAACCTTGCAAAAGGAAAAAAGAATGTTTCGGTAGAATTAAGTGGAACAAAAAGTAAGGAATTTGAGGCATTTCGTACGGTAGATGCCGCTGATTACGAAGCAGACCGATATAAAAATATTGGTACTTTTAAATTGAAAGATGGTGCCGTTGATATTGAAATGTTACCGGGTTCAGTGGTAACATTTTTTGGTAAATAATATTTAAAAACTGGGATGCCATCTTTTTAAGTTGTAGCAAAAAGATGGCATCTTTAAATCATTCAAAAATGAAAAACCTATTACTCCTTATAATCATTGCTGCCACCTTTTTTGCCTGTAGCAATCAAAAACAAAAACAAGGAGAAAAAGAGCCGGTTCCCATTGTTCTATTTGAAGACAATTTCGACTCTGATTCAGAAGGAGAATACATCGAAAATGTTATTGGTTTGCCAGAACCTGTAGGTCTGGGGATAAAATGGAAAGTACTTCCGGGCGGACAAAAACCAGTGAATTGGATTTTAAGCGATGAATGCGAACCCTCAGATCCTAAAAAAGGAATGTGGGTAATTCCGGCTGATTCAGGTTATATGCATCAGGGGGGGCGTTCAAAAAATTCAGTGTTATTTGCCAACAAACCTGTTCCGGATGATGTAGAGCACTACATAATCGAGTTTAAACAATGGCGGGGGGATAACGATAAAATCATGTTTGTGATTGGTGCCCCTCAACCTGATTGGCAATGGTCAACAGAAATTGGTTGTGAAATTCAGGTGCCTGGAACCGATTCAACGACTACCGATGCATATGTTTTAGGCAGTTTGGGAAATGCTAAAATTGAGGGAGTAGCCCTTCATCACGAGTGGGCAGATTATAAAATTGAAGTAAAAGGTGAAAATGTAAAATGGACTTGTAACGATATTTTAATGGCCGAAGGAACAATTGAAGGTTTAAAACCCGGTTACTTCGGAATCCGACAACGATATGAAAGAAACACATTTTACGATGATGTGAAAATTACAATATTAAAATAAAACTTTGAGCCTTCTCTGTGTTCTCAATGGTAATTAAGAATTTAACCACAAAGAGCACAAAGGATTTCACAGAGAAAAAATCAATTATGAAACTTGGATACCTAATTACAATTATTGGAGGATTAAGTTTACTTGCAAGCTGTTCTTCTAAAACCAACAACCAACAACCAACAACCAATAACCAACCCCCCAATATCCTCTTCATCCTCTCCGACGACCACACAACCCAGGCAATAAGTTGTTATGAAGGAATTTTTGCCGATGTGGCGAAAACCATCAATATCGACAAACTGGCAGAGGAAGGCATGATGTTTACCAATTGTTATGGTAATAATTCAATTTGCTCGCCAAGTCGGGCAAGTATTTTAACAGGCAAATACAGTCATAAAAACGGAGTATATCTGCTCGATCAGGTTTTTGATGGTAGTCAGGCCACTTCGAACAATGTGTTACAAAAAGCCGGTTATCAAACTGCAGTTTTTGGCAAGTGGCATCTAAAAGCAACACCGGAGGGATTTGATGATTACAAAGTTTTAGAACGTCAGGGTCGATATTTAAATCCTCAGTTTAAGGAAAAAGGTGTAGATACCCTAATTACACACGAAGGTTGGTCAAGCGATGTAATTACCGGAATGACAACTGATTTTATTAAAAACCGGGATAAAAACAAACCTTTTTTTGTAATGTGTCAGTATAAGGCTACTCATGATCCCTGGGATGCGCGTTTACCGTACAAAGGCAGCTTAAAAGATGTTGAAATACCAATGCCTGATAATTTCTACGATACTTACGAAAATCGCGGACAGGCCTCAAAACGTACTACATTGAAACTGGAATATATGAACCAGGGAACTTTCCCGCATACCCGTCTTGAAAATGCAACTGAACATGAACAACGCGAACATATTTATCAACAATACATTCGAGCCTTTCTGGAATGTGGAATGGTGCTGGATGAAAATATTGGAGATATAATGTCTTTTCTAAAAGAACAGGGATTGGACGAAAATACAATCGTGGTTTATACCGCTGATCAGGGACATTTTTTAGGCGAACACGGTTTTTTTAGCAAACGGTTTATGTACGAAGAATCGATGCGGATGCCATTAATAATTCGTTATCCGGGAAAAGTAAAACCCGGAAGTATAAATAATGACCTGGTTAACAATATTGATTTTGCACCTACTTTAATTGATCTGGCTGGAGTCGAAATCCCTGAAGAAATGCAGGGGGAAAGTTTAAAACCACTTCTCGAAGGTAAAACTCCTGAAAATTGGCGTGATGCGATTTATTATCATTACTGGCAACATCTACTGCATCGAAATGTTACCGGGCATTATGGCATTAGAACTAAAACTCATAAATTGATTTACTTCCATGGGCAACCTTTAGGAATGACAGATTATCAGGCAGTTGAACCTGATTGGGAATTATTTGATTTGGAAAATGATCCGGCAGAAATGAATAACATTTATTATCAAAAAGAAAATGCTGAGTTGGTAAAAGAATTGAAACAAAAAATGCTGGATTTAAAAATCTATTATGACGATACGGATGATAAATATCCCGAATTGGTTGAGCAAAATAAAAAGCTTTATTAATATTTAAGTAATATATAGAATCCGTTAAAAGGATTCCGTCCTTCATTTAAAATCTTTATTTTTACCCTCAAACCAAATCTAAAATTATGTATCGTATTATTTTGTTGTTGACTATTCTTTCAACAGTTTTAATTTCCTGTTCCACTGACACTAAAAAACAGGCATCAGAACAACCTAACATCCTTTTTATTTTTACTGATGACCATGCAAGGCAGTCAATTGGTGCCTATGGTTCAATTATCAACGAAACTCCTAACCTGGATCGTTTGGCCGAAGGAGGTATGATTTTTCGAAATGCAGCAGTAACCAATTCTATTTGCGGACCAAGCCGCGCTGTTATTCTTACAGGAAAACACAGTCATATTAACGGTTTTATGAGAAATGAGGGAAAAGATTTTGATGGTGCTCAGCAGACTTTCCCAAAACTTTTACAACAGGCCGGTTACGAAACCGCTTTGTTTGGGAAATGGCATTTGGGAAGCGAGCCAACAGGGTTTAACGATTGGAAAGTTGTTCCGGGCCAGGGAAATTATTACAACCCTAATTTTATAACACCCGATGGAAACGAACAAATTGAAGGGTATATAACCGATGTGGTAACTGATTTAACTATAGATTGGTTAAAAAACAAAAGAGATACAGATAAACCATTTATGATGATGACTCAGCACAAAGCACCACATCGACGCTGGTTGCCTGCAGGGCGTCATTTAACAATGTACGATGACATAACGATTCCTGAGCCTCCTACACTTTTTGATGATTATTCCAATCGAAATAGGGGTGCAGCGGAACAGGAAATGGAAATTGCCCGTCACATGGATCCCTACGATTTAAAACTAATAGATGATTTAGATACAACAGCTGAGTATTATAATCCTTGGAAAATGGGGGCCTGGGACAGGATGACGGAAGAGCAACGAAAAGTTTGGGATGAAGCCTATGATTTGAAAAACGAAAAATTTCTGAAAGAACAAAAACAGATGTCAGAAAAGGAGATTATACAATGGAAATATCAACGCTACATTAAAGATTATTTACGATGTATTGCTTCTGTAGATGAAAATATTGGTCGCTTGCTAGATTATTTAGATGAAAGCGGTCTGGCAGAAAATACCATTGTAATATATAGTTCTGACCAGGGATTTTACCTGGGAGAGCATGGCTGGTTTGATAAACGCTGGATGTACGAAGAGTCACTTTCGGCTCCATTAATCATCAAATGGCCGGGAGTTACAGCTCCTGGTTCTGAAAATGCAGATTTGGTGCAAAACCTCGATTATGCCGAAACTTTTTTGGATATGGCGGGTGTTGATATTCCCGGAGATATGCAGGGAAAAAGTTTAGTGCCGCTTTTAAAAGGTGACAAAGGTGAATTTCGAGATGCCATTTTTTATCATTATTACGAGTACCCAAGCTGGCATATGGTCACCCGCCATTTTGGAGTGAAAAACGAAAGATTTAAATTAATTTATTACTATCTGAATGATGAATGGGAATTGTTCGACTTAAAACAAGATGCACAGGAAATGTATAATTTGTACAATGCACCGGGCTACGAACCCATTGTTTCAGATATGAAAGTTAAACTAAAAGAACTGGCTGTTCATTATCAGGATTCAATTGCAATTTCTTATTTATAGAAAGTGTTCCTTTTAAAGTATGACATTGGAAATTAATTAGATGTGAAGAATTAGTTTCCCAAAACTAATTGTGATCCAAAATTGTTTCAGATTATTTATTTTAGGGAATAAATAATCGAGATATGGATATTGAAAATGTTTTTCGCAAGTATCGGATTTCTGATAAAAAGCCAGAATTGGTAGAATTTGGAGATATCTTCATCAAGATCAAGCGTGAAGGTAATGGCTGGTTTATCAATTCTTATTCCAGGAATGAAAAGGAACCCGAAACTAACGATTTTTTTCAAACAGGTTCGTCAGATAGCTTGATACTTATTCCTGCATTACAAACAAAACCGCTGGTATTTAAAGGAAGCAGTTTATCGATAATGCCACGTCAGAAACTTACTTTTTATGTAAAGATTCCTATGGTAGTTCAGGTTTTTCATACAAATAAACATCATGATAATCTGATAAAAGAAATCATACATACCAGGTTATCAGATACCTGGTTTGGTGAGCCGGATAACGGTGAAGCTGCATTTCTACTTGGCTCTGAATATTTTTTTCATATTGAAGAATTGAAGATTCAGCAGCATGAAGCTGTTTGCCCTGTGCAGGTTTATAATAATTCAGATAAAATACTTGAATTGCAACGCCTTATTTTAAGGATTGAAAATATGTCACTTTACAAGGTAAATGAAAATGTTTTTACAAGTTTTGTAAAGCTGGAGTATAAAGGTAAAGATGTTATAAGTTCTGCAAATTATGGCAGTTCCAAGGTCTATCATGGCGAAAAATTGCACATTTTGGCAAAACCTGGAAACGACAAGGAAACACCGTTAAAAATTAATTTTCATTTTATCAGGAACATTTATAAAAACGCATAATGGAATTTGAATGGTCAAAATATTTTAGTGCCGAAAATGGTGAAAAACTATTAAGGGTAATTATTATCCTGGCTGTCGGCTCTTTGGTAATATATTTAATAACGGTTGTAGTTAAGGCAATTCTTCCCAAAAGTTTTTCGAAACAAAGAAAAATGATAATAAATCGTTTGGTTTATTACCTGGGATTTCTCAGTTTAATTTTTATTGTTATTTCAGAATTAAAAATTAGTCTTGCACCATTTTTTGGAGCAGCCGGAATTATTGGATTGGTAATTGGAGTAGCCTCTCAAACCAGTATTGGAAATATTGTTAGTGGTTTTTTTCTGGTCTCAGAAAAGTCTTTTGAAATTGGTGATGTAATTAAAATAGGTGATAAGGCGGGTGTTGTATATAGCATTGATTTGCTTTCCATAAAAATTAAAACTTTTGATAATTTGTTACTCCGAATACCAAATCAAACTGTAATAAGTACAGAGCTAACCAATGTTACACGTTTCCCGATACGCCGGCTTGATATAGATGTAAGCGTAGCATACAAGGAAGATTTGGGAAAAGTAAAAGAGGTATTGCAAAAGGTGGCAAAGGAAAATCCACTTTGTTTAGACGAACCTGAACCCCTGATAACTTTTAAAACTTTTGGAGACAGCGGAATAAATGTCCTTTTAGGTGTTTGGTTTGAGAAAACAAATTTTCTTGCTGTTAAAAATTCTGTATTTCAGGAGATAAAACTTGCCTTTGAAGAGGCCGGAATTGAAATTCCATTCCCGCATGTAAGTTTATATGCCGGTGAGGCTACAAAAGCATTTCCAATATCAAATCTAAGCAGTAATGAATAATAGAACAATTGGATTATTTTTAATCATTCTCTAAGTATAAAAAACAATAAATTCAATTTTTGCTTATCACAAGTGATTGATCTCTAAATTTTTGAAATTTTTTGCAGGAAGGAATATGTTCTTCAAATAGAAATGAAAACAAAATTCCCCATTGTTTTAAAGATGCGTTAATACCTTGTTAAAAAAAAACTGCAAGATGTTCTCCTTAAATATTTCGTGAATCAATATATTTTTTATCAGTTGTGATGTAGATGCAATATTCAATCTTTTGTATTTTGGTGTGTAGTTCCTTAAATTGCATAAGAATCAACATATACTCCTATGAAAAAATCGGATAAAGATTTTGAATTATTCAGGAAAGAAAATCTGTTGCAAGAAGGTCAATACTCCAAATATCCCATTGAACAAAAAGCAAACGATTTACCAAAAATTGTGCAAAATCAATTAAAAAAGGTAATAAGTGAAGCTAAAGAAACTAAATCAGTGGTAAAGGATGAAGATATTAATCTGAATAAAAAAGGAATTACTGTATTGTTTGCAGGACCTTCAGGGACAGGAAAAACTATGGCAGCCAATTTAATAGCCAATCAATTAAAAGAAGATTTATTCAGGGTTGATTTGTCCAGTCTTGTAAATAAATATATCGGGGAAACGGAAAAGAACCTGAATAGAATTTTTACAATCGCTGAGAAATCAAAAGTAATACTCTTTTTTGATGAGGCTGATGCTTTGTTTGGTAAACGAAGCAAGGTAAAAGATTCTCATGATAGGTTCAGCAATTCAGATGTGTCATTTTTGCTTAAACGTATAGAAAGCTTTAAAGGTTTGGTGATACTTGCTGCCAATAATAAAGAAAACATGGAAGAAATAAATGTCAGAAGTTTTAAATATGTTATACAGTTTCCACAACCCATTCACAAAGCAAAAAAACGGTTTTGGAAATATTTTTTTAAAAACTTATTCAAACGCAAATAAAATTTATCCTGCAAAAATATCAATCCAATTCAGTTTGCCAGATTCTTTTTAATTTGGTATTTATTCATTTCTTAATTAATCCCTTTTCTAAGATCCGACGGACTTCTTCCTATCTTCTTTTTAAATAGCAGGCTAAAATGATAGATATTCTGGAATCCCAGTTGATATGCTATTTCAGTTATTGTTTTATCAGTAGAAACCAGTAGTTCTTTAGCTCTAATCATTCTTAACTGAAGGTGATACTGCGCAGGTGAAACACCAGTATATTTTTTGAACATCTTTCTAAAGTAGGAATATCCAACGTTATGATCCCGTGCCAGCTCTTCCATATTGTATTCAGTTTCAATATTCTGACGCATTAAAAAACGTACCTGTTCAATTACCTTGGCAATAGGTTTACCGGAAAACTCTTTACGTTTTTCAAATGATACTATATAACCCAATAATTTTACAACCATTCCGGAAGCCACTTGTTGAAATCCCGGACGCTCTTTTTCAACCAAATCAAAAATCTTTAAATATGTGTCAATTATTTCTTCTCTAATTCCACAGTTTATGATTGGTTGCGTTGGTGTAAATATTTTATTTTTTAATAAATCTATGGCTATCCGACCATTAAAGCCAATATAATTTTCTGTCCATCCTGTTGTCCGTATTGGCCTGTAACGATGCCATTCGTCTGGAATAATTAAAATTACACTTCCCGGTTTTATCTGGAATTTACCATATTTATTCTCATAAATACCAGTACCTTCTGTAATATAATTGAGCTGATATTCTTTTAATACCCTGCCCGTTTCCCAGTTAAAATAATATTCTGATGGGTGCTCCTGGGGAGGGTACATTGTTTTAGGTAAAATTCTGGCTGTTCCGGCAACATTCAGATATAATCCCCAGTTAATATCTTCTTCCGCACTTGTTAAGTATTTAAAATAATCTTTCATAAAAATAGTGTCAAAATATATAAAAAAAATGCCAAAATTGCTATTGTCAATATCTTGTTTTACCAATATTTTTGGAATCTTAGAAGCTGTCTAAATTTTGTTTATTTAAAGAATTATGATGGATTTTTTATTTAGACAAGGCAAAATTGACGTGAATAGCACGAGTTATTTAACGAAATTTTGCAGAAGTATAAATGAAAAAGGCGCATAATTATATGATTTAACAATTTTTAGAAAGCTTCTTATAAATAACATAAAATCAATAAAACTTAAGACTTAGAACTATGAATGCAATTCTCGGAATTTTTTTTCACTCCCTTGGTGGTGCATCATCAGGAAGTTGGTATATGCCTTTCAATCTGGTTAGAAAATGGCGTTGGGAAATTTATTGGATCATTGGAGGTCTTTTTTCATGGTTAATAATGCCATACATAGCAACAGCACTAACTTCTCCCGGATGGCAGGATATTTTAAGTTCAACCGATTCATCAACGATCCGTTTGACTTATATTTTAGGAGTATTGTGGGGTATCGGAGGACTTACGTATGGTCTGGGGATTCGTTACCTGGGAATGTCTTTGGGTAATTCTGTATTACTTGGAATTACTTCCCTGGTTGGTTCATTAGGCTTACCAATTCTTCGTAATATAGGAAATTTAGGAGAAATTTTACCAGCAGGGGATTCGTTTACTGATATGCTTGCTACAAGAAGTGGAAGAATTATTCTTTTCGGAATATTAGTTCTGATGGTTGGAATAGTGTTATGCGGAAAAGCAGGCCTGATGAAGGATAAAGAACTTGCCAATGTAAAAGAGGGTGTAAACAGTGAGTTTAAATTAACAACCGGTTTAATTATAGCTGTTATTTCAGGAGTATTGAGTGCCTTTTTTAGTTTTGGTATCGATGCAGGCAAAGAGATGGGAGAGGCTGTTCGCGAAATAGCTGTTTCAAATAATTTTGCTTTTGTGAGCGATGGCAAATACCTGTTCGAGAACAACATCATCTTTCTGGTTATTCTTTGGGGAGGTTTAACAACCAATTTAATTTGGTCGGTAGCTCTGATAATAAAAAATAGAACTGGCAGTGATTTCATCAACAGTGAAACTCCATTATTAAAAAACTACCTCTTTTGCGCATTGGCCGGAACCACATGGTTTTTACAATTCTTCTTTTACGGAATGGGCGAGACAAAGATTGGAAATGGAGCCAGTTCATGGATTTTACACATGTCAACTATTATTCTGACAGCTAACTTTTGGGGCTTTTGGCGTAAAGAATGGGCAGGTGTTTCTAAAAATACAAAAAGCACAATTTACTGGGGAATAGGATTAATTCTGATGTCGGTAGTAATTATGGGTATTGCCAAAAGTGATTTTCTTAATTAAAATCAAAAAGTATGCAACGACTGGCTTTTAAAATGTACCTAAACAAAGGTCAAAAAGAAGAATATAAAAAGCGGCATGATGAAATCTGGCCCGGGTTAAAAAAGCTTTTAAAAGAAGCCGGAGTGAGTGAGTATTCTATCTTTTTGGATGAAGAAACCAATATTCTTTTTGCCTTTCAGAAGGTAAGCGGGGATGGAGGTTCTCAGGATTTGGGCCAAACAGAAATCGTACAAAAATGGTGGGCTTATATGAAAGATATTATGGAAACAAATTCAGATAATTCACCGGTTTCTGTTCAGTTGGAAGAAGTTTTTTATATGGAATAATTAATCAATAAAAAGTAATCAATAAAAAATAATATCATGAGCGAACTAATTAAAAAAGCATATGAAATTGCAAAAGAACAATATGCTGCAATAGGCGTAGATACTGATGCTGCTATTTCAAAAATGAAAGATGTAAATATATCTTTACATTGCTGGCAAACCGATGATGTAGGTGGTTTTGAAACACCCGATGCAGAACTTTCAGGCGGAGGTATTCAGGCAACGGGTAATTACCCCGGAAAAGCCACTTCAATAGCCGAAATGCGTTCCGATCTGGAGAAAGTACTTTCACTTCTACCCGGAAAACAACGTTTAAATCTTCATGCTATTTATGGCGATTTTAAGGGTGAAAAAGTTGATCGCGACCAAATAGAAATAAAACACTTTCAAAGCTGGATCGAATGGTGTCAAAAACAGGAAATCGGTATGGATTTTAATGCATCTTGTTTCTCACACGACAGAGCAGCTGATGGTTTGACATTATCGAGTAAAAATGAAGAAAACCGTAAATTCTGGGTTGAACATTTGAAACGGTGTCGTGCAATTTCAGCAGAAATAGGCAAACAACTGGGAACACCCTGTGTACATAATACCTGGATTCCGGATGGAACAAAAGATACTCCGGTTGACAGAAATGGTTTACGCACTATCTTAAAAAAATCTTTGGATGAAGCAATGGAAACTGAATATCCCAAAGAACATATGAAAGATGCAGTTGAAAGTAAATTGTTTGGTATAGGAGCAGAGTCTATGACTGTTGGTTCGCACGATTTTTATCTGGGATACGCAATTAAAAACGACAAATTAATATGTTTGGATAACGGACATTTTCATCCTACTGAACAGGTAGGAGATAAAATATCTTCATGTCTGCAGTTTATTGATGAGATTTTATTACATGTCACACGTCCTGTACGTTGGGATTCCGACCATGTGGTTACCTTGAATGAAGATGTTCAGTTAATTGCATCTGAAATTATGCGCAATGATTTTTTAGACAGGGTAAATATAGGATTGGATTTCTTTGATGCATCTATAAACCGAATTGGTGCTTATGTAACAGGCACACGTGCAGCAATGAAAGCCTTTCTTATTGCAGCTTTGGAACCCACCAGGGAATTGATTGAAATGGAAGAAGCAGGTAAAAATTTCGAGCGTCTTGCCATGTTGGAAGAGTTAAAAACAATGCCTTTTGCAGCGGTTTGGGACTACTACTGTCTTCAGGAAGGTGTTGCAACCGGAATGGATTATATAAAGGATATTCAGACTTACGAAAAAGAAGTTCTTTCAAAACGAAACTGATAATTTATTGATTAATTCATAGTTAAGTGATACCTCTTTTGCTCAATAATGATATTGATCTTTATTAGAGTGAGAGAGGTTTTTTATTCAAAGAAATAAAAAATTTAGCCAACATTTATTTACCACAGAACTGTAGGGTAGTATCCTGCAGGATTAATAACAGTATTATTTAGTGCTTTTTTGTTTGAATAAAATTCAAAACAATCTCAAAAAATGTTACATTAAAATTCAGGTTATGAGAAAATTAAATACAAAGTGGATGCATCCGCGTGATCAGATAATCCTGATTATAGATAAGATTTACCGTAGTGGAATGACAACAACTTCGGGAGGAAATATTTCGATTATAGATGATAATGGTGATGTTTGGGTTACACCTTCGGCAATTGATAAAGGAACATTGCGCCCCACAGACATTATATGTGTCAGAAAAGATGGCAGTATCGAAGGAAGACATAAACCGTCTTCTGAATACCCATTCCATATTGCCATATATAAATGCCGACCCGAAATAAAAGCTGTAATACATGCACACCCTCCGGCTTTGGTTTCCTTTAGTATTGTCCGTCAAATTCCAAATACAAATGTTTTACCACAGGCAAAAAATGTTTGTGGTCCGATTGGCTATGCGGAATATGCTTTACCCGGAAGTAATGAATTGGGAGAGGTTATTGCCGAAGAATTTAAAAAAGGAGTGAACGCAGTTATTATGGAAAATCATGGTACTGTGGTTGGTGGAAAAGATTTAAGTGATACTTTCCAGCGATTCGAAACCATGGAATTTTGTGCCCGTACACTCATTTTCGGAAATACAATAGGAATCCCAAACTATCTGACAGATAGGCAAATTGAAAATTTTGAGAAACAGATTCCTCGTCTTTTACCTGAGCAAAAAAATGTTGAATATCCATCCGATGAACGTGCTATTCGTGAAAATATCAGGAAAATAGTTCATCGTGCCTGTGAGCAGGGATTGATGATTAGTTCGTATGGAACAGTATCCGTGCGATGGAAAAACAATGATTTTCTTATAACGCCGACCAATGTGGCAAGATGGGATATTCAAAATAAAGACATCGTACAGATTAGAGACGGCAAACGGGAACGAGGGAAATTACCAAGCAGGTCAACCTGGTTACACCGGGAAATTTATAAACGGTTTCCTCATGTAAATTCCATTATTTTAACACAAACAACATATCTAATGGGATTTAGTATTACGGGAGAAAAAATTGATGTCCGTACTATACCTGAAAGCTGGATTTTCTTGCAGGATATTCCTAATATGCCTTTCGGTACGCACTTTGCGGGTGAAGAAGCTATTCTCGAAACACTCTCAGAAAATACACCGGCTGTAATTATTAATAATGATTCGGTTTTAGTTACCGGAGATAATTTGCTGGGAACATTTGATAAACTGGAAGTTGCAGAATTTAGTGCAAAATCACTTATTATGGGGGCATCTTTGGGAAAATTAGTTCCCATAAATAAAGAACAGGTGGAAGATTTAAGGAAGAAATTTTTGAGTTAGAACTTTGTAATTTAGTCCATGTTGAAACTTATCGCTTTTAAATAATATAAACCTGAAACTAAACCTGTAACATGAAAATCTGTTTACTCATCTTTTTATTCACTTTCTTTCTATTTAGTTGTTCAAATCAACTGGAAAAGAATTTCAAAAATCCTCCTGATCAGTTTAAACCAATGCCTTTCTGGCATATTAACGGGGAGCTTACCACAGAAGGAATCAGGCAACAAATGAAAGATGCCAGGGACGCAGGATTCTCCGGTGTAAGCCTTTTGCCACTTGCTGAAAAAAGCCCGACAAAACCAGGAACAACACCTCAATTTCAGACTGATGAATATTTTGACAGATACCAGGATATGATTGACATAGCCGGGGAATTAGGTATGGAAATTATTTTATACGATGATAATGATTTTCCAACAGGAATGGCAGGTGGTAAACTGGGGGAATTATTTCCGGAACATACCATGAAAAGATTGGATAAAATAGAATTTGAAATCTCGGGTCCAAATGTGTTTCATGATACAATTCAAGCGGTTCAGTTAATGTCAGCCGTTGCAATGAATGTTGAAACGGGGGAACGAATTGAAATAAGTAACTATTTTAAAGAGGGAGTAATAATCTGGCAGATACCAAAAGGGAAATGGAAAATATTCCTGTTTCCGATGGTAAAAGACAGTTGGCACAAAGCTTATCCGGTTGTGGATTACCTGGATACTTTTGCTGTACGCGAAATGATTAAACTGACATACGACAAATACGCTGAAAAGTTTAGTTCGTATTTTGGCAACACAATTAAAAAAACCTTCTTTGATGATGTAGGTTTCTGGCGGCATCCGAGAACCTGGACCGGAAAATTTAATGAGAAATTTGAGGAGTTGCATGGTTATGATCCAAAACCTTATTATCCTGCGCTTTGGTATGATATTGGCCCTGAAACACAATCAGTACGCAATGCATTTTATAGTACGCGTGCTGAACTTCTGGCCGAAGGATTCCCAAAATTGGCAGCCGAATGGAATGAAAATCATGGATTAAAAAGCACCGGCCATCCTCCGGGTAATTACGATCCAACGCCAATCGATATGAACGCTGATATTTTTAAGTTTTACCGTTATACACAAATACCGCTATTTGATGTAATTATCAAATACCAGTTTGGTCAAAACGGTCACAAATTAATTAGTTCGGCAGCCGATTACTACGATCGTCCTGTAGTTTCTACTGAAATTTACGGTGCATTTCGTGAACGTGACCAACATTTCGATTCGCTGATGCTTTACCGGCCAATGTTTGAAAGTTTTACACGAGGGGTAAATTTTGTCATTCCTCATGGCATGTGGTACAATCCTGAAAAGGTTTACATTTCACCATTGGTTTCTCCGTACAATGAGGAAATTGCTCCTGCACTGCCTTCATATTCCAGTTTTGTTGGACGGGCTTGTTTGCTACTACAGGGAGGAAGAAGAGTCTCCGAAATTGGTGTAATGTATCCCTTTGAGGAGTTGGCAGGTCATTTTGTGTTTGATAATCCGGAAAATATTCGACAAGGATTTTATGTTTCACCGGAAACCGATTATCAGGACATAAGTGGATTGCTAACAAACGATATACGAAGGGATTTTACATTTGTACATCCTGAACTTTTTTTAGACGAAAAATATGTTGTTGAAAATGGAAAAATTCAACTAAAAAATACAGAAAATTATCAGGAATATAAAGTAATGTTTTTAACCGGTTGCAAAACCATTTCGTATCAAACTTTAAAAAAGTTGAAATCTTTTTACGACAGGGGCGGGACAATCATTTCAACTACTCAACTGCCATTTAAATCTTCGGAAGTAGGCAAAAACAATGAAGTTGTTGATTTGGTATTACAAATTTTTAATGTTAATCCTTTATCCAAAAATTCCGGAGAAATTAGGAGGAATTCTAATTCAAATGGTGGTTTTGCTGTTCATATTCCTGAACCTGATAAAGACAATATTCAGAAAATACTGGACGAACAATTGGAGCTTAATGTCAAGTTTCATCCTAATCCGGTTTTAACTACTGATTTTGGCAAATTCAACTACATCCATAAAATAAAAGATGGAAAGCATATTTACTTTTTTACCAATTCGAGTAATGAAATAATTGAAACAGAAGTAATTCTTAAGGGAAATTCTGTTTTGCAAAGTTGGAATCCTCATAACGGAAATATTTCAAAACTTGAAAAAACAGAGTCGATTGATAATAATAAAACACAAAATTTTACCAAATACAAATTAAAGCTTGAAGCTGTAAGTTCTGTATTTTGGGTGGGGGAAGAATAAAAGTAAGTGCTTGTTTTCGGAAAATTCATAAAAAAGAAGAAAGCCTGTAATTGCTAAAATCTACAGGCTTTTACTATTATCTAATTTTTAATTTGTCGGGATGACAAGATTTGAACTTGCGACCCCTCGCCCCCCAGACGAGTACGCTACCAGACTGCGCCACATCCCGATTTTTAGCTGTTTCAATATATTTTAAGACTCTCGAACAATTCGGAGCCAGACTGCGCCACATCCCGAAATGAATTTTGTGGTTCGCAAAAATAATATAATGTTCCCATTTTTCATAATAAAAAAACCGGGATTTTTAATATCCCGGTTTATATGTCTCTGCTTATAACTTTCTGCTATTGTATACTTATTTTTTTTGTGATGATTTCGTTTTGATCTGATAACCTAAGTATATAATTTCCTTTTGGGTAAATCCTTAAATCGATTTGACTACTGGATTTGTCCACAATCGCTTGATGAATAATTGTACCATTTGTATTTACAATATTCAAATCAAAAGATGTATGTTTAAAATTTCCTGTTTCCAATGTAAATATTCCATTTGAAGGATTTGGAAAAACCTTTACTTCATTTGAAAATTCATCAGCCGTAATGTTTGTGGTGGTAGACTTTACCTCCAGTGTTGTTGCATATATGTAATCTCCAAAAGAACTTCCATTATTGTTTGCTGCATTTCCCACTGCATAAAAGGTAACAGTCTGATCCCCTGTATCTGGTGCGGTCCAGTCAAAGGTAAAATCCTGTGAGTTGGGTCCGGTATTACCACTGCCGGTATGAATAATGTTATCACGATTATTACCGTTGATACTGGCGACCTGAATCTGAGTTTTGTCTGCATCGCTAACAGCCAGTTTACCACCATTGGAACCATCATCAAAAAGCGCCTCGAGAGCGAATCCAAATTTACCGTTATTGGGCGAATCGTTGTGAGTTACTGTAACTGTCATTGAATAAACAGAACCAGGCGTATATCCGTTCTCCATAGATGGATCCGATTTTATTTCCACTGAACCCGGGCCTGAATTTAATGTTCCCGAATGACAACTTGTGCAGTTGTTTTCACCGGGTGAATTAGTATAACCCGACTTACCTCCACTACTTAGAATCTCAAACGCCAGGGTAGATAAAATCACTATCGATAGCCCGAAAATAAGTACATATTTTTTCATAATTTCTGATATTTGATAATTGTTTGAACGCAAACTCAAGTACCTCTTAAGATAGAAGTAACATTATAAAAAGAACCACAAAACATAAGAATTGTTTAGGTAAAATATTTACTACGATTTGTAGACCAATAAGTTACGAGACTTAGTGAAAAGGATAATAAATAAAGTTGGTACAAATGGACTAAAAATATAAGTTTTGTCTATTAATGCTTAATAATTATCAATAGAATTTAATGCGTGAGATTGAAGATGTTTTGTACTTTTGTTCAACAAAAATTTTAAGAGTTATGTTTAAACCACTTGATATAAATGAAAACGAAAATTCAACTACAGAGCCTACTGATGTTGAAAGTGTAAAATGTTTGATAATAGGTTCGGGGCCCGCAGGTTATACTGCTGCTATCTATGCTTCCCGTGCAAATTTAAGTCCTGTTATGTACGAAGGTCTTCAACCGGGAGGACAGTTAACAACAACTACTGAAGTTGAAAACTATCCTGGTTATCCTGAAGGTGTTACCGGTCCGGTTATGATGGAAGACCTTAAAAAGCAGGCACAACGTTTTGGTACCGATGTTCGATGGGGAATGGCTACCAAAGTTGATTTCTCAGGTGATGTTCATAAGGTGTGGATTGATGATTCAAAACTTATTGAAGCGGAAACTGTAATTATTGCAACAGGTGCAACTGCGAAGTACCTGGGTTTACCTGATGAGGAAAAATATGCAGGAGGAGGAGTTTCAGCATGTGCTACCTGTGACGGATTTTTTTACAGGGGAAAAGATGTGGCTGTTGTTGGAGGTGGAGATACTGCAACTGAGGAAGCAATGTATCTGGCAGGCCTTTGCCGAAAAGTATATTTGATTGTTCGTCGTGATGAATTGCGTGCCTCAAAAGTAATGCAGGAAAGAACAATGAAAACAAAAAATATTGAAATTCTCTGGAAACATCAAACCAAAGGATTGTTTGGCGATAATAATATTGTTGAAGGAGCAACCCTGGTAAAGAATAAGGGAGAAGAGAATGAAGAAGAAATAAAAATAAAGATTGATGGATTTTTCCTTGGAATCGGACATAAACCAAATTCTGATATTTTTAAAGATTATCTGAAAACTAACGATGTTGGTTACATTCAGACGATTCCGGGTACTTCAAAAACAAATGTTGCAGGAGTTTTTGCCTGTGGTGATGTTCAGGATGATCAATACCGGCAGGCAGTAACTGCAGCGGGTTCGGGATGTATGGCCGCCATTGATGCTGAAAGATATTTATCTGAGAAACATTCTTAGTTAGTTAATAGAACATACTAAAAAAGGGAGCTAAATGCTCCCTTTTTTATATCTTATAATTTCAATTATTTATCAACTTCAACTTTTGCAACCTCGTTCGATTTATATTCACCTGCAACCAATTTTTTATGGGTTTCTTTAAATGCAGCCAATGTAATTTCCACATCTTCCAAAGTATGCATTGCTGTAGGAATTAGCCTCAGCAGGATTTCTCCTTTTGGAATAACAGGGTAAACCACCATCGAACAAAAAATACCATAGTTTTCCCTAAGGTCATAAATCATATGTGTTGCTTCTTCTTCACCACCTTTCATATAAACGGGAGTAACCTGGGTATTGGTTTTTCCCAAGTCGAAACCTGCTTCTTTTAGTCCGCTTTGAAGTGCATTTACAACGGTCCAGAGTTTTTCGCGCAATTCCGGCATAGTCCGAATCATATCCAAACGTTTTAATGCTCCAATAGTCATGGTCATCGGCAGCGATTTTGCAAAGGTTTGCGAACGCATATTGTATCTGAGGATATAGCAAATATCTGTTTCACATGCAATAAATCCACCTATTCCGGCCATTGCTTTTGCAAAAGTTCCAAAGTAAAGGTCGATTCCATCCTGAACCCCAAAGTGTTCACCTGCACCTGCACCTGTAGGCCCCATCGTCCCAAAACCATGTGCATCGTCAACAAACAAACGGAACTCGAATTCCTTTTTCAGAGCTACTATTTCATCCAGTTTACCAACCTGACCTGTCATTCCAAATACACCTTCGGTAATTACCAAAATACCGCCTCCGGTTTCTTTGGCACGTTTGGTTGCAAAACCCAACATCTTACGACACTTTTCAATATCGTTATGTTGGTATACAAAACTTTTCCCTCCCTTTGCTTTATGAAGAAAAACGCCATCCATGATACATGCATGCGATTCTGAATCATAAACAATTACATCATTACGGCTTGCAAGGGTATCAATTGCTGAAACCATTCCCTGGTATCCGTAGTTTAAAAGGAAAGCATCCGGTTTACTAACAAAAGCTGCCAGTTCACGCTCCAGTTGCTCATGTTTTGCTGTTTGTCCCGACATCATACGGGCTCCCATTGGATAGGCCATACCGTATTGTTCAGCAGCCTCAGCATCTGCTTTTCTTACTTCTGGATGGTTTCCCAGACCAAGGTAGTTGTTCAAACTCCAGGTTAAAACTTCCTTGCCACGAAATTTCATTCTGGCATTGATTTCACCTTCAAGTTTAGGAAATGCAAAGTAACCATGAATCTGGTCCATCCATTTGCCAATATCACCCTTATTGTTTCTGAATTTTGCAAATATATCCACGTTGTATATTTTAATAATTTATAACCCTGCAAAAGTAAACTTTTTTAAATTTCAGGCAAATGAGTTAATTTTTTCTAACAAATGGTTTTACTCTGAAAATCATTTCTATTTTTACCTCCTTTTCTTTACTACGCTAGTCGTATAAAACTAAAAATGAATAAGCTACAGAAAACAATTATTAATAAATTACGTTTAAAATTAACCTGTTAAAAGGTTTCAGGTATTTAAAAAAAGTATATTTTTGCGCCATGTTTAAGAAAACCAGAATTTTTTACACGTTTTTGGTTCTTTTTGTTTCAATTGTATTGAGTTCATGCAGTAGCTACAATAAAATTGTAAAAAGTACCGATTACGAATATAAATACAAAAAAGCCATTGAATATTACGAGGAAGGTGAATATGTGCGTTCAGGAACTCTCTTAAAAGAGCTCGTAAATATTTACCGGGGAACCAACCGGGCCGACAAGATTTATTATTATTATGCCAAAAGCCTTGTTGGACAAAAAGATTATTTAATGGCGGGTCACTATTTCAGGTCGATTATTAAGGAGTTTCCGATGAGTGAATATGCTGAGGAGTCTTATTTTATGGATGGGTATTGTTCGTATTTGTTGTCTCCAAAAGCCCGCCTGGATCAGAGTGTTACCCAGGAAGCAATTGATGCTTTACAGTTGTATGTTAATTTATATCCTTACAACGATATGGTTGAGGATGCCAATAGTTTAATAGATGAATTAAATGATAAATTGGTGTACAAAGCATATTTAAGTGCTAAATTGTATTACGATTTTGAAAATTATAAAGCTGCTGTTATAGCTTTAACCAACTGCTTAAATGAATACCCTGACTCGAAATACAGAGAAGAGTTAATGTTTATGTTGCTCGAATCGAAATATCTACTGGCTATTGGAAGTATATTTGATAAAAGACAGGAACGTTTATCGAGCGCTCTTGATGAATATTTTAGTTTTATTGATGAATTTCCGGAAAGTAAACACAGAAAGGATGCTGAGAAATTTCACAAAGTTACCTCTGAAATGTTAAATTATTATAACGACGATACAATTATTAATTAATATGGATTACAAAAAAACAAAAGCTGCAAATACTACAATTTCACGTGATTTGGAATTGCTGACACAGGAAACCGGTAACATCTACGAAACTGTGATGATATTGGCTAAAAGAGCAAATCAAATTTCCTCTGAATTAAAAGAAGAATTAAATCAGAAGTTACAGGAGTTTGCCTCTTACAGTGATAACCTCGAAGAAATTTTTGAAAACCGCGAACAAATTGAGATTTCAAAATTTTACGAAAGAATGCCAAAGCCAACGTTAATTGCATTTGAAGAATTAAAAAATACTGAAATTTACCACAGAAATCCAAGCAGGGAAAACAAGCCAAAACTATAAATTCAATGCCTATGAGGCTTGAAGGTAAAAAAATAATTTTAGGAATAACCGGAAGCATAGCTGCTTATAAAGCGGCTGTGCTTTTGCGTTTATTAGTAAAAGAAGGTGCTGAGGTACAGGTTGTAATTACGGAAGCGGGAAAACAGTTTATAACCCCTGTAACTTTATCTGCGTTGTCAAATAAACCAGTGGTTAGTGAGTTTTTTGGTGCTAACGACGGCACATGGAACAGCCATGTAGATTTGGGATTATGGGCAGATATTATGTTGGTAGCACCTGCAACAGCGTCCACCATTTCAAAAATGGCAAACGGCCAGGCAGACAATATGCTGGTTACAACTTATATGTCTGTAAAATGTCCGGTGTTAATAGCTCCGGCTATGGATTTGGATATGTTTGCTCATCCTTCAACACATAAAAACCTTACAGTACTTGAATCTTATGGCAATAAAATTATTGAGCCCGCTGAAGGTGAATTAGCCAGTGGTTTATCGGGCAAGGGACGAATGGAAGAACCGGAAAATATTGTAGAAATTGTAATCGAACATTTCGGTGAAAATGGTGACCTGAAAGGAAAAAAGTTTTTGGTTAATGCCGGACCAACTCACGAAAAGATTGATCCCGTCAGGTTTATTGGAAATTATTCCTCAGGAAAAATGGGATATGCCATTGCTGAGAATCTGGCCGACAGGGGAGCAGAAGTTGTTCTTGTTTCAGGGCCTGTAAATCTTACAACCTTAAAAAAGAAAATCACAGTTGTTAAGGTTAAATCAGCCGGTGAAATGTATCAGGAATGTTTGGAAAAATTTCCAGATACAGACGGGGCAATATTAACTGCAGCTGTAGCCGATTTTACTCCCGCTTTTGTTGAGCAAATGAAAACCAAAAGAGGAAAGGAAAACTGGAATCTTGAATTAAAACCTACAAAGGATATCGCAAAATCATTGGGCGAAGCAAAGCAACCGGGACAGATTTTAGTGGGATTCGCTCTGGAAACAAACGATGAAATCCGGAATGCTGAATTAAAACTGGTAAAAAAGAATCTCGATTTTGTTGTATTAAATTCGTTAAATGAAAAGGGTGCAGGTTTTGAGGTGGATACCAATAAAATAACGATCATTGATAAAAACAATAATCAACAGAATTTTGAGTTAAAAAGTAAGAAAGAAGTGGCCGTTGATATTGTAAATAAAATTAAATCAATTTTAGAATAACAGCTTCAATCTTTAATTTTTTTACTTTTATAAATTCAAATATTAGGGTATTTATGAAGTATTTTTGGCTAATCATACTTATTTTGTTTGTCTCTGGTGGGTCATATTCACAAGAGCTTCGTTGTAATGTATCTATTTCTCACCAGAAAATTCAGGGTGCAAATCAGAACTTATTCAGAACCATGCAATCTGATATTTATGAGTTTATGAATACCAGAAAATGGACTGACCATGTATACAGCTATGATGAAAAACTAAAATGTAATATTTTAATCGTTCTTGACGAACAGATTTCTGCTGATGAATTTCGTGGATCAATCCAGGTACAATTAACACGACCTGTGTTTGACTCAGGTTATGAAACTACTCTGCTGAATATAAAGGATAATGATTTTCGTTGCCAGTATGTTGAATTTCAGCCACTTGAATTTAACGAAACATCTAACCGCGATAATCTTACAAATATTCTGGCATATTATGCATACATCATTTTAGGCTACAGTTATGATTCTTTTTCACTGGAGGGTGGAACTCCGTTTTTCGATAAAGCAGAGGCAATTGTAAATAATTCACAAAATTCTCCGGCAAAAGGATGGAAATCTTTTGAAAGCGAAAGAAACCGTTATTGGCTTGTTGAGAATATTCTAAACAGGTCGTACTCGGATTTTAGGAAGTGTATGTACAATTATCACAGGCATGGTTTAGATATGATGTCACAAAGGGCTGAAGAGGGTAGAGCTACCATAGCAACATCTTTACGCGATCTGCAGAAAGTATTCAGAAGAAAGCCTTCTACCTATATTTTGCAAATGTTTTTTGACGCCAAGGCTGATGAGCTGGTTAAAGTATTTTCAAAATCGTACCCGGACGAACGTAACCGGGTGGTGACAATTTTAAATGAAATCGATCCTTCAAATGGAAATAAATATGCCAAAATAGAAGAATCAGAAGAGTTGTAAAAAATCATGCTGGCCAAACTTACCATTTCAAATTATGCTTTAATCGATAACCTGGCGATAGATTTTCACCCGAAACTTAATTCTGTTACCGGTGAAACAGGCGCAGGGAAATCAATAATATTGGGAGCCTTAGGTTTGATTCTGGGAAATCGTGCAGATTTATCAATTTTAAAAGACAAATCGAAGAAATGTATTGTCGAAGGTGTTTTTGAAATCAAAAATTACCGGATTCAATTGTTTTTTGAGGAGAATGATCTTGATTATGAGCATACCACATTCTTACGCAGAGAGATTACTGTATCAGGTAAATCAAGGGCATTTGTTAATGATACACCCGTAAATCTGAAAACATTGCGTGAGTTAGGATTGAAGTTAATTGATATTCATTCTCAGCATCAAAATCTGAATCTAAGCAGTCGCAGGTTTCAGCTCGATTTGGTAGATACGGTTTCAAATGCTTTTAAAATTTTAGTTCAGTATCGAAAATTATATAATCAATACATCGACTTACAAAAGGAATTAAAGAATATAAAGGCTAAAAGCGAAAAAGAACAGTCCGATCTTGATTATTGGCAATTTCAGTTTAACCAGTTATATGAAGCAAAACTTCAGGAAAACGAGCAGGAAGAACTTGAAAGTCAACTGGAAAAGTTAAGTCATGCAGAAGAAATTAAGAGTACTATTTCAGAATTTCAGCACTTGCTTGACGATGAACAGTTTTCTGTGATTCAGAACTTACGTGAAGCCTACAAAAGACTTGATAATATAAGGGATTATGTAGCTGAGATACCGGAGTTAAACGAACGCTTGCAAAGTAGTTTGCTTGAAATAAAAGATATACTGGAAGAGAGCGAAAAGCTATCAGATGAAATTGAACATGATCCTGAAAAGCTGGATTTTATCAATGACAGGTTAAACCTGATCTATAGTTTACAGCAAAAACACCATCTTGGTTCAGTAAAAGAATTACTGGATTTGCAGTATTCTTTTGATGAAAAAATTAATCAGGTTGCAGGTTACGAAGATCAAATACAGTTGTTGGAAAAGGAGCTTAATAATATTATTTCTCAACTTGAAAATAAAGCTGGCGAATTAAGAAAAATCAGAAAAAAATCGTTTGCCCGGATTGAATCTGTAGTAATTTCAGATTTAAAATCTTTGGGAATGGGCAAATCAAAACTAAAAGTTGTTCATGAAGAAATCTCTGATTTTAATGAAAATGGCAAAGATGCAGTATCATTTCTTTTTACAGCCAATTCTGATTCAGAACCTTCAGAAATCTCTAAAGTAGCATCCGGGGGTGAAATGTCACGATTGATGCTGGCAATAAAAAATCTGCTACGCCAATCAAAAGCTCTGCCAACAGTAATCTTTGATGAAATAGATTCAGGAGTGTCGGGGGAGATTGCCTTAAAAATGGGGAATATTATTAAATCGTTTTCTGATTCCACTCAAATTGTAAATATCACACATTTACCTCAAATTGCTGCCAAAGGCGATGCTCATTTTATGGTTTATAAATACGAGGAAAAAGGAAAAACTTTTACTTCAATAAAGCATTTGAATGCTGATGAAAGGATTGTTGAACTTGCAAAAATGGTAGGTGGTGACAATTATTCGGAATCTACATTAAAAACCGCCCAGGAACTTTTAAAGGGGTGAAGAAAGCTCGAAGTCAGAAGCTCGAAGTTGGAAGAGGAGGGATATAATCTTTATTCAGGTAAAAAGGAAAAGATGACATCCTATTTTCTGAAATCAAAAAAGAAAGAACCGTTTTGTTATTCCAGATGAAATACAAAACGGTTCTTTTTGTTTTTAATGCAAATACATAACAATATTCTTTGCATAAAAAAAGGCCTCTTTGCAGAGACCTTAATATTTGATTTACATCTTTCTTTCTTTGATACGGGCTTTTTTACCTGTTCTTTCACGAAGATAGAAGATTCTTTTTCTTCGTACTTTACCTCGTTTATTAACCTCAATTGATTCGATAAACGGGGAAGCAATTGGAAAAATTCTTTCTACTCCAATGTTACCCGACATTTTTCTTACTGTGAAAGTTTTAGTATTACCACTTCCGCTTAATTGTATAACTACACCACGAAAGTTCTGGATTCTTTCCTTGTTTCCTTCTTTAATTTTGTAACTTACAGTTACTGTATCGCCGGCACCAAATTGGGCGTGCTCTTTGCCTGCGGCGAATTCCTTTTCTACGAATTTAATTAAGTCCATTTCAGTATTTTTAAAATTGTTGGCAATGTATTCCGTTTTCATCGACAGAAAAGAGATTGCTTTAAAAGTCGCGCAAAAATAGTAAAAAAATCAATCTGTCAAAATCTATTAACCAACTATTTTAAGATTGATATTCAATTGATCCAATTATATTTAATCAACTCTTCAAATTCTCAGTATAATTCAATTCTTGAATAATAGTATGATTGAAATTAAATAATAATCTACTCATCCTGATTGTAACTGAGTCACAATCATCCCTCTCTTCCGGAAGAAAGGAATGAGGGAGAGTATAGACCTTATCACAAGTTGAAAAATATTGTAGAAGTCTAATGCCCAGCCGACTCGATAACTTTTTTATCATCGCCTGTAGCTTTGGCAATCACTTCGTACCACCATTCCGGATAACCTGCAAAAATAGGGCTTGCCACCATTCCGGTTTCTGTTCTTTCAAACTCTCCGTCTTTTTCACGTTTTATGTTGCCATCCATATACTTCACCAACAAATACTGTCCTAGTTTCTTCCATCTTTCTGTCATGTTATTGGCTTCATTCACTGAATATTCGGTAATAAATTGTCTGGCTTTATTTTTATCTTTTTTATAAAGAGTTTCTGCAGCTTTATCAATTACCGGTACATAAGAAACATATTTGTTTTCCAGTTCACTTTGAACTTTTTGTACATCCTTAATCATGTCGCTGTAGCGCAGGTAGGCAAAATTGGTTACAAAATTAAATGCCCAGAAAGCTGATGTTTCACTATAAGTTAACATGTCGCCGTTTCCAACTTCAAAACATTCCGGTATTTCGGTAATTCCGCAATACATGGGTGCATAACATGTACTGTAAGTATCGTCAACACCAAACCAAAGGATTCCTCCAATGGGATCAGGCAACCAGTTTCTGCTTTGACTTACAAAAGAAAATCCGGTTTGTTGGGTAGAAATTGCTCTTTCGTGACAATATTGAACAGAGTCAACCTCCCATGTCATCGATCTCCAGCGGTAAGGAAGTTGAAAAGGTCCGGCACCTATATCAGCAGTCATATCCAAATCTGTTCCTTCGTAATGGTCACGCATCATATCGATTACATCCTGAACATCGAGTTTTTTATCAGGTTTAATCCAAAGCGGCATTCTGTTGCCGGCAAATTTATTTTCTTCCTGTATTTGAACAATACCTTTGGCATAGTCGCTGTATTGGTCCATTCCATCTGCTACTTTGTTGAATCCTGCCCAAACACGAGCTTCACAAAAACGTGCTGCTCCAAAATCCACTGGTGCATAAACATCCGAGAAACTAAAATCTTTATCTTCTCCCGAAAACCATCCTTTTTCACGTGCAAAGGAAATTACATCGGGCGCATAAACACAATTTTTTTCGTCATCAAGCGGGAAAGTTGTAATTCTTGCCTGGTTCGCATGACCACTTATATATCCGTCAGGAATTTTAACAGCTACCCAAACTGCTCCTTTTTCACCTTCCCCTTTTCCAATTAATTCAAGTATCCAAACTTCATTTGCATCTGCAATTGAAAATGATTCTCCCGAACTGTAATAACCAAACTCTTTCACCAAATCAGTCATAATTTTTATCGCTTCACGGGCAGTCTTGGCGCGCTGAAGGGTAACATAGATCAAACTGCCATAATCCATAATTGCACCCGATTGTGAACCCAATTCTTTACGGCCACCAAAAGTGGTTTCTGCTATTGCTAACTGATATTCATTCATGTTACCAACAACACTATACGTATGTCTTGGCTGGGGTATTTTACCAAGGAATTTACCTGTATCCCACTCATATATATCTCGCATTGCACCTTCAGGGTAATCTTGTGCCGGTTGATAATATAATTCACCATATAACACATGTGCATCAGCTGCATAGGTTATCATTGTTGAACCATCTACTGAGGCACCGCGGGTTACCAAAAAATTTGTACAAGCATTTGAAACCTGTTGATTTAAAAGTAAGAACGACATTACAAGCACTCCTAAAATTGATAATTTCTTCATCATATATTTATTTTAGATTTTTTTCGTGCGAGCAAAGATAAATATTTGTGGATAGTTGAGAATGATTTTTATCGTGTAGAGATTGATGCTTATTATTTATGCTATTATTTTCTACAATTCAGGGATGTCATCTTTTTAAAAGATGACATCCTTGCTTAACCCAAAAATTCACCCGGTGACTATCTGTTTTTTACAATAGTCACCGGGTGAATAAAACCGCCTTAAATCAAATCTTCGTGCCTTCGTGTTTTTGTGTTTAACCGTTTACAAACAAGATTTTATGGTCTTAAATGTTTCTTCAATATCGTTGTCCAATCCAATTGAAAAACGAACCAAACCTTCCGATAGTCCCATTTCTTTTTGCACGTCTAAAGGTATTTCTGAAGAGGTACTGTGTCCCGAGCAGCTAAATAATGTTCTGAAATATCCTAATGAAACAGCAAGATAACCAACATTCTCTTTTTGCAGTTTTTGCATTATTTCATAAGCTTTTTCCATGGTGCCGAAATCAACTGCCAATATACCTCCGTAACCAAATTCTTTATTCATTGTTTTTAAATGAATCTCATGTTGGGGATGTTTTTCTAATCCCGGGTATATTACACTCAATCCCATTTTTTCAAATTCCCTCGCCAGGAACAATGCATTTTTGCTGTGTTGTTTCATCCTGATATGAAGTGTATTTAAATTTTTCAAAATAGATGAGGAGCGAAGCGGATCTAACACGGGGCCGAGTAGCATGGCAGTTCCGGTATTTACATTTGAAAGTTCATCGATAAATTGGCCGGAACCACAAATTGCCCCTGCCACACAATCGTTTTTGCCGTTGATAAATTTGGTCATACTGTAAACCACAAGATCCGCACCCAGGTTGGCAGGTGAAAAAATCATGGGCGAGAAAGTATTATCCACCATTAGTTTTGCTCCACAATTATGTGCTATTATTGCCAGTTCAGGAATATTGGAGACTTGCAGTAAGGGATTTGTAACACTCTCGGTATAAATTACTTTTGTGTTTTCCTGCACCGCATTTTTTACTTCTTCCAGATTGGTGATGTTTACAAATGAGACTTCAATGTTGTATTTGGGCAACCAGTTTTTCAGGAATGCATAAGTTCCGCCATAAGTAGTAACACTTGTAATTATGTGGTCGCCTGAATTACATAGTTGCAATAGCGAACAGGTAATTGCTGCCATTCCTGAAGCAGTTATCCATGCCGATTCGGTATTTTCCATTGCAGCCAGGGCATCGGCCAGGTATTTATTACTGGGATTCCAATGCCGTGAATATAAAAAACAACCTTTCATTTGACCATGAAAGGTTTCTTCCATAATCTCACCTTCCATAAAAGTATAAGTAGATGAGTCTGTAATTGAGGGGTTTACGCCGCCAAATTCGCCGAATTGTTGTAAGTCGTTAATTGCTTTTGCAGGATTGAATTTCATCTTTGTAATAATTTGATGTTGAATCAAATTTCTGAATTTGAAATCAGATTTAGTATGACATTCATCCTGTATAAAAGATGTTTTTAGACATTCAGGGAGTAGATATAATTCCTGAACTGTGGTCATATTTTGCGCCGGTTACTGATGAAAGGCAATTATTTTTCCCTTGAATTTTTAAAATCCCTAAAAAAGCAAAAATCAATGCTTCTTTAAAATTGATTATTTCATCCGGTGGAAGTACAACTTCAGCTTTTGAATATTTTTTCAAAAGTTCAATCAGAAATTGATTAAAAGCTCCACCTCCTGTAACCAGGACATTTGAGTTTTCTTTTAATACTTTCGAGATTTGATGGGAAATATGCTCATAAATTGTCCTTAACTTATCCCGTTCATCAATTCCAAAATGATCTAAAACGGGGAAGAATGACTTCTCAAGCCACTCGCGACCTAAGGATTTTGGTGTTTTTTGAGAATAGAATTCAATTTTGTTCAATTCAGTTAAAAGCTCAGAATTTATTTTTCCCTTTCTTCCCAGTTTTCCGTTTTTGTCAAAACTAAATCCTTGTTTTTCAGCAAAATGATTTATTATGATGTTAACCGGACAAATATCAAAAGCTATTCGCCGGTTTTCAATCTCAAATGAAATATTGGAGAAACCTCCCAGATTCAGGCAGTAGTCATATTCCGAAAATAAGAGCTTGTCGCCAACGGGAACCAACGGAGCACCTTGTCCACCCAATGCAACATCCTGAGTTCTAAAATCTGATACCGTCTTGATTCCGGTAGTTTTGGCAATATTTTCACCATTACCAATTTGAAATGTAAACCCTTGTTCAGGTTGATGAAAAACGGTATGACCATGAGAACAAACTAAATCAGGGCTAAAATGAATTGAGTTTATAAAATCGTTTGTCTTTTCTCCAATAAAGAATCCATATTCATCGTGTAAATTTTCGAGTTCTTTTTTTGATAATTTTGGAGAGTGTTTTAGTTTTTTAAACCATTCAGTAGAATAAGAAATTGTTTTTGCATCAATAATTTCAAAATACCATTTGTTTTTGTATGAGAATTCAACTGCCACGAAATCCATTCCATCGAGTGAAGTACCCGACATGATTCCAATTGCCTTTATTTTATCTAAAGAAGCTGACTTCATAAACCGAACTGTTTCCTGAATAATCTGTTACTGTTAATTTAAATTGATGTTGTTTGTTTAGTTCGAACCTTTTATCATCAAAATAATGTGTAATTAAATCGTTTTTTGCATCATATTCAAATAAAGCCCATTCACCATTCAGTAGTCCTTCAATCTTTGCAATTCCTGCAAGATCATCTGAGATTTTAAATTTCAGATAGTCATTATCAGTTAAGGTTTGTTCTGCAGAAATGCTTAAAGATTTAATTTGTGGCGGAATGGTATCAATACCTACTGCATAATCTCCAAAGCTGCTTATACCTGAATTTATCCAGCCATCTTTATAATTGCCACCTGCTGCAGAAATTTTACCTGTGGTAGGATCTATTTTAACCAAGAGTAACTTTTTTGTGTCCAGATTATCAGTATTTTTTGTTCTAAGTTTTATGTCTGCTCTTTTGTGTAATGGGGCACTTTCGTTGTGTATACTATGTATTGCTGAATAATATTTATCATCTGAATCGGTTTTGATATGAAGAAATTCAAGATTATTGTATAATGCATCTTTGGGTAGAATTATACTAAAATCTTCGTTTGAGTATGAATTTCTTTGGCCGCATTTAAACAGTTTTGTGTAATCCAGCTTTTTCCTGCGTACTTCTCTGTATTTACTCTCAATCTGAAATTCGAGAACAGAAGTGTTTTTATATGAATCCTTTAGTATGATTTTTACGTCGTGTAAGGAACCAATTCCCGGATCAAAAATTCCATTGTTTTCAGTATACTGGTAATTACTCAATCCGGCACATGGTTCAAGCCACATTCTCTGAAATTTACGTTTCGATTTTGAGAATTCTTCGTAATCGATGTAACTGTTAATTTTCCGGGATTCATCAAAAGAAAAACGATTAATTTCAAAAACTGAATAAACTACATCATCAATTACCAGTTCCATTGAAACTATTCCACACTTATTCTGTGTTTCATCAAAATAATCATTGCTTTCAATTGCAAAACCAATTTGCCCGTAAACCGGGATAGGAATGTTGTTTTTTAATCTATATAAACCATCCACCAATTCCACATCGTATATCACCTTATTAATTGAATAATTAACGTGCGAGTCATCTGTAATTGGTGTAATCTGTAAACCCATGATTTTTGGGGGTGTAGTGTCTTTTACAAAAAATCCAAGTTTTAAGGGATTAACCGGATTTTCGCTTCTTGTGTTTCTTAGTTCAAAATGTAAATGAGGAGCTTGAGAACTTCCGGAATTACCACTCATTGCAAACATTTCATTCTTTTTTAAATCGAAAATGCCAGGAATTACAGGAACATCAATTTTGAAAGATTTGTTTTTATATTGTATCTTTTTTACATAGGCTTCAATATCGGGTCTGAACAAGTTTAAATGTCCGTAAACCGAACTTGTTCCGTTGTCATGTGTAATATAAACAGCTCTGCCATAACCTGTTGGAGAAACTACTATTCTCGAAATATAACCTTCTGCTACGGCATAAACCGGAATATTAATTTTTCCCTGTGTTTTGATATCGATTCCTGAATGAAAATGATTGTTTCTTAATTCTCCAAAACTTCCACTTAAAAGCATCGGGATTTTTACAGGATTTGTGTAATAAGGTTGCTGAGATGAAGCAAAAATATTACAAATGATGAATATGGAAACAAAAAAGTATCTAAGCATGATTTGTCGTTTTATTAACAATTTCGGGCAAATTTAATTTTTTCCGCTTTACTAAAGACCATCTCCAAAAATTTCTTACTTCCAAAAAATGAAATAAGAGATATAGATACAATTGTTCTTTTTGAAGTCATAGCGGGCTATTTCGATAAAAGGAACAAGAAGTAGATTTATTTCTTATTTCTTTCCTGAAAAGGCTTTCAGTGAAATCCTTATGCGGCATCACTTCTTTTTGAATTATCCCGATAGTCCTGCAAAGAACTTCTTTGCCTAAGAATTTTTCTGAAAGTTTTGGTGCGAAGAAATTCTTAGAGATGGTCTTAACAGAAATGTGTTTGTAATATTTCCACTCAATATTTTTTAATGACTTTTACAATAGGTTAAAAATATTAACTTTGCCTTTGAAAAGCAGCTAAAATGACAGAGGAAGAACAAAACCTTCTGATTAATTTAAAAGATAACGTACAGCGGTTTTTCGTTGAATTTGAGAACGTTGAGAACGAAAAAAGTGTGCTGGAAAATCAGGTGTCGGAATTAAAAAGCGACATTGAAATTTTAAAGAAGGAAAAATCTGAATTGAGTCATAAAATAGAACAACTAAGATTAGCAACCCATCTTTTGTCGGGAGTTGACGAAAACAGGGAAGCGAAACAAAAAATAAATAAACTAATACGGGAAATTGACAAGTGTATTGCATTACTAAACAAGTAATGATTGGTGGACAATAAAAAAATTAGAATAAATATTAAAATTGATGGAAAAAGTTACCCTTTAACCATTAATTTAAAAGACGAAGAGAGATATCGAATAGCTGCAAAAAGAGTGAACCAGATTATGCAAAAGTATCGCGAGCAATTTGGTGAACAAGACTCGAAAGACATATTGGCAATGGCTGCATTTGAAATTGCTTTAAACAATGCAGAAATGCAACAACGCGATGACAAAACTCTCTTTGTTGAAGAACTGAAAAATTTAAATGACGATATTTCGGATTTTTTAAAAGAAAAAAATCGGAAATAAGTGAAGTTATTTACGAGAATATATTTATCGAAGCCCGTATAAGATGTTGTAATTAAGTTAATTGCAATATTTATACGGGTTTTTTAGTAACTGTTTAAAAATTTAAAAATGAATTTATTAGAAATATTAATAGGTGTTGCAGCAGGCTTTTTGGTCGGAGGTGCATTGGCCTATGTAATTTGGAATAGAGCACTCAATTCAAAGAAGAAAAGGATAATTGAAGAGGCAAAAGCTGAAGGAGATGTGATTAAAAAAGACAAGGTTTTACAGGCAAAAGAGAAGTTTTTGCAATTAAAAGCCGATCACGAAAAATACATTGTTGAAAAAAGTGCTAAAGTAAATGATTCGGAAAATCGTTTAAAACAAAAGGAAAACCAGTTAAATCAGCGTCGCGATGATTTACAGAAAAAAACGAGAGAA